>NZ_JBQCFT010000278.1:0-7387 GCF_051958795.1 Luteibacter sp. | reverse complement strand
GCTGTCGCGACATCCGCCCTGTTCCCGCTGGCGCGCGTCCGCGCTGCCAGCGGGACGACCTGGTATGTCGACGGCAGCGGCGGTGACGATGCGCACGCGGGCACCAGCGAGGCACATGCATTCCGTACGCTCGACCGGCTGAACAAACAAAGCTTCGGGCCGGGCGACCGGATCCTGTTCAAGCGCGGTGGCGACTATCCGGGCGCCTTCTTGCCGAAGGGCTCGGGCAGCGCCGGCGCGCCGGTCGTCGTCGATGCCTACGGCCAGGGCGCGCTGCCCCACCTGCATGCCGATGGCAAGGCGCCCTCCACGCTGCGCCTGCAAAACCTCGAGTACTGGACCGTGCGCAACCTGGCGATCTCCAACCAGGGGCCGCAGCCAGCCGCGAAACGGACGGGCGTCCACCTGTTCCACCAGGACTTCGGCGTCGCCCACGGCATCACCCTCCAGGGCCTTCACGTGCATGACGTCAATGGCCTGCCGGTGAAGAAGGACGGCGGCGGCAGCGGGATCCTGGTCGAGGCGAAAGGCAAGGACAAGCCCACGCGGTACGACGGCCTCATGATCAGCGATAACATCCTCGAGAACACCCAGCGGGATGGCATCCTGTTCCTCGCCGCCGGCAACCGCCAGGGCGGCCTGGCAAAGGGCATCGTCGTGCGCGGCAACCGGCTCACCGGCGTGCCGGGCGATGGCATCCTCGTGCGCGGCTGCGACGGCGCGCTGGTCGAGCACAACACCATCAGCCAGTGCGGTCCGCTGCCACGCGGTGAAGCCGCCGCCGGTATCTGGCCGTTCGACTGCGACAACACCACCGTCCAGTACAACGAGGTCAGCGACCACAAGGCCTACGCCGACGGCCAGGCCTATGATTCCGACTTCCGCTGCCGGAACACCCTGATCCAGTACAACTACAGCCACGACAACGTCGGTGGCATGGCACTGGTCTGCAACGATGGCCGGAGCGGGGGCGATATCGGCAACACCGGCACCGTGGTGCGTTTCAACGTCAGCATCAACGATGCCCTGCGCAAGAGCGACAGCGCGAGCCTGCGCATCTCGGGTCCCGTCGCTGGCAGCCAGATCTACAACAACATCATCATCATCCCGGAGAAGCCCATCGCCGGAGCCGAGGTCACCGTATTCAAGGCGACGAGCTGGAAAGGCGTGCCGAGCAGCACCGCGATCCACGACAACATCGTCGTGGCGCCGCAGTCACCAGGGATCGATATGCAGGTGGCAACGGCCACGAAGCTGGGCGAGAACCGCATGTTCGCGACGGCAGCAGGCGCCGCGAGGTCCCAGGGCGTTCAGGCCGCATCGGCGGCCGACCACGCGATGCTCGATCGCTTCCGCAAGGACCGACCGAGCCTGGCGCAGGTCAATGCGCTGGTGAAGGCGTGCTTCGCCGATGGCAAGCCGGTACCGAACGCCATGCAGCTGATCGGCCAGCTCGCCACCGGCTAAGCCGGGCTCAGAACCTCGGTTGCAGGTGCCACTGCCACGCTGAGGCGAGGATATCCTCCATCCGCGCCATGGCCGGACGCCAGCCGAGTTCATCACGCGCCTGCTGGCTCGAAGCCACCAACACCGCCGGGTCACCTTCCCGCCGTTCGGCAAACTCATGCGGCACGGGGCGGCCGGTGACCTTCTCCGCCGCCGCGATCACCTCGCGCACCGTGAAGCCCTCGCCGTTGCCGAGGTTGAAGGTGAACGCGCCCTCGTTGCTGGCCATGTACTCGATCGCCAGAAGATGCGCGGAAGCCAGGTCGTTCACGTGCACGTAGTCACGGACGCAGGTGCCATCACGCGTGTCGTAGTCCGTGCCAAACACTTTCAGCCCCTTGCCCTGCCCCAGTACGGCCTTCAGGACGTTGGGAATCAGGTGCGTCTCCGGATCGTGCGCCTCGCCGATCGACCCACACGACGATGCGCCCGCCGCATTGAAATAGCGCAGCGCGACGGAGCGCAGCCCATAGGCCCTTGCCGCATCGGCAAGCACCTGCTCGATCATCAGCTTGCTCTGTCCATACGGATTGATGGGCGTGGTGGGGTGCGTTTCGTCGATCGTGTCGGAGACGGGGTGGCCAAACACGGCGGCGGTGGATGAGAACACCAGGCGATCGACGCCAGCATGGCGCATGGCATCGAGCAGCGCGATGGTGTTGCCGACGTTGTTCTCGTAGTACGCGTAGGGATCGATCACTGACTCGCCGACCAGCGAGCGCGCGCAGAAATGCATCACCGCATCGAACGCGTGGTCCGAGAAGACGCGCGCGAGCTTGCCGGCATCGCCGATATCGCCATGGACGAACGGCACGCCGTCGGGCACGGATTCGCGATGGCCGGTCGATAGATTGTCGAAGACGACGACCTCATGCGCCCTCTCGATGAGGTAGCGCACCATGTGCGAGCCCACGTAGCCCGCACCACCACATACCAGGATTTTCAAGCGTCAGCCCTTTCTACTTGGTTACTGCGATTCTTCAGCCACAGGTTCGACCGGCTGCGCCACCGCTGCGGTGATGCCCGTGCGCGCGGAGGATTGGTTCTCGCTGTGCACGAAGCCCTTGAAGATCGTGAGGAAGATGATCTTCAGGTCGAACGCGAGCGACCAGTGGTTGATGTAGTAGAGATCGTGCTCGATACGCCGGGTCAGGTCGGTATCGCCACGCCAGCCGTTGATCTGCGCCCAGCCGGTGATGCCTGCCTTCACCAGGTGCTTGTGCATGTAGCCGTCGATCTCGCCCTTGAACTGCTCCACGAACATGGGCCGTTCCGGACGCGGGCCGACGATGGACATGTCGCCACGAAGCACGTTCAGGAACTGCGGCAGCTCGTCGAGGCTGGTCTGGCGGATGAATTTGCCGAATCGGGTAGTCGTCTTGTTCTGCGCGCCGCCCCAGGCGACCTTGCCGCTACGCTCCATATCCACGGGCATGGAGCGGAACTTCAGCATCTCGAATTCCTTGCCATCCAGGCCTACGCGGCGCTGGCGATAGAGCACGGGGCCAGGGCTGGAGAGCTTCACGCCGATCGCCAGGCACAGCATGATCGGCGCGATCATGAGCAGGATGCCCGCGGCGATCAGGCGATCCTCGACGTTCTTCACGAGCCAGGCATGGCCCTCGAGCGGGCTGGAGCGCAACGTGACGATCGGTACGCCGCCGCAGTCTTCCATCTGGTGGTTGATCAGCTGGCGGCCGAGGAGATCCGGCACGAACTTCACCGTAACCACGTGCTGCTCCATGCGGTCCATGGCGTACGTGATGGCGCGATTCGCGCTCACGGGCAACGCGAGGAGCACCTCGTCCCATTCACCGCGCTTCAGGATGTCCTCGAGCTCGAGCAGTGAGCCGACCTTGGGCACACCATCAGGGATGGCATGATCGTAGCTCGTCTTCACGTATCCGGTGATGTCCATGCCGAGTGCAGGATTGGCACGCACCTGCTCCAGCATGTGCAATCCGGAGTCGGTGGCACCCACCAACAGGCAACGCGCGATGCCTTCGCCACGCGTGCGTAGCCGACGCAACGCAACAAGCGCAATGAGTCTCACGAGCGAAAAGCCGATGAGACCGAAGGGAAGTGTCAGTAACACCCACGCACGCGAGAATGTGTCGCCGATCTTCAGCAGATAGCACATCACCATGAGGCAGGCGAACGCGATGGCCCATGATGCTGCGATGCGCAAGAATTGGCTGATCGGACGCTCACCGAGCGGCTGTTCGTACACCTGGAACAGCATCGAGCACACCAGTGTGAACAGCACGAGGATGACCATGGCCGCCGTGTAGGTGCTATCCATCGCCTGGCCGTCAAAGCGGGCCAGGTAGGCCAGATGCGCCGCGGTGACCGCACTCATCAGGTCACCAACACGAAGCTCCAGATCAACTAAGGCGTTGATTTTTTTCAGTTGCATGACAAGTACCTTCTGCCAAGAGACAACACCGGCCAAACCGGCATGCCAAGGTACGTGCCCCCTGTAGGTCCGGCGAGGCTTCATCCCGAAGCTCGTATCGGCCCAACACGCTATTGCCCGAGTCCGCGGAGCACCGGACTCAGTTAGCTCACCACTCTCGCAATGCGGAGAATATGAGTGGATGCTGCATCGCCACGAAAACAACAGCAATCGTGCATGTAGTGAAACCTGACACGTTTCACAGAAACACTCGCTGAATTTCGTCGTTCAGCAGAACGACTTGCTTGTTGACACATGGATAGCGGTGAATGTCTTACGCGTTTTGTCAGCGCACATCCGCAAATGACACGCGTACTCTCATTCAGTTTCTTCTTCACATACGCAGGAGATCAGACATGAAACGTCTGCTAATCGCATGCGCCATCGCCGCCGTCACCGTCCCGCTCCTCGCACAGGCGCAACGCGCACCCGCACAGCCGGCCGCGCAGCCGGCAACCGCTGAAAACAACGCTGCGCAGGGCGCTCGCGTCGCTACACCGGCGCAGGCACGCCAGGCATCGCAAGGTGCCGTCGCACCTGCACGCGTCGGCGCAGGCACCGCGGCCATGGCCGCAGCAACCGGTGCCACTGCGAATTCGGCGACAGGTACGGGCAATGACGGCACGGGTGGCACCGGCGGCACGGGTGGCACCGGAGGCACGGGCGGTACAGGTGGAACCGGCGGCACGCACTGATTTGGTGCTGTGTTCATGAATGGACGTCCAAACGTCCATGTATTCCCGATTGGTTAATGCTGGGTCGGTTTAAGTAGTGGACCGTCCGATTCCGGGCAGTCGTTGTATCCAAGGAATCCGCGCACGATGAAGTTCCTGCCGACCCTCGGTCTGGCCGGATGCTGCATGTTCCTGCATGCATGCGTCCTGGCCCCCGGCCAGCACATGAACACCGGCGAGCTGAACGACAAGCAGACCCCCACTGGCGCCCGCTACCAGCTCGTCCCCATCACACCCAAGCTCATCGCGATGGACAAGGCCTCGGCCACGCCGGCCAGCCTGGATCCCGCACTGACCGCTTACAAGCCCGACGATTACCACATCGGCGCGGGCGATTCGCTGTACATCACGGTATGGGAACACCCGGAACTCACCTCGCCTGCCGGTTCGCAACAGCAAACCGCCGCCAATGGGCGCCTGGTCCGCCCCGATGGCACCCTGTTCTACCCGTACGTCGGCCAGATCAAGGCGGCCGGGCTCACGATCGAACAGTTGCGGACGGAGATTTCCGATCGCCTGACCAAGTACATCGCGAAGCCGCAGGTCGATATCAGCATCGTCGGCTTCGCCAGCCAGCGCGTCACCATGGGCGGCGCCTTCACGAATACATCACCCCAGAACATCTCGGTCGCGCCGCTGACGCTTTCGCAGGCTGTCGGTGCCGCAGGCGTCAATGCGCAGATCGCCGATCTCTCCAACGTGGTGCTCCGGCGCGATAACCACGAGTACCACCTCGACCTCGACAAGCTCTCGCACACGCTGCAGGGCGGCCAGGACATCTACCTGAAGGGCGGCGACAGCGTCTACCTGCCCTACAACGATAACCACGAGGTGTACGTGCTCGGCGAAGTGCTGCGCCCGCAGGCCATCTCGTTCAAGACCAGCGACCTCAGCCTGACCCAGGCGCTCGGTCGCTCGGGCGGCCTCAACCAGACCAGCGCGCGCGGCAAATCCGTTTACGTGATCCGCGGCGTGGAGAACATGGAAAAGGCCCCCGCCACCATCTATCAGCTCGACAACAACTCGCCCGCCGCGTACGCCGTCGCCGGGCAGTTCGCTGTCGAGCCTGGCGACGTGATCTATGTCGGCCCCGCCGGCATCACCCGCTGGAACCGCTTCATCAGCCAGCTCCTCCCGCTATCGGGCCTGATCAACAACGCGGCCACCGCCCAATCCAACCTGGATCGCGACAGCCAGTTGTGATGGAGGATGCTGGATACCGATTCCCCGTACTACAGGCGACATGAATGAAGGTCACAATCTTTGGTACCGGTTATGTAGGTTTGGTCACCGGCGCCTGTCTCGCGGAAATGGGTAACCATGTGGTCTGCGTTGACATCGACGAAGCCAAGGTAGAGGGCCTCAAGAAAGGCATCATCCCCATCTACGAACCAGGCCTCGAGCCGATCGTCAAGCGGAACTACGCCGCTGGGCAGCTGGATTTCACGACGGAGCCGGCTTCCGCCATCGCGCACGGCGAGATCATCTTCATCGCTGTGGGGACACCGCCCGATGAAGATGGCAGCGCCGACCTGAAGTACGTGCTCAGCGTCGCGCGCACCATCGGCCAGCACCTCGATCGCTATGCCGTCGTGGTGAACAAGTCGACCGTACCCGTGGGTACGGCGGACAAGGTACGTGGCGCGATCGGCGAGGTGTTGGCCAGCCGTGGAGCCAGCATCGCCTTCGATGTGGTCTCGAACCCCGAGTTCCTGAAGGAAGGCGATGCCGTCGAGGACTGCCTGCGCCCGGACCGCATCGTCGTCGGCGCCTCCAGCGAGCGTGCCGTCGGCCAACTGCGCAAGCTCTACGCGCCGTTCAACCGCAACCACGATCGTATGGTGGTGATGGATGAGCGCTCCGCCGAGCTCACCAAATACGCCGCCAACGCCATGCTCGCGACGAAGATCAGCTTCATGAATGAGATCGCGAACATCGCAGAACGCGTGGGCGCGGACGTGGAACTCGTGCGCCAGGGTATCGGTTCCGATCCCCGCATCGGCTATCACTTCATCTATCCCGGCGCAGGCTATGGCGGCTCCTGCTTTCCGAAGGATGTGCAGGCGCTCGAGCGCATCGCCCGCGCGCATGACTACGACGCGCGCCTTCTCGCGATGGTGGAGGCAGTGAACCACACGCAGAAGACCCGTCTCTTCGCCCAGATCCTTCGTCACTTCGATGGCGCCATCGCTGGCAAGACCATCGCCCTGTGGGGCCTGGCGTTCAAGCCGAATACGGATGACATGCGCGAAGCGCCGAGCCGCCGGTTGATCGAGGCACTCTGGGAAGCCGGTGCGAAGGTGCGCGCCTATGACCCCGAGGCCCGCGAGGAGACCGCCCGCATCTATGGCAAGCGCGACGACCTGGTGCTCTGCGAGAAGCCCTACGAGGCGCTCGAAGGGGCCGACGTGCTCGCCCTGGTCACCGAGTGGAAGGCCTTCCGCGCACCGGATTTCGCGCGGATCAAGGCGGCATTGAAAGAGCCGGCCATCTTCGATGGCCGCAATCTCTACGATCCGCAGGTGGCCGAGGAAGCCGGCCTCGCCTACTACGGCATCGGCCGCGGCCGCTCGTTGCAACGCTGATTCTGAGCCGACAGAGGGCGCGCCCGTCCTGGGCGCGCCCTTTTTTTACGCCAACGATCTTGTGGGAGCGCGCTTGCGCGCGATGGGGCACGCCGCAGCGCCCATCG
>NZ_JBQCFT010000277.1:0-18649 GCF_051958795.1 Luteibacter sp. | reverse complement strand
CAGCGGCGGCGCTGACCGTGGTCTTCGCAATGCGGGTCGCCGGGCGCGAACGCAGGTAGTAAGTGGTCTTGACGCCGGCCTTCCACGCGTACATGTACATGGACGAGAGCTGGCCGATGTTCGGGTTTTCCATGAACAGGTTCAGCGACTGGCTCTGGTCGATATACGCGCCGCGGGCGGCGGCCAGGTCGATCAACGCCTTCTGCGGCAGTTCCCACACGGTGCGGTAGATGGCGCGCAGCTCCGCCGGGATCGCGTTGATGCCCTGCACCGAGCCCTCGGCCAGCTTGATCTGGTCGCGGATATCGGCGGTCCACAGGCCGAGCGTCTTCAGCTCTTCCACCAGGTGGCGGTTGACCACCAGGAAGTCGCCCGACAGCGTCTCGCGCTTGAACAGGTTGGAGACCTGCGGTTCGATGCACTCGTAGCAACCGGCGATCGAGGCGATGGTCGCGGTCGGCGCGATCGCGATGAGCAGCGAGTTGCGCAGGCCGTGCGTCTTCACCTTCTCGCGCAGCTCGGCCCAGCGGCCATCCTTGCCGTGCGGCGTCGCGGCCTGCCAGTAGTCGAACTGGAGCTCGCCATTCGCGGCGCGGCTTTCATCGAAGCCCGGGTGCGCGCCATCACGCTCGGCGATCTCGTTCGACTGCGACAGCGCGTGGAAGTAGATCTCTTCGGAGATGCGCGTGGAGAGCTCGCGTGCCTCATCCGAATCGAAGCGCAGGCGCAGCTTGAAGAACACATCCTGCAGGCCCATGACGCCCAGGCCGACCGGACGCCACTTCATGTTCGCCGTGCGCGCGGTATCGATCGGGTAGAAGTTCAGGTCGATCACGCGGTTGAGCTGGCGCACCGCGGTGCGGACCGTGGTCGCGAGCTTCTCGAAATCGAAGGCGCCATCGACGACGTGGCGGGCCAGGTTCACCGAGCCGAGGTTGCACACGGCGGTCTCGCCGGCGTTCGTCACCTCGAGGATCTCGGTGCACAGGTTCGAGAGGTGGATGACGTTTTCCGGGCGGGCGGTCTGGTTGCTGGTCGCGTTGGAGCGATCCTTGAAGGTCATCCAGCCGTTACCCGTCTGCGCCAGCGAGCGCAGCATGCGGGCGTACAGCTCGCGCGCCTTCACCGACTTCACGGCCAGGCCATCGGCCTCGGCCTTCGCGTAGGCGGCGTCGAACGTCTCGCCCCAGGTGTCGACGAAGTGCGGGACGATCTTCGGATCGAACAGCGACCAGTCGCCGTCGGTTTCCACGCGGCGCATGAACAGGTCGGGCACCCAGTTCGCGAGGTTCAGGTTGTGCGTGCGGCGCGCGTCGTCGCCGGTGTTCTCACGCAGCTCGAGGAACTCCTCGATATCGGCATGCCAGGTTTCCAGGTACACGCAGGCAGCGCCCTTGCGCTTGCCGCCCTGGTTCACCGCGGCGACCGACGCGTCGAGCGTCTTCAGCCACGGCACCAGGCCGTTCGAGTGGCCGTTGGTGCCACGGATGAGCGAACCGCGCGAACGGATGCGCGAGTAAGCGAGGCCGATGCCGCCGGCGAACTTCGACAGCTGGGCCACGTCGCCGTACTTCGCGTAGATCGACGCGAGGTCATCTTCCGGCGAATCGAGCAGGAAGCACGACGAGAGCTGCTCGTGCGCCGTGCCGGCGTTGAACAGGGTCGGCGAGCTGGCGAGGTATTCCAGCGACGACAGCATGCGGTACAGCTCGAGCGTCTCGGCAACATCGTTGCCGCCGAGCGCGCACGCGATGCGCATGAAGAAGTACTGCGGCGTCTCGATGACGTGGCGCTTGGTCGGGTGGCGCAGCAGGTAGCGGTCGTACACCGTGCGCAGGCCGAAGTACTCGAAACGGCGCGAGGCGTTGAGGTCGATGGCGTCGTTGAGCTTGCGGGCGTTGGCCTGCACGAACGCGCGCAGGCGCTCGTTGAGGATGCCGAGCTCGCCGCCGATGGTGATCGACTGGGAGAACGACTGGATCTCCTGGCCGCTCACTTCCTTGTCGATGAAGGCGGAGAGCAGGCGCGCGGCGAGCTGGCCGTACTCCGGCTCTTCGGCGGTCAGCGCCGCGGCGGTGCGGATCGAGAGCTGGTCGAGCTCCTGCGTGCTGGCGCCGTCATACAGGCCGCCGATGGTCTTCAGCGCGACGCGCATCGGATCCACGGCGAACAGGCCATCGGCGCTGCGCGTCACCCCGCGCCCGATCGTGTTCACGTCCACGGTTTGCTGGCCGCCGTTGGGCTTCGTGACGCGCATCTGGCCGGGGTTGTGCGGAGGGGTCAGGGCGAACGCCGGCGGGGCGTCCTGTCGGTAGCCCGCTGCGGGGGCCTTCTCGTTGTTGTTTTCGTGGGTGGTAGCGGCGGCTGCTTCGGCCGTCTCTGTGCGCTCGCGCGCTGCGGAATCCATCGTCGTCATGCTGGCGTGCCCCAGGGCCTGGTCCAAACTCCCGTTCCCTCGGACGGGGCTAGGCGTGGGTGGGCCAACGGGAAAGCCGGGGATGAAGCCGCACGGAGGGGCTTCGATCCGCGACGTGCTCCCCCGCGGAAGCCGTCACCACGAACCGGGCCTCTTCGGCCACGGCTGTTGGCAGGTCTTCGGACTTCGTGGACTTGGCGGCTTTCGCCACCGGCCTACCCGTCGCTTCCCAGCTCCCCGTGGAGCCAGTGCATTGAACGGGGTCGTTTCCACTTACCGCTGCGGGGCAGTTCCGGATTCACACCGGATTCCCTATTAAGTCCGACGGGCACTCGCGCCGCCTCGGACACCAACGGGACACACGATATAGGCGAGTCCAGGGCAGGTCAACACAAGATATAGGGGATTTTTTCCAATGCGCTGATGACTCAATGGGTTGGCCGATCTACCTCTTCGCCACACTGGTAACGGAGTGATCAGCGGCGTTACACGTATGTGAAGACCGCCTACACATCAGCCGTGAGACCCGACGCTAAGATTCCGACCCGCTCCACCCATGCCAAGGGACCGTCCGGATAGATGCCATCAACGTTCGACATGACCGAGGACCAGCTGCGGCAGGCCCAGAAGATGGATGCCATCGGGAAGCTCACCGGCGGCGTGGCACATGACTTCAACAACCTGCTTCAGGTCATCAGCGGCAACCTGCAGCTGCTGGCCACTGACGTAGCAGGTAATCCAAGGGCCGAACGCCGCGTGGCCAACGCCATGGCCGGCGTCGAGCGGGGTTCACGCCTCGCGGCCCAGTTGCTCGCCTTTGGCCGCCGCCAGCCGCTGGCGCCCAAGGTCGTGAATGTCGGCCGGTTCGTCCGTGGCATGGACGACCTGCTGCGGCGCTCACTGGGCGAGGCGATCGAGGTGGAAACCGTGATCGCCGGCGGCCTGTGGAACACCCTGGTCGATATCGGCAACGTCGAGAACGCCCTGCTGAACCTGGCGATCAACGCTCGCGACGCCATGGGCGGGCAGGGCAAGCTCACGATCGAGGCGGGCAATGCGCTGCTCGATGAGTCTTATGCCAACGCGCACGGCGACCTGAAGTCCGGCCAGTACGTGATGCTGGCGGTGAGCGACACCGGCTGCGGCATCGCCCCGGAGGTCTTGCCCCAGGTGTTCGAGCCGTTCTTCACGACCAAGCCGGAGGGCAAGGGCACCGGCCTCGGCCTCTCCATGGTCTACGGCTTCGTGAAGCAGTCCGGCGGCCACGTGAAGATCTACAGCGAGCTGGACCACGGCACGACGGTCAAGATCTACCTGCCGCGCTCCACGCAGAGCGAGGATCGCCTGGTCGCACTTGAAGAAGGCGGGCTGCACCGCGGTGACGAAACCATCCTGGTGGCCGAGGATGACGACGAGGTCCGCGAGATCGTGGTGGGCATGCTGGCCGACCTGGGATACCGCGTGCTGAAGGCGCGCGACGCGGAGAGCGCGCTTTCGATCATCGAGAGCGGCATGGCGATCGACCTGCTGTTCACCGACGTGGTCATGCCAGGCCCGCTGCGCAGCACGGAGCTCGCACGCAAGGCGGTGGAGCGCCAGCCGGGCATGGCCGTGCTGTTTACCTCGGGCTATACCGAGAACGCCATCGTGCATGGCGGGCGCCTGGATGAAGGCGTCGAACTGCTGAGCAAGCCGTACACCCGCGAGGCCCTGGCGCGGCGCGTGCGCCACGTGCTCGCCCAGCGCTCACCGGTGGAACCATCGGCGATCCCTTCGCCGGCACCGTCAGCTCCCGCTCCGCGACCGTGGCAGCCGCTGCGCGTGCTGGTGGTGGAAGACGATGCGCTGATCCGCATGAGCATCGCGGAGATGCTGGAAACGCGCGGGCATACCGTGTTCGAGGCGGGCGATGGCAACGAGGCCATCCGCGTGCACACGAACGAGACCATCGACGTCCTCTTGGCCGACGTGGGCCTGCCTGGGATGAACGGCGTGGAAGTGGCCGAACGCATGCGCGAGACGCGGCCCGACCTCCCGGTGTTGTTCGCCACGGGCGACCAGACCGCCAACGGCGTGGTGCGTGATGCACGCACAGCGGTGATCGTGAAGCCTTATGGCGTGGCCGACCTGACCGAGGCGATCGGGCGTATTACGCGGGGTTAAGGCGAACTAGCACGCGAACTGAAACGTAGGAGCCCACCCTGTGGGCGACATCTTTCGCGATATCGGCGCAGGGCCTGTGGCGGCGGCGCGAGAGGCGTCGCTCACAGGGTGAGCTCCTACGACGCGCATTGCGCTTGCGCGTCTACATCCCTGCCATCTTCTTCCCCTGCTTCAACACCGCATCGCACGCCTTGTGCACGATCTTTCCCTTGATGTCGGTGGAATCGTTGCTGTTGCCGCCGGTGAGGTCGACCTTCTTGCCGTCGCCGGTCGTCAGCAGGCCCTTCGCGCCATCGAGGTAGCCCTTGTCCTGCGTCGGCTCGGCGGCGCTGGTGCCCTTCTTCGACTTGCCTGTCATCGAGCCCAGCAGGTTGCTGCCCGACGAACCGCCGGCATCGGTATTCGCCGCGTTCTGGTCGCCGGAGAGGCTGCCGAGCAGCTTGTCCTTGACCCCTGCGGCACCGGAACCGCCGCCGAGGTAGTTGTTGTTGATGCAGTACTGGATGATGCCCGCGGCATTGCTGGCGCTGCCGGAGGTCAGGCTGCCCCCCGAGCCGCTGCCCATGAGTCCGCCCAGCTTGTCGAGCTGCATGGCGGATGCGGCGGTGCTTGCGATGGCGAGGCCCAGGGCGAGGCCGACGAGGCGGGTCTTCATGACGGTGGCTCCGGTTGGCATGGGTGCGTACTGTGTAGACCCGCACGCGTTAGACGGATGTGTGCGGGTATGCTCGAGGGTTCGTGCCTTGTTCCCGGGATGCCACGCCGTGCCCCTTCGCACCCTGTTCCTTCTCCTTGGCCTCGTGCCCGCCTGCGGTCTTGCCGCCACCCTGGAGCGGCTTCGCGTTGAGCGGACCGAAGCGCCGCTCAATGTCGATGCGGCAAAGCCGCGGTTCTCATGGGTGATCCATGCCGAAAAGAACGCCACGGTGCAGCAGGGCTATCGAGTCCAGGTGAGTCACGCCGGCAAGCGCCTGTGGGATAGCGGCGATGTCCGCGGAGGCCAGTCTATCGACGTGCCGTATGGCGGCCCCGCGCTGGCGCCGGGCGAGCGCTACGAATGGCAGGTCGATGTACGCACGACCGAAGGCCCGGCGAGCGCGCAAGGCCACTTCGGCACGATCGTGGACGAGGCCGGGTGGGCGGGCGCGCAATGGATCGGCAAGGCCGATGCCGCAAGCCCGCCGGCACCCCTGCTGCGTCGCCGCTTCCGCGTGGGCACGAATGTCACGGGTGCCACGCTCTACGTCGCCGCGGGCGGCTATGCCGACATGAGCCTGGATGGCCGACCGGTCAGTGATGCGGTGCTTTCGCCGGGCTTCACCGATTATGCGAAGCGCGTGGAAGTCGTTGCCACGGATGTCGCGCTGACGCCCGGTGAGCACACGCTGGACGCAGAGCTTGGCCGTGGTTTCTACGGCATGACCAATCCGAACGTCTGGCACTGGGAGCGCGCGCCCTGGCACGGCCAGCCGCGCCTGCGTGCGGTGCTGGTCATCCGTTACGCGGATGGCCGGGTCGAGCGCATCCCCACCGATACCCGCTGGGAACTGGCCGATGGCCCGACGCGGCTGGATGACCTGTATGGCGGGGAAGACTACGACGCCCGCGCTGCGATACCCGCGCAGTGGGTGCCGGCTACCGTGCTGCCGGCGCCGACAGGGCGCCTGGTCGCGCAGATCGAGCAGCCCATACGCATCACGGGAACGCTTGGCGCCACGGAAATCGCCGAACCGAAGCCGGGCACATATGTCTTCGCCTTCCCCCGCGTGATCGCCGGCTGGGCCGACTTCACCGTGGAGGGCCCGGCGGGGACGGTGGTAACCGCACGCTATGGCGAGAAGCTGCTGCCCGATGGCACGGTGGATGCGCGCGACGAACACCACTACTTCAAGCACGGTTTCCAGACCGATCACCTGACCCTCGGCGATGGGCGCACGCACTGGCATCCGCGCTTTTCCTATAAGGGCTTTCGCTACGTGCAGGTCGATGGCTGGCCGGGGCCAGGGCGCCCGTCGCTGGATGCGGTGAAGGCGCAGCTGGTGCACACCGATGTCGAGGTGGCGGGGCGCTTCGACAGCGCCAACGACCTGCTCAACTGGATCCATCGCGCCACCGTGGACACCCTGCTCAACAACCTGCATGGGATCCCGACCGATACACCCATGTACGAGAAGAACGGCTGGACCGGCGATGGCATGCTCGGCGCGGACATGTTCCTGCGCAACGTCGATGCTGGCCCGCTGCTCACGAAGTGGGTGCGTGATATCGCCGATACGCGCGGCGCGGATGGCGCGCCGCTGGTGACCGCACCGAACGCGGGCTGGGCGCTGGACGTGCATGCGCCCACCTGGCACTCGGCCTATGTGCTGGTGCCGTGGTCGTTGTACATGGCGACGGGCGATCGCGCGCCGATCGATGAGCACCTCGCGGGCATGGCGCGTTACGTCGCGATGGAAGACGCGCGCTCGCCGGGTGGCATCGCGAATACGGAGCTCGGCGATTGGGTGAGTCCGGAAACGGATCCGTCCGGCGAGAATGCACCGGAGGACAAGCGGGTCGCGGGCACGGCTTATCTGTATCGCATGGAGCGCGTGGTCGCCGAGATGCAACGGCTTGCCGGTGACGAGGCCGGAGCCAGGCGTTTCGATGGCATGGCGGACCGGGTTCGCGATGCCTTCAACGCCCACTTCCTCGATCGCGGGAAGGGCGTCTACCGTGGCGAAGGCGACCAGGGCTACCGGCAGGCGCATAACCTGCTCGCGCTGGGGTTTGGCCTGGTGCCCGATGCGCTGCGTGAGCGCGTGGCCGCCGGTGTCGCGGCCGATGCCCATGCGCGCGGCGATCACCTCGACACGGGTGCGCTCGCGACCAAGCTCATCCTCCCGGTGCTGACCGCGACGGGGCACGCCGACGAAGCCTGGGCCATCGCCACCCAGGTGACCTTCCCCAGCTGGGGCTTCTGGCGCGCGAATGGCGCCACGAGCCTGTGGGAACACTGGAAACTCGCTTCGCGCTCGCGCGGTCACTACTTCCTGGGCACGGTCGACGACTGGTTGTTCGAGGATGTCGCTGGCCTGCGCCCGCTCGCCCCCGGCTGGCGGCTGATCGGCATCCGCCCCGCGCTCACCGCGTGGCTGGATCATGCCTCCGCCGCGGTCATGACCCCGTATGGCGAGGCGTCCGTGGCGTGGCGCAAGGCGGGTGGACGTGTCGAACTGGACATTCACGTCCCGGTCGGTGCGGAGGCGGAGGTTGGATTGCCCGGCGCAAAGACGACCACGCTGGGCAGCGGCACGCATCGTCTCACGCTCCCCTGAGTCATCCGGGCGTGACCCACGTCACACAAGCGACATAAAGGGTCGCAAGGTTTTGCCGATAAAGCGCTCACGGGGGATCGTCCTGAGGGTGAAGTGGCATGTCGGCTGTAATGAAGTGGTTTGGTCGCACCACGCTGAATACGCGGGTGTGGATGGTGATGTCGATCGTGGTCCTGGGCCTGGTCGGCCAGGTGGTGATGTCCGCCATGGAAAGCCGCGATGCGCAGATGCGTTCGCTGGAGCAGGCACTTGCACAACATGTGATGACCGCGACCGCCGTGGCTGACGCGTACCACGCGCGCGCCGCGAAGGGCGAGATGAGCGATGCGCAGGCCCGTACGGAAGCGCTGCGCGTGATCGAGACGATGCGCTGGGATGGCAAGAACGGCTACGTGTTCGCGTTCGATTCCGGGCTGGCGCTGCGCATGCATCCGCTGCGCCACGACGAGCTCGGGAAGAACATCCGCGATGACGTCGATGGCAATGGCTTCCACCACTATGTCGCCATGCTCGATGCCGACACGAAGGAAGGCCACGGCTTCACCCGCTACACGCAGGTGATGCCGAAGACGAAGGAGCTGCGCGACAAGATCAGCTACTCGGCGCTGTACCAGCCGTGGGACCTGCATTTCATCTCGGGTGCCTACTTCACCGATATCGATGCGGCGTTCCGCCAGCAACTGCAGGGTGACCTGCTGAAGTCCGGCCTGATCGCCGTGCTCGCGCTGTTCGTGGTGTGGTTCTCCATGCGCAGCATCCGCGCCACGATCGGCGGCGAGCCGAACGAAGCGCAGCGCATCGCCAGCCGCATCGCCGGCGGCGACCTGCGCAACGAAGATATGGCGGGTGTTGCTCCGGAAAGCCTGCTGGGCGCGCTGGAGCGCATGCGCGGCACGCTGGCCTCGATCGTGGCGGAAGTGCAGCAGGGCGCGCACGTGGTCTCCACGACCTCCGCCGAGATTTCGCGCGGTAACGATGATCTTTCCCACCGCACGCAGGAGCAGGCTTCCAGCCTCGAGGAGACTGCGGCATCGATGGAAGAGATGACCGCGACCGTGAAGCAGAACGCTGAAAACGCGACCGCTGCCGACCGCCTCTCGCGCCATGCGCGCAGCGAAGCCGAGCGCGGCGGCGAGGTCGTGGCGCAGGCGATGGACGCGATGCGTGACATCGGCGATTCCAGCCGGCGCATCGCCGATATCGTCGGCATGATCGATGAGATCGCTTTCCAGACCAACCTGCTCGCGCTGAACGCGGCGGTCGAAGCCGCGCGTGCGGGTGAGCAGGGCCGTGGCTTCGCGGTGGTCGCTGGTGAAGTGCGCCGCCTGGCCCAGTCCAGCGCGGCGGCGTCGAAGGAGATCAAGGCGCTGATCGTCGAAAGTGGCGAACGCGTCGAAACCGGCGCGGGGCTGGTCGAGCGTTCCGCGGACGCGCTGCGCGACATCGTCGGCAGCGTGAACAAGGTGACCGATATCGTCGCCGAGATCGCGGCCGCGAGCGCCGAGCAGTCCGCCGGTGTCGATCAGGTCAACATCGCCATCGCGCAGATCGACCAGGTGACCCAGGAGAACGCGGCACTGGTGGAAGAGGCGGCCGCGGCGGCGAAATCCATGCAGGACCAGGCGCAGTCGTTGCGCGAGCAGGTAGCGTTCTTCACCGTGGACGGTGGCGCGCCTGCCGAGGCGGCCGCACCCGCGGCGCAGGACCTGCGTTTCGGTGAGCGGAAGGTCGCGCAGGATGCGGACGCGTGGGCGGAGTTCGCCTGACGCGGCACCCGTGACCTTTGGTCATCAATGTGCTGCGACAATGTCGCTTCAGTCATGGCTTGCCGGCGTCTAGCCTGTGCTCCGTCCTTTCCATACAGACGGAGCCAGCCATGTACGCCATCACCGGTATCACCGGCCAGGTCGGGGCCTCGCTAGCCGAGGCCCTGCGCGCCGCCCGCCAACCTTTCCGCGCCATCGTGCGCGATGCGGCCAAGGCCGCACGCTTCGAACAGGCCGCGATCGCCGAGCTTGACGATACGCCTGCGCTGGCCAGCGCCTTCGAAGGCGCGGAGGCGGTCTTCATCCTGCTGCCGCCGCTGTTTGATCCTTCGCCGGGTTTCCCCGAGTCGACGCGTACGATTCATTCGATCAGGGATGCACTGCTCGCGGCGCGGCCCGGGCGCGTCGTCGCCCTGTCGACCATCGGCGCCGACGCACCGCACGAGAACCTGCTCTCCCAGCTCGGCCGGATGGAGCAGGTACTCGGTGCGTTGCCCATGCCAGTCACGTTCCTGCGCGCCGCTTGGTTCATGGAGAACACGCAGTGGGACATCGCCCCGGCGCGTGACCAGGGCGGCTTCGATAGCTTCCTCATGCCACTCGATCGGCGTATCGCGATGGTCGCGACGAAGGATATCGGCGAACTCGCCGCGAAGCTGCTGGGGGAAACGTGGGAAGGCGTGCGTGTCGTCGAGCTCGAAGGGCCGGTGCGGGTGAGCCGGGACGATATCGCGGCGTCGCTTGCGAAAGCGTTGGGGCGTGATGTGGTTGCGCGTGGCGTGCCGCGCGATACGTGGGAGGAGCGGTTCCGCTCGCAGGGTATGCGAAACCCAGGGCCCAGGATGCGCATGATCGATGGCTTCAACGAAGGCTGGATCGATTTCGGTGCCAGCGCGCGCAAGGGCGTGACGACGCTGGATGAGGTTGTGCGCGGGCTTGTGGCACGAGGCTAAATGCTCATCGCGCGCAAGCGCGCTCCCACAAGAACGCAGCTGTGGGAGCGCGCGATGGCGGTTGTGGGAGCGCGCGTGCGCGCGATGGATTCCCGGTGCCTTTCGTGGGAGCGCGCTTGCGCGCGATTCCCTCAGCGCTTCGGGTTAGGCAGAAACGCCGCCAGCAACCCGATCAACGGCAGGAACGCACAGATCTGGTACACGGCCTCTATGCCGTAATGGTCGGCCAGTTCGCCCAGCACCGCGGCGCCGATGCCGCCCATGCCGAACGAGAAACCGAAGAACAGCCCGGAGATCATCCCGACCTTGCCCGGGACCAGCTCCTGCGCGAATACGACGATCGCCGGGAAGGCGGATGCCAGGATCAGGCCAATGGCGATCGTGAGCGGCGCCGTCCAGAACAGGCTTGCGTGCGGCAGCAGCAGCGTGAACGGCAGCGTGCCCAGGATCGAAAACCAGATGACGTGCTTGCGGCCGAAGCGATCGCCCAACGGGCCGCCGACGATCGTGCCGACTGCAACTGCGCCGAGGAAAACGAACAGGTGCAGCTGTGCCGTTTCGACGGACGCGTTGAACTTGTGGATCAGGTAGAACGTGAAGTAACTCGTCAGGCTCGACAGGTACACGTACTTCGAGAAGATCAGCGCCAGCAGCACCGCGATGCCGCGCGTGGCTTCGCGTGCGGGCGGCGCGCTTTCCTTGTGTGCCGCGTGCGAGGCGGTCAGCCGGGTCAGGCCATGGTGGCGATACCACTGGCTGACATTCCACAGGATCGCGCAGGAGAGCAGCGCGAGCAGCGCGAAGAAGCCAAGGCTCGACTGGCCCCAGCGCACCACGACGATGGCCGCGGCGAGCGGGCCCAGCGCCTGACCCGCGTTACCGCCCACCTGGAACAGCGACTGGGCCAGGCCGTGCTTGCCACCCGAGGCCATGCGCGCCACGCGCGACGATTCCGGGTGGAACACCGACGAGCCCATGCCGAGCAGGGCGGCACCCGCCAGCAGCACCGGATACGCATGCGCCTGCGACAGGACCAGCAGGCCGGCAAGCGAGAACAGCGTGCCGCCAGGCAGCGCAAGCGGCGTGGGGCGACGGTCCGCATACAGGCCGATCAGGGGCTGCAGGATCGAGGCGGTGATCTGGTAGGTCAGCGTGATCAGGCCGATCTGGCCGAAGTCGAGCTGGAAATCGCTCTTCAGGCCGGGATAGATGGCCGGCAGCAGCGACTGCATCATGTCGTTGAGCAGGTGGCAGAAGCTGATCGCGAAGATGACGCTGTAAACGGTGGGGGCGGCAGCGCGGGTGGCCTGCGCCGCCGCGTCGGCTGGGGCTTGCATGGGGCGGTCCTGGGGTAGGGATGACATATGAAACCACGCCCGGCCGTGTCCCGCGCTAGAATGCGGGTCAAAACCCTTTGAGTTTGGGCCAACGATCATGCCACTCAGCGATGCTGACGCCTTCGAGGCGACGCCACGACCGATCGTCTCCCGTGGCAATACGTATCCGGCCGCCTTCGAACTGCCGACCCACCAGCACCGGCGCGGCCAGCTCCTGTATGCCTCCGAGGGCACGATCGCGATCACGACGCCATATGGCGCATGGATCGCACCGCCGGAGCGCGCCGTGTGGATTCCGTCGGGTACGCCGCATGCGGTCCGGATGATCGGGGCGGTGAAGACGCGCAGCGTCTACATCGAGCCGGAGGTGACGGGGGCGGCGGGCGAGGCTTGCCGGGTCATCGCGGTGTCGCCGCTGCTGCGCTCGCTGCTGGTGGAAGCGGTGCAGGTTCCCCGCGAATACGATCCTGCCGGGCGCGACGGCCTGCTGATGGCATTGCTCGTGGAAGAGATCAATCGCGCGCCGCGCGTGCCGCTGGATCTTCCGTTGCCGACCGATCCGGCACTGGCCTCGCTATCGGCGCACTTCCTCGAGCACCCGAACGTCGCCGAGGGCATCGATGCCTGGGCGGCTGGCCTCGGCATGCACCGCCGCACTTTCACCCGGCTGTTCCGCCGCGAAACCGGCATGAGCTTCGCACGCTGGCGCCAGCAGGCCTGCCTGCTCGCCGCCTTGCCGCGGCTGGCCGCCGGCGATGCGGTGACCGATGTCGCGCTCGACCTGGGTTATGAAAGCGCCACCAGCTTTTCGACGATGTTCCGCCGCGCGCTGGGCAAGCCGCCGTCGGACTACCGCGCGGCCTGACGCGCCTCGGCGCACCCGGCGCGAATCACCTTTTCGACGATGCGCGCGGGCGGGTCGGTGATCTCCACCCAGGCCGCCTCTGTCCGCGATGGCTCCTCGAGCGTGGCGAGCTGGCTGTCGAGCAGGGCGGGATCGAAGAAGTGGCTGCCCCGCTCGCGCAGGCGTTCGGCCAGCACATCCCGCGTACCGTGCAGGTAGACGAAGCGGACATCGCGGTGCTCGCCCCGCAGGAAATCGCGATAGCGCCGCTTTAGCGCGGAGCAGGCGATGACCAGCGACTGGCGGCGCGCGCGGTGCTCGTCCATCACCGCGACGATGGCCGCGAGCCAGGGCTGGCGGTCGGCGTCGTCGAGTGGCACGCCGTGCGCCATCTTGTCCTTGTTGGCCTGGGGATGGAGGCTGTCGCCATCGACGAACGGGATGCCCAGGTGGCTGGCGAGGTCGCCACCCACGGTGCTCTTGCCGCTGCCGGATACACCCATGACGATCGTGATCATGCGGCAGAGCATCGCGTGATCCAGGCTACGGAATCGTGAACGGGCTGGCGTACCATCAGCGGCTGGCCCCTCGACGACCCGGCACCCATGCGAACCATCGACCTGCGCAGCGACACCGTCACCCAGCCCACCGATGCCATGCGCGAAGCGATGCTGCGCGCGCCGGTCGGCGATGACGTGTACGGCGAAGACCCCACGGTAAACGCGCTGCAGGACCGGCTCGCCGCCGACCTCGGGTTCGCCGCCGCCTTGTTCGTGCCCACCGGTACGCAGAGCAACCTGCTGGCGCTGATGAGCCATTGCGAGCGTGGCGATGAATACATCGTGGGTGCCGATGCGCACACGTATCGCTTCGAGGGCGGCGGTGCCGCCGTGCTCGGCTCGATCCAGCCGCAGCCGATCCCGCAGGCGGCCGACGGCACATTGCCGCTCGACAAGGTCGAGGCGGCGATCAAGCCGGTCGACCCGCACTTCGCCCGGTCGAAGCTGCTGGCGCTGGAAAACACCTGGCATGGCCGCGCGCTGCCCTTCGAATACATGGCCGCTGCGCGCGAGGTGGCCACGCGCCGCGGTCTGGGGCTGCATCTCGACGGCGCGCGCCTATTTAACGCGGCAATCGACTACGGCCGGAAGCCCCGCGACGTAGCGGCCGGCTTCGACAGCGTCTCCGTCTGCCTGTCGAATGGGCTGGGTGCGCCCGTGGGTTCGGTGCTGCTGGGCGACGTGAAGCTCATCGACCGCGCCCGCCGCTGGCGCAAGGTCACCGGCGGTGGCTGGCGCCAGGCCGGCTTGCTCGCCGCCGCGGCCATGCATGCGCTGGATCACCACGTCGAGCGGCTCGCGGATGATCACGCGCGGGCGAAGCGCCTGGCCGAGGCGCTCGGCAACATCGAGGGCCTCACCGTGCAGGGTTGCCACACCAACATGGTGTTCGTGGACGTCCCGCCGCAGCGCCTGCAGGACCTCGCGAAGCACACGGCCGCGAAAGGCATCCGCCTGAGCATCGGCTACCTTCCGTCAATCCGCCTGGTCACGCACCTCGACATCGACGACGAAGGCGTAGACCGCACGATCGACGCGTTCCAGACCTTCGCTTACTGACGCGGCGCCATCAACTTCCGCTGCAGCGAATAAAGGATCGCCGCATCCGTCTCATCCAGCGTATCCGTCTCCATCGCCCGGTAGTGGCGATGGAAGGCGATGATGGCCGCGCGTGGATTCGAGACGTCGTAACCGACCAGGCGCATCGCCGCGAGGCTGTCGAACCCCGGCGGCGCGGGCGTGAGCGGTGTATCGAACCACAGGCCGAAGCCATACCGCGCCAGCGTTCCCCACGGAAAAAGCACGCTGGGATCGTCCTTGCGCCCCGGTGCGATATCACCATGGCCTACGACGGCCGTGCGCGGAATGCCCAGGCGCGTGGTGAGGTCGGCCAGGAGGCGGACCAGCGCATCGATCTGCGGCTGGGTAAACGGAGAGTGCCCGTCGTTATCGATCTCGATGCCGATGGACGAGGAATTCAGGTCGGTCATGTCGCCCCAGCGCGATGCGCCGGCGTGCCACGCGCGCTCACCGTCATCGACGAGCTGGTCGATGCGGCCGTCCATCTCGATGAGGTAGTGCGCGCTGACCTCGCCCTGGCTGTTGCGCGTCTTCAGGACGCGGAGGGAAGCCTCCGCATCGCCGATCGACGTGTGGTGGAGCACGATGACCTGCGCCTTCCGTGCGTTGAAGTTCGGCGACGGCGACCAGTGCGCGAGCGCGCTGCGCTGTGGCGCGACGCGGGGAGCGCTTGCACAGCCAGCCAGTGCGGCAAGGAAGCTGGCCGCCACCACGAGGCGGAGCCAGGTGGTGGCGCGCGGCATCATGCGTCCTCGATCTCGAAGTCCCTGCTCGTGATGACCCAGGCGATGCGATCCTGCTTGCCTTCTTCCAGGTCGTCGACGACCTCGACATCGCCTGCCGTGGCCACGACGATCTGCAGGTCGATGCAGTCGCGGCCCTCGCTGAGCCACTCGGTGACATCGGTGAGGACGAGGCCGTGGTTGTTCAGCCCATCCCTGAGCGTGCGGACGTCGGTGTCCTTGAGCTCGATGTCCTTGTAGGAGAGGGTGCCGCCCAGCACTTCGATGTCGGCAAGCTTGTTGTCGACGAAGCGCAGGCGCAGCCATTCCTCGCCGCCCCGGACGAACTCGTCTTCGTCATCCCACATGGGGTTCGAGGGCGGGATCGGCTCGCCCAGCGCGGCGCGAAGGGTGGCGCGCTTCTCGTTGAAGAAGATCTCGGTTTTGCCGTGGCGGATGCCGCGGCCGGGGACCAGTTCACAATGTTCCATGAGCGTCTCTCGTCATTAGTTCGCGGCATTCCCGCCCTGATAGCATCGTTCGCACGGCATGGTTGCAAACAGGCGATCTTGCCCACGTCAACTCATGGCTTGTGGTCGCGTCCCAGGTAGTCCTCGCTCTGCATCTCGATCAGGCGTGACTCGGTGCGGCCAAATTCGGCGCGCACGCGTTTGCCATCGTAGAGCTCGGTAATCGGCGCCGCCGCCGACAACGCCAACTTTACGTGGCGATCGTAGAACTCGTCCACCAGCAGGACAAAGCGCTTGGCCTCGTTTTCTGTGAAATCGGTGAACTGCGGCACGCCGGAGAGGATCACCGTCGGATACGTCTTCGCCAGCTCGATGTAGTCCGTGACCGCGCGCGGGCCCTCGCACAACGCGGAGAAATCGAACCAGATGATGTTCGCCGCGCGGCGGCGTACCGGGATCTCACGGCTGTTCACGGTGAGCGTCCCGGCGTCTTCGATCTCGCCCTGGGCCTGCTCGGTGAAGATCTTCGCCAGCGAGCGCTCGGCTTCGGCGCCCGGCGGCACGAGGTAGACCGAGGCCTGGGTCAGCGAGCGCAGGCGCCAGTCGCGGGGCGAGACCATCTCGTGCACCACGCAGTACTTCTCGAGCGCCGCGATCGCCGGAAGGAACCGCGCCCGCTGCAGGCCATCCTTGTAAAGGTTGGCGGGCATCGTGTTCGACGTCGTCACGAGCGTGACCCCGCGAGAGAACAGGCCTTCGAGCAGGCCGGCCATGATCATGGCATCGCCGATATCGAGGATGATGAATTCATCGAGGCAGAGCACGCGGTGCTTCGCGGCGATACGCGAGGCGACTTCATCCAGCGGATTCTGTCGTTCACCGAGCTCGCGCAGGGTCGCGTGCGTTTCCTGCATGAAGCGGTGGAAATGCCTGCGCAGCGCGAGGCCCGGTGACAGGCTCGAGACGAACAGGTCCATGAGGAAGGTCTTGCCGCGGCCGACACTCCCCCACAGGTACAGCCCTTTCACCGGCTCGCGCGGGACATCGCCGCCGAGCATGGACTTGAGCCGGCCGAACAAGCCGCCACCCGCCGGCTCGGCCGGCTGGCAGAGCGCCGCGTGCATGCGGTCGAACTCGGCGATGACGCCCAGCTGCGCCGGGTCGGATTCCCAGCGATGGCCCACGACGCCGTCCCGGTAGCGTTCGCCGGGCGTCAGCTCCGTGCAGCTCATGCCTCGTCGCCGTCCGGCAGGGGCGGCCAATCCTTCACCTCGTGGCGGATCACGCCACGCAGGTCCATGAGCCTGCGATGGAAGAAGTGGCTCGTCTCCTCCATCTTCACCAGCTTCGGCCGCTTGTCTTCGGGCAGGCTCTCGATCCAGTCGTAGACCGCCTGGGGCTCGACGATCTCGTCGGCGTCGCCCATGACCACGAGCCACGGGCAGGTCGGCAGGTCGAGCGGCCCGAAGTCCCAGCCGCGGCCGGCGGCGGGCGGCGCGATGCTGATCAGCGCGCTGGCACCCAGGGCCACCGCGTTGCGCAGCGTGACATAGCTGCCGAAGGAGAAGCCGGCGAGCCACAGCTTCGCGCCGGGTCGAACCTTGCGCGCCCAGGCCACCACGGTGGCGAGGTCGTCGCTCTCCCCGTGGCCATGGTCGAAGTCGCCGTCGGACCGGCCGACGCTGCGGAAATTGAAGATGACCGTGTCCACGCCGGACTCGCGCAAGGCGCGCTCCACCATGGTCACGACCTTGTTGTGCATGCTGCCGCCGTCCGTGGAAAGCGGGTGGCAGATCACGGCAATGGCGTTCCTGCGGCCCTCGGTCGCAGCCTTGGCCTCACATTCGAGCTTGCCCGCGGGCCCGGCCAGCGCGAAGCTCAGCGTTTCGTCCGGAAAGCTCTCCGGCGCTGTAGGTAGAAGATCAGTCATGCCCGCCATGATAACCGCTGGCCGCGCCACCCGCGCCGGAGCCCGCCCGTGAACGTGCTGGCGCATGCGCTGCTGGCCGGCCACGACGCGGGCTTGCGCCTGGGCGGCGTGATGGGCGATTTCGTCCGCGGTACCCCGGATGATTCACTGCCACCGCGGGTGCGCGATGGCATCTACCTGCACCGGGCGATCGACGGCTATACGGATACACATCCGTTGGTGCGCAACGCACGCGAGGCCATGCCGCCGCCGTTCCGGCGTTACGCGGGCATCTTCCTGGATGTGTGGTTCGACCATTGCCTGGCGCGCGATTTCACCCGCTACTGCGCGACGCCCCTGCAGGTGTTCTCGGATGACCTGCGGGCGGAGTTGCATGCGGCGGGGCCCCTGCTGCCGGATGGCCTGAAGCGCTTCCTTTCTTATATGGATGCGAACGACCTGCCGGCCGGCTATGCGGACGTGGACCGGGTGGCGGCGGCATTGGGCGGCCTGTCGAGGCGGCTGTCGCGGGCGAACCCGGTGGGCGAATCGGTGCCGTTGCTGCTGGAGCACGACGCGATGCTGCGCGAGACTTTCGCCGCATTTTTCCCACAGCTTCAGTCATTTGCGCTCGATTGGATTGCCGCGCGGTAGCCACGCGCCTTTCCTTCGGCTCATTCACGTACGCGAATGCATGTCGTGACGAACAGGCTCGCCTTCGGCTTCGCGGGGCTCGGCTTCGCCATCGCTTCTAGCGCTCTGACGTCTCTGGAAAGAGCCCTTGGCGCCCACCCTCGCTGCTCAGACAGTCCTCGTCGTTCGAAAAGGAAGGCCGCTACGCGGCCCATGTACTTATTTGGCCTACGGCCGCGAACCGGCGGCTGGGCGGGGGTTTGAACCTCGCCATCCATGGCTCGATTTCAAACGGCCGGCCCTCCATGGCCGGCCCCCTGACGGGCTGTTCCCGCCCAGCCGCCTCGCCTGCGGAACTCGCCTCGAGGGTGGGCGCCAAGGGCTCTCGGACGCGGTGGGGTTGGGTGGTGGGAGAGCCGGGGTCGCTTCGATGGTGAGGCACGGCTTCATCGCGCTGTAGGTGATCGCGCGCAAGCGCG
>NZ_JBQCFT010000276.1:0-8144 GCF_051958795.1 Luteibacter sp. | reverse complement strand
TTTGGGGCGGTGGTGGGGGCGGGTGGGCGCGTTCTTGGCCTCTCCACCACAACCCCGGGCCCCCCCGCCCGCTCCCACAGTTTCTTTTTTAGCGGTGCAGCATGCCGCCGAACGTGTTCTTGTCGTTGGCCGTGTCGATCTCGACGCCTTCCAGGCCCTGCGAGAGCGTGTGCGCATCGCCGCCCTGGGCGAGCTTGATGCGCAGGCGCACTTCGTTCGAGCTGTCGGCGTGGCGCAGGGCATCTTCGTACGAGATCTCGCCACCGTGGTACAGCTCGACCAGGCTCTGGTCGAAGGTGCGCATGCCCAGCTGGTTCGAGTCGCGCATCAGCTCCTTGAGCTTGTGGATCTCACCCTGGCGGATGTAATCCTGCGCGAGCGGCGTGCCGAGCAGCACTTCCACGGCGACGCGGCGTGCCTTGCCATCGGGCGTGGGGATGAGCTGCTGGGCCACGATGCCTTTCAGGTTCAGCGAAAGGTCCATGAACAGCGCGCTGCGGCGGTCTTCCGGGAAGAAGTGCAGGATGCGGTCCAGCGCCTGGTTGGCGTTGTTCGCGTGCAGCGTGCACAGGCACAGGTGGCCTGTTTCCGAGAAGTTGATCGCGTGTTCCATCGTCTCGCGCGTACGCACTTCGCCGATCATGATCACGTCGGGCGCCTGGCGCAGCGTGTTCTTCAGCGCGTTTTCCCAGTTGTCGGTATCGATGCCGAGTTCGCGCTGGGTGATGATGCAGCCTTCATGGCGGTGCACGTATTCGATCGGGTCCTCGATCGTGATGATGTGGCCCGTGGAATTCTGGTTGCGGTAACCGATCATCGAGGCGAGCGACGTGGACTTACCGGTACCGGTACCACCCACGAAGATGATGATGCCGCGCTTGGTCATCGCCAGCTGCTTGATGATCGGCGGCAGGTTCAGCTCTTCCGGCGTCGGGATCTTGGACTCGATGCGGCGCAGGACCATGCCCACGCAGTTGCGCTGGTAGAAGCACGACACACGGAAGCGGCCCACGCCCGACGCGCTGATCGCGAACTGGCACTCGTGGGTCTTTTCGAATTCTTCGCGCTGGGCCGGGGTCATCACGTTCAGCACCATGTCGCGCGACTGTTGCGCGGACAGCGGGCTTTGCGTGATGGGCACGATACGGCCCTGCACCTTCATGGAGGGCGCGACGCCGGCGGTGATGAACAGGTCGGACGCCTGCTTGTGCACCATCAGCTTAAGAAAGGAGGTGAAATCGAACTCGCTCATGGCCTGGATCCCCGTTGCCGGGATGGGCCGGCACCCTTGGGCGGATCATATACCTGCCCGGTGGTGGCTGCAGCGACGGTTATCACACGGGCGGGCGCGGCGCGGTCCGTGGCGGGCATCGCGCGCGAGCGCGCTCCCACAGGGGGAGCGTGCCGCCGGTGGTTCGCCGCTGGCTTAGCGGAAGCCTTCCTTGTTCTTGGCGTACATGGCGCCTTCCTGGCGGGTGATGAGGCCGCGCTTGACCAGGTCGAGCAGGTTCTGGTCCAGGGTCTGCATGCCGTACTGCTGGCCGGTCTGGATGGCCGAGTACATCTGGGCCACCTTGTCCTCGCGGATCAGGTTACGGATGGCCGGGATGCCGACCATGATCTCGTGCGCAGCCAGCCGGCCACCGCCCACCTTCTTCAGCAGCGACTGCGAGATGACGGCGCGCAGCGATTCGGACAGCATCGAGCGGACCATCGGCTTCTCGCCCGCCGGGAACACGTCGATGATGCGGTCGATGGTCTTGGCGGCCGACGACGTATGCAGCGTGCCGAACACAAGATGGCCGGTTTCCGCGGCGGTCAGGGCAAGGCGAATCGTCTCGAGATCGCGAAGCTCGCCGACCAGGATGTAATCCGGATCTTCGCGGAGCGCGGAACGCAGCGCCTCGTTGAAGCCGTGGGTATCGCGGTGGACTTCGCGCTGGTTGACCAGGCACTTCTGCGAGGTGTGCACGAATTCGATGGGGTCCTCGACGGTGAGGATGTGGCCGTATTCGTTCTTGTTGATGTGGTCGACCATCGCCGCCAGCGTCGTCGACTTGCCCGAACCGGTCGGGCCGGTGACCAGCACCAGGCCCTGCGGCTGCTCGATCAGTTCGCGGAAGATCCGGGGGGCACCCAGGTCTTCCAGGGTGAGCACTTCCGACGGAATGGTACGGAAGACGCCGCCAGCGCCGCGGTTATGGTTGAACGCGTTGACGCGGAAGCGGGCCAGGCCCGGGATCTCGAAGGAGAAGTCGACCTCGAGGAATTCCTCGTAGTCGCGGCGCTGCTTGTCCGACATGATGTCGTAGATCAGCGAGTGGACCTGCTTGTGCTCGAGGGGCGGGATATTGATCCGTCGAACGTCGCCGTCCACGCGGATCATGGGCGGCAGGCCTGCGGAAAGGTGCAGGTCGGAGGCCTTGTTCTTCACGGAGAAGGCAAGGAGTTCGGCGATATCCATTGGGGTCCCCTTTCTTTGTGGGCCAAAGGTAACCACCCCCGGGGGTCGGCGCAAGGCGGCGCAGCATATATGCTTCGTAGGTATGTGAAAGACGTCGCGAATGGAGCGAACACACCCCATGAACCGGATCGCCTTCATCGGTGGCGGCAATATGGCCACGGCCCTGGTCGCCGGCCTTGTCCGCCACGGCGCCCAGCCCGGCGGCATCGCCGTGGCGGAGCCGCGCGCCGAGGCCCTGCAGGAACTGTCACGCCAGTACGGCGTGGCGACATATACCGATAACGCCGCGGCGGCCGAGGGGGCTGGCCTCCTCGTCCTGGCGGTCAAGCCGCAGATGATGGCCGAGGTCTGCCGCGGGCTGCGCGCAGTGGTGCAGCAGCACCGCCCCATGGTGGTCTCGATCGCCGCAGGTATCCGCATCGCCCAGATCGAGCGCTGGCTGGACGCCGCCCTGCCCGTCGTGCGTTGCATGCCGAATACGCCGGCCATGTTTGGCGCGGGCGCAACCGGCCTGTACGCCAACGCGCGGGTCAGCGCCCCGCAGCGTGCCGAGGCCCAGCACGTACTGGATGCCGCCGGCCTGACCGTCTGGGTGCCGGAGGAAGACCAGCTCGATATCGTCACGGCGCTCTCCGGCTCCGGCCCGGCCTACATGTTCCTCATGGCCGAAGCCCTGGAGAACGCGGCGTTCTCGCAGGGCTTGTCCCGGGAGACCGCGCGAGCCCTGGCCGCGCATACCGTGCTTGGCGCGGGCCGCATGCTGGTTGAGGGGAACGATACCGCCGCCACCCTCCGACAGAAGGTGACTTCGCCCAACGGCACCACCCAGGCCGCCCTGGAAAGTTTCCAGGCCGACCATTTCCCCGCCATCGTGGCGCGCGCGGTCGATGCCGCCCGCCGCCGTGGCGTGGAGCTCTCCGAACAGATGGAATCGAACTCGTGAACTACCTGGCAAACGCAGGGGACTTCCTGCTCAATACGCTCTTCGGGGCCCTTGTCGCGCTCTTCGTGCTTCGCCTGCTGGCCGAAGCCAACCGTGCCGATTTCAACAACCCGATCTGCCAGTTCCTCTACCGCTTCACCAACCCGGTGCTGCGCCCGCTGCGCAAGGCACTCCCCAGCGTCCGCCGGATCAGCCTGGCTGCGCTCGTCGTGGCCCTGCTGCTGGAATGCCTGAAGTGGCTGCTGCACCTGCTGCTCGCGGGCGTGATGCCCGCGCCGCTGGGCCTGCTGGTACTCAGCATCGCCGACCTGCTCGATTTCTTCCTGCTGACCTGGATCGTGGTGGTGTTCGTGTGGTCGTTGATGAGCATGCTCTCGACCGATCGCTACCATCCCGTCGCACGCTTCGTCACCGCGCTGGCCGAGCCGCTGGTGCGCCCCCTGCGCGGCCGCATGACGATCGGCGGGCTGGACTTCTCGCCGACGGTCGTGCTGATCGGCCTGTTCCTGGCCCGCATGCTGATCGTGGCGCCGCTACAGAATGCCGGCGCCAGCCTCCTGGGCGGGATGTAAGCATCGCGCGCAAGCGCGCTCCCACACAGGCCTTGCAGGAGCGCGCTTGACCCCTACCGCCCGCCCACTCGCCGGGCATCGGTGACGTTGGGCAGCGCCGAGAGCCTGCCCAGCAGCAAGGACAACTGCTCGTAATCGCGCACGCGCAGGGTGAAACGCATATCGACCTCGCTGGTCCGCGTGTTCACCCGGCTCGACGAGGCGACGATGTGCGGGCCGATGTTGTTGATGGTCGTGGCGACATCCTTCTGCAGGCCCTTGCGGTCGTACCCGCGCAGTTCGATGTCGACCTCGTAATTCTGCACTTCCACCCTGCCCCAGCTCACCTCGATCACGCGATCGGGATCCTTGCGGGCGAGCCGGGCCAGCGATGCGCAATCGGTGCGGTGCACCGAAACACCGCGCCCCCGGGTGATGAAGCCGCGCACGGGATCGCCCGGCAGCGGCTGGCAGCAGCGGGCGAGCGTCGTCAGCAGGTTGCCAATGCCCTCGATCGAGAGGGCGCCGCGGTCGTGCTGGGCACCACGCGCGGCCACCGGTGCCGACGACTGGGTGAAATCCACCTCGGCCGGCTCTTGCAGGTGCCGCGCGATCTGGCCGAGGGATACCTCGCCCAGCTCCACGGTCACGAACAGGTCCTCGACGCCCTTCAGGCGGAAATGCGCCGCCAGCGCAGCAAGGTCCACGTCATCCACGGCAAGCCGCCGTAGTTCTTTTTCCAGCGTGGCCTTGCCGGCAATGATGTTGGCTTCGTGCGCCTCGCGCCGGAACCACGCGCGCACCTTTTCCCGCGCGCGCGACGTCGCGAGGTAGCCGTGGTGCACCGAGAGCCAGTCACGGCTGGGCTCGGAAATCTTGGTCGTGAGGATCTCGACACGGTCACCGCTGCGCGGCTGCGTCGTCAGCGGGACGATGCGGCCGTTGAGCTTGGCGCCCCGGCAGCGATGCCCCACCTCGGTGTGGATGTGGTACGCGAAATCGAGCACCGTGGCGCCGCGTGGCATGTCGATCACTTCGCCCTTGGGCGAAAGCACGTACACGCGGTCTTCCATCAGTTCGGTTTCAAACCCGGCGGCCAGCTCGGCATCATCCTCGCCACGCGGTTCGAGCAGCTTGCGCATCCACGCGATCTTGGCCTCGAACTCGGCATCCGCCCCGCCACCTTCCTTGTAGCGCCAGTGCGCGGCCACGCCCAGTTCGTTGGCGCGGTGCATTTCATGCGTCCGGATCTGCACCTCGAGCGTCTTGCCTTCCGGGCCGATCACCGCGGTATGCAACGAACGGTAGCCATTGCCCTTGGGCCGGGCCACGTAATCGTCGAATTCACCGGGAAGGTGCGGCCACAGGCTGTGCACCAGGCCCAGCGCCGCATAGCAGTCGGCCACCGAGTCCACCAGGATCCGCACGGCGCGGATGTCGTACAGGTCGGAGAACTCGAGGCCCTTCTTCTTCATCTTTTTCCAGATGGAGAAGATGTGCTTCGGCCGCCCGGCCAGGTCCGCGCGGATGCCCGCATGGCCAAGCACCTCACGCAGCTGTGCGAGGCTTTCCGCGATGAAGCTCTCGCGGTCCGCACGGCGCTCGTCGAGCAGGCGCGCGATGCGGCGGTAGGTTTCCGGTTCGAGGTAGCGGAACGCCAGATCCTCGAGTTCCCATTTCAGCTGCCAGATACCGAGGCGGTTGGCCAGCGGCGCGTGGATATCGGAGGTGAGCTGGGCCAGCTCGCGGCGCTCCGCATCCGGCAGCGACATCGCGGTGCGCATGGCGGCGAGCTGCCGCGCGAGCAGGACGAACACCACGCGCAGGTCGCGGATGATCGCCAGCAGCAGCCGGCGGAGGCCTTCCGAGCCGGTGGCGGGGCCGCGTTCCGCGTGCAGCGTCCAGACCTTCTCCGCTTCACCTTGCCCATCCACGAGACGCCTGAGCGACGCTGGCCATGACGCCGAGGCGGCGTCGGCGGCGCCGGGCAACCCGCGCATCAGCGAGAACCACATCGCCGAGGCGCAGGTTTCGTCGTCGCACCCCAGCTGGCGCAGCAGCTCGATGATCGTTTCCGCTTCGGCACGCGCCGCCGCCGGCAGCACCACGCATGCCTCGCGTGCCTGGTCGGTCAGCGGCGAACGCACGGCCGCATCGGTCGCGTTTTCCCTACCCGGGTTGGCCTGCGAACTCTTCATGCGGTATGTGCCTGTGCGGCTTCCAGGGCCCGGGCGAGGCGCTTGGCCGAGACGGGCTCGGCTGTTTTCAGTTCCTGCGCGAACAGGGAGACGCGCCACTCCTCGACCAGCCAGCGCAGCTCGGCCCAGTCCACCGCATCCAGCGCGGTACCGCTGGCGTTCAACAGCGCCCGCCAGTACGGCAGCACCTGCAGCATACGCGCCTGGTCGCGCTGCGGATCCTGGCGCAGGCGTTCGCCCCGCAGCCGCATCGCTTTCAGGTAGCGCGGAATATGGGCCAGGCGTGCGACCGGCAGTTCACGCAGGAAGCCCGGCAGGAGCAGCGCCGCCAGCTGCTCGCGCAGGTCGTCGTAGCTCGCCTTGGCGAAGCCCATCAGCGGCGGCTCCATCCACGGCTTGAGCTCGGCCTGCGCCTCGATGATCGGCTCGGCAAGCTTCTGCCGGGCCATCGCCGCGCCGAACAGGCCGCGCGCAAACTCACCCTTGAGGTGCTCGAAATCGCCGAGCGTGCGTACGTTGAGCTTCGCATCGGCCAGCATGTCGGCGAAGCCACCCTCGACCAGGTCATCGCGAAGCGCGTCCACGCTGCCCAGTGGCGCGTACTTCAGCGAAAGCGGGTTGCTGATCGGCAGCTGCCGGCGGGCACGCTTGAACTCAGGCGCCAGCGCACCGCGCAACAGGCGCTCGACGCCCGCAACGTGCGCCTCGGCGGCCTCGTCGGCACGCTCGAAGACGCGCAGCGCGACCGCCTCGCCCAGGTCCACGAGCGCGGGATAGGCCTTGAGCCCCGCTTCGGAGCGCACTTCCGTGGGGATCGCATCGAAATCCCAGGTGAGGATGTCCTCGCGGGTGAGTTCGATGTCGGTCTTGCGGGAGAACGCCTCCCGCGCCTTGCCTTCCCATTGCGCGCGGATGGCGGCCAGGTCACGGCCTTCGGCCACCGTGCGGCCGTTCTCGTCGTGCACGCGGTAGCGCATGAGCAGGTGCGCCGGCACCTCGGCCTCGGCGAACGCGGCCGCATCCACGTCGACGCCCGTGGTGCGTTTCAGGAACGCTGCGAGCGCCTTCGCAAGTGGCTCGTCGCGTGGCGCCTCCGCTTCGGTGAACGCGCGCGCGAAGTCCGGGGCCGGAACGAAATTCCGGCGCAGCGCCTTCGGCAAGCCGCGGATGAGTTCCGCGACCTTGTCGGCCAGCAGGCCACCCACCAGCCATTCGCCACGCGCCGCAGGCACGGCGTTGAGGAAGGCGAGCGGAACGTTGATGGTGACGCCATCCGCCGGATCGCCCGGCACGAAGCGGTACTCGAGCCGGTAACGGTGCTGGCCTATGTCCATGGAAGCCGGGAAGGCCTTGGGATCGAGGCCGGCCCCCGCATCCATCACGTCGGCGAGGGTCCAGCGCAGCGCCGCCTGTTCGCCCGGCGACGCCTTGCGGAACCAGGCATCCAGCGCGCGCGTGTCGGCGATCGATTCGGGCAACTTGCCGTCGAAGAACGCGGCGAGATCTTCATCGGAACGCAGCAGGCCGGCGCGGCGCTGCTTCGCCTCGATATCGTGGGCCTGCTCAAGCACGCGCTGGTTCGCACGGACGAAGTCCGCCCGGCTGTCGAGGTCGGCACGGACCAGTGCCTCGCGCACGAAGATGTCGTGGGCGAGCCGCGGGTCCTGTTTCTGAAACGTCACGGGGCGGCGCTCGACGAGCACCAGCCCGAACAGCGTCACCTGTTCGTAGGCGACCACGGTGCCCCGCTTGCGCGACCAGTGGGCATCGCGCGCGGTGGCGCGCACCAGGTGGCTGGCCTGCTGCTCGACCCACGCCGGGTCGATCCGCGCATTCATCATGGCCCATACGCGGCCGCCGCTATCGATGATCTGCGCGGCGATGATCCACGCTGGCGGCGCCTTGGCGAGCGCCGAGCCCGGGAACACCTGGAAGCGGCGCTCACGGGTGCCGCGGAACACGCCCTTCTCGTCCTTGTGGCCCACCTG
>NZ_JBQCFT010000275.1:0-3386 GCF_051958795.1 Luteibacter sp. | reverse complement strand
GGCCCCCGGGGCCGCCCGGCGGAGAGCCATAGACGTGTCCACGCCCGTGCCGACCATGACCGCGATCGCCCGGGCAAACCAGGCCACGGCCCGCCACGAACTCTTCTTTTTCAATTACTTCCGGCTGGGCCAGGCGGCGGTGTACACCGCACTGGCGTTCCGCCCGGAGCACATGGCCTGGCCGGTGCTGCCCGAGCCGGTGCTGGCCCGGGTCATGGCCCTCGCCTACCTGTTCGCGGCCCTCGTCATGGTCGCCCGCACCCGGCCCCTGCTCCACCGCCCGGTGCTGGTCGTTTCGGTCGGCCTGACCCTCGATATTGCCGCCGCCGTGCTCGCACTGATTCTGATGCACGACGTCAGGATGGGCGTGGCCATGATGCTGGCGGTCAATATCGCCACGGGTGCCCTTCTATTGCCCCTGCGGCTCTCCATGTTCTTCGCCGCCCTGGCCACCCTGTGCATGCTGGGCCATTCCCTGTTCGACGTGGACCAGCCCGGCGCCTCGGACCGCGAGGTGGTGGAATACGGCCTGTTCGGCGCGGCCTACTTCGCCTGCGCCTCGCTCTGTTATGTGCTGGGCCGGAACATCCGTGCCTCCGAGGCCCTCGCCGAGCAGCGCGGCATCGACCTGGCCAACCTGTCCCAGGTCAACGAGCTGATCATCCGGCGCATGAAGACCGGCGTGCTGCTGGTCGACGAGGGCAACCGGATCCACCAGCTCAATGAATCGGCCTGGATGCTCATGGGCAACCCCTCGGCCGACCAGCGCGACCTGGGCTCAATCGCCCCGGAGCTCTCCCGCCGGCTGTACCACTGGCGCACCTCGGGCAAGCTGGACGAGAGCGCGACCATGCTGGCCGATGGCACGCCCGAGGTGGTGCCGCGCTTCTCGCGCCTGGCCCCCAACGATGATTCCCACGTCCTGATCTTCCTGGACGATACCTCGCTGGTCTCGCGCCGGGCCGAGGAACTGACCCTGAGCTCGCTGGGCCGGCTCTCCGCGTCCATCGCCCATGAGATCCGCAACCCGCTGGCCGCGATCCACTATTCCGCCCAGCTGCTCGCCGAATCCACCGACCTGGCCGATACCGACCTGCGCATGGTCGAGATCATCAACAACCACTGTTCGCGCCTCAACGAGATCATCGAGAACATCCTGCAGCTCTCCCGCCGCGAGCGCTCGCGCCCGGAAACGCTGGACCTGAGCCGCTGGGTGCACGATTTCGTCGGTGAATACCGCCAGGGCAACGACCTGGGCGCGGATGTGCTCCGCGCCGTGTCGGGCTCCGAGCCGGTGGCGGCGGTCGCCGATCCGCAGCACCTGCAGCAGGTGGTGTGGAACCTGGTGCAGAACGCTTTGCGCTATGGGCGCATGCCCAGCGAACCGGCACGGGTGATGGTCGTCGCCCGCCATTCCGAGGCCGGGATCCCGATCCTCGAGGTGATCGACCGCGGCCCGGGCATCCCGCCGAAAGTGGCCGCGCAGATCTTCGAGCCGTTCTTCACCACGCACGAATACGGCACCGGCCTGGGCCTTTACCTGGCCCGGCAGATGACCGAAGCCAACCAGGCCGCGCTGGAATACGTGCGCGTGGCCGGTGGCGGCAGCTGCTTCCGGATCAGCCTGACCCCGCCTGCGCGAACCCCTGCCGTGGCGCCGATCGCGGCCCGCGCATGATCGGTGCCCTTTGCGTGAAGGCCCCGGCCGGTTACATTTGGAACATTCACCGAAGCGTCCGGACCCGATGAGCAAGCAGACAGTCCTGGTGATCGATGACGAGCGGGACATCCGTGAGTTGTTGACCATCACTCTCGGTCGAATGGAACTCGACGTCGACGCCGTGGGGAGCGTCAGTGAGGCCCGGAATGCCCTCACCTCTCGCCGATACGACCTGTGTTTCACCGACATGCGGCTGCCTGACGGCAGTGGCCAGGAGATCATCGAGCTGATCTCGGCCACCTATCCCGACATGCCGGTGGCCATGATCACGGCCTACGGCAACGTGGACGCGGCCGTGAACGCCCTGAAGGCGGGCGCGTTCGATTTCGTCTCGAAGCCGGTGGATATCCACCTGCTGCGCCGTCTCGTGAAAACGGCCCTGCGCCTCTCCGAAGAGCGCAAGGGCGATGCCGGCAGCAAGGCCGCGCCGGGTGCGGATCGCCTGATCGGCGAATCCCCGGTGATGACCGAGGTGCGCGGCAAGATTGCCAAGCTGGCCCGCAACCAGGCACCGGTGTACATCGCCGGCGAATCCGGCGTGGGCAAGGAGCTGGTCGCCCGGCTCATCCACGAACTGGGGCCGCGCGCCACGGGCACCTTCGTGCCGGTGAATTGCGGCGCCATCCCGTCCGAGCTGATGGAAAGCGAGTTCTTCGGCCACCGCAAGGGCAGCTTCACCGGCGCCCACGCGGACAAGGAAGGCCTGTTCCAGGCAGCCCACGGCGGCACGCTGTTCCTCGATGAGGTCGCCGAACTGCCCCTGCACATGCAGGTGAAGCTGCTCCGCGCCATCCAGGAAAAGGCCGTGCGCCCGATCGGCGGCCGCGACGAGGTGCCGGTGGACGTCCGCATCCTCTCGGCCACGCACAAGAACCTCGCCGCGCTCGTCGAGCAGGGCCAGTTCCGCCAGGATCTGTTCTACCGCATCAACGTGATCGAACTGCGCGTGCCGCCGCTGCGCGAACGCCGCGGTGACGTGCCGCGCCTCGCCGACTTCATCCTGCGCCAGCTCGCGACCGAATCCGGTGGCCCGCCCGGCAAGCTGAAGCCGGAAGCGCTTGCCGCGCTCGAGGCCTACCAGTTCCCCGGCAACGTGCGCGAGCTGGAGAACATCCTCGAACGCGCCATGGCCATGTGCGAAGGCGACACGATCGAGGCGGATGACCTGATGCTGCCGCAGCGCACGTCGCTGCCGGGCACGGATACGGCAGGTACGCCGGCCGGCGCACCGCTGCCACCCGCCACAGCTGCCGCGGCGGCAGCCGGTGCGCCCGCACCGCGCAACCCTGCCGCCGATGGCTCGCTCGAGGATTACATCACCAACATCGAGCGCGACACGATCATCAAGGCCCTGGAAGAGTCCCGCTACAACAAGACCGCCACCGCCAAGAAGCTCGGCATCACCTTCCGCGCGCTGCGCTACAAGCTGAAGAAGCTCGGCATCGATTGATGCCGTAAAGCATCGCGCGCAAGCGGGCTCCCCCCAAGGTGTGGCCCCAAGAGGGCGGGGGGCTTGGAAGCGGGCGGTGGCGTAGTTCATCGCTAATGGCAAGCGCGCCCAAGCGCGCTCCCACTGGTACCCCGCTTTCGTGTGGCCACCACCTTGGGGTTGCGCGGTTGCGCGCGATGCTTTACGGCATCAATCGATGCCGAGCTTCTTCAGCTT
>NZ_JBQCFT010000274.1:0-3025 GCF_051958795.1 Luteibacter sp. | reverse complement strand
GCCGTTGGCCGGAGCCACACACGCCCTCTGGCGTTCACGCCACCCTGGGCGCCCCCCGGGGGGGCTCCAACGACGCTCGGTCAGGCCAGGGCCGCCGCGGCGTAGGCCTTCACCTTCGCCAGCATGGCCACAAGGCCGTTCGAACGGGTGGGAGAGAGGTGCTTCGCCAGGCCGATCTCCTGGATGTAGGTCGGCTCGGTATCCACGATCTCCTGCGCCGAACGGCCGGAGTACACGCGCAGCAGCAGGGCGATCAGGCCGGAGACGATGGCTGAATCGCTGGTCGCCTCGAAGGTCATCCGCGACGCGTCGCCCGAGGGGATCATCCACACCATCGACTGGCAGCCGTGGATGCGGTTGTCCTCGCTCTTCTGGTCGTCGGGGAACGGGGGCAACTGCCGGCCCAGGTCGATCAGGTACTGGTAGCGCTCCGTCCAGTCGCCGAAGAACGCGAATTCCTCGGCGATGGCGGCCTGCGCTTCGGCGGTGGTCGGTTCCTGCGGTGCTACGAGGTCATTCATGCCTTCACTACGCTCCAGCGCGTGCCCTGAGCGCCGTCTTCAATGGCGATGCCCAGCGCTTTCAGCTGATCGCGGATGGCATCGGACCGTGCAAAATCCTTCGCTGCGCGGGCGGCGCGGCGTTCCTCCAGCAAAGCCTCGACCATGGCGGTATCGACGGCCTCGCCCGGATTGCCCTGCTGGAACCAGGCTTCCGGATCCTGCTGCAGGAGGCCCATTAGCGCGCCACCGGCGAGCAGGGCTGCCTTGGCGGCGATCCGCTCATCGCCCGTAGCCCGCCGCGCGGCGTCCGCCAGGTGGGAGAGCTCGGCCAGGGCCTGCGGGGTGTTCAGGTCGTCGCACAGTGCGGCCTCGACGGCCTCCGGCACCACGAAGGCACCAGGCGGCACGTCGGCCAGGTCGCGCAGGACGCCATACCAGCCATCCAGCGTGCGTACCGACTGGGTGAGGGCGGCATCCGACCAATCAAGGGGCTGGCGGTAGTGGCCGCGCAGCAGCATCAGGCGCAGGGCCTCCCCCGGGTGCTTGGTCAGGAGCTCGTGCAACTGGAGGACGTTGCCCAGCGACTTCGACATCTTCTTGCCGTCGAAGGTGAGCATGCCGTTGTGCAGCCAATACCGGGCGAACGGCTTGCCACCATGGGCGCAGACGCTCTGGGCGATCTCGTTCTCATGGTGGGGGAAGGTGAGGTCGACGCCGCCCGCGTGGATATCGATGGTGTCGCCCAGGTGGGCCTCGCTCATGGCCGAGCACTCGATATGCCAGCCCGGGCGGCCACGGCCCCAGGGGCTGTCCCAGCCGGGCAGGGTTTCATCCGAGGGCTTCCACAGCACGAAATCGCCCGCGTCCTTCTTGTACGGGGCCACCTCGACGCGGGCGCCGGCGATGAGCTCATCCGGGTCGCGGCCGGACAGGGCGCCGTAGGCCGGGTAGGAGGCGACGTGGAACAGCACGTGGCCCTCGGCCACGTAGGCGTGCTTCGAGGCGATCAGGCGCTGGATCATGGTGATGATCTCGGCGATATGCGCCGTGGCATGCGGCTCGACGTCGGGCGGGGCCACGCCCAGTTTCGCGATGTCGTCGCGGTAGGCCTGGGCGTAGCGGCCGGTGATCTCGGTGATCGGCACCCCGGCAGCCGCCGCGGCGTTGTTGATCTTGTCGTCCACGTCGGTGATGTTCCGGGCGTAGACCAGCTTCGGGAAATGGCGCCGCAGCAGGCTGGCCAGCACGTCGAAGACGACCGGCGGGCGGGCGTTGCCGATATGGATGTAGTTGTAGACGGTGGGCCCGCAGACGTACATGGTCACCCGGTTCGGATCGAGCGGGGCAAACGCCTCCGTGCGGCGCGTCAGGGTGTTGTAGAGCGAGATCGTCATCGGGTGTCCATGGGGGCGGGCCGGCGGCCTGGGCCGGCCTGAAATAGTAGCAAGGCCGGGCCATGGCCGTGCACGCGCGAGGGCGGATTCGGTTGACAGGATCGCCCGGGCCGGGCTCCGGAAAACCTAAGCGTGGATTCAGCGTGAACTTGATGAAATGACAACCACTAGGCGCAATCTTGCACCTGGCTGGAGGTTTTCCTACATGTCTCGCCTGCTTATCCCCGCGCTGATCCTCGCGGTTTTCGCTACCGGTGCCAGTGCCCAGGATCGTTACGGCCCGCCCCCGCCGCCGCCTCAGCAGGGCGGGGATGACAACACCCATTTCGGCTGGGCCGACGTCCTGCGCGTCGATCCTGTCTATGGCGTGTCGCGCGTGGAAACCCCGCGCCAGGAGTGCTACGACCAGCAGGTGGTGACCCGCCAGCAGGGCAGCGGCAGCACGGCCGGTACCATCCTGGGTGCCGTCGTGGGTGGCGTGCTGGGTAATACGGTCGGCAAGGGCGATGGCCGCAAGGCGGCCACGGTCGCCGGTGCGGTCGCTGGCGGCGTGGTCGGCAACAACGTGTCGCGCAGCGGCGATCGCAGCTACGAGAGCACGGAAACCCGCTGCCGCGACGTGAGCTCGGTGACCGAGCAGCGCCGCATCGCGGGCTACGACGTCGAGTACCGCTACCGCGGTGAGGTCTACGTCTCGCGCCTTAACTACGACCCGGGCGAGCGCCTCCGCGTCCGCGTGAGCGTCTCGCCGGCCGACTGACCAGTTCCGGCAAGGCAGTGAAGAGGGGCCGCGAGCGATCGCGGCCTTTTTTTGTGTCTGCGATCAGGCTCGCCTTCGGCTTCGCGGGGATGCTCGGCTTCGCCATCGCTGCTAGCGCTCGGACGTCTCCGGAAAGAGCCCTTGGCGCCCACCCTCGCTGCTCAGACATGTCCTCGTCGTTCGAAAAGGAAGGCCGCTACGCGGCCCATGTACCTATTGCCCTACGGGCGCGAACCGGCAGCTGGGCGGGGGTTTGAAACTCGCCATCCATGGCTCGATTTCAAACGGCCGGCCCTCCATGGCCGGCCCCCTGACGGGCTGTTCCCGCCCAGCCGCCTCGCCTGCGGAACTCGCCTCGAGGGTGGGCA
>NZ_JBQCFT010000273.1:0-6563 GCF_051958795.1 Luteibacter sp. | reverse complement strand
CCTTCGCTGAGCAGGCCGGTCGAGGCCAGGGCGATGCCCTCGCCGAAACCGAGGCGGCGCGCTTCACGCGCGATCAGCTGGCCGGAGAGATAGTTGCCGCCGGCCTTGGCACCCGCCGGGATCGTGTTCGGGGCGAAACGCTGCCAGCTCGACACGCAGGCATCGATGCCGTTCTGGAGTGCCTCGGGTCCGAGGTACGGGCCCATCGGCCACGTGGCCACGGCGACGTCGATCGGCGTTTCGGCGGAGAGGCCGAAGCCACCCAGGCCGCGGTAGGCCACCGGGCGCAGGTACGACGCGCGCTGGTTGTTCTTCTTGATGACCGCGCGGCAGGCTTCGGCCAGCTCGTCGACGGTGTAGGGCAGTTCCATGTCGTAGATCTTGGCCGACAGGAAGAGACGATTCAGGTGGTCGGTGAGGCGGAAGATCGCCGCGCCTTCCGGCGTCTCGTAGCTGCGGATACCTTCGAACACGGACGAGCCGTAGTGCAGGGCATGGGCCATCACGTGGGTCGTGGCTTCAGCCCAGGGCTTGATCTGCCCGTTCTGCCAGATCCATTCGGGGTAAGTCTGCGACATGGGAGCGCTCCGGTGGGGACCGCCCATGATAACGGCTAGCGCCCCGCGCTACATGGCGCGGCGCGCCATGCCGGTCACGCGGGCGGGCGGAGCCAGAGGCAGCCGGACTCGCGCACGACGCCGAAGTGGACATGGCGGGACGCCCCGCCGCCCCCGGGGATCCGGGTGACCGCGTCGATGCCCCCGGCTTCGTCCCCCTCCAGCGAGAGCAGGGTCTGTTTGACCGTGGCGTCGAGGTTGCGGATGTTGTCCACGGCGCCATCGCTGCCGTAGCCATTCCACAGGGTCAGGCCGCCGATCCGGTTGGCGTCGCGCCGGTTGAAGGCTTCGGCCACCGCTACCCGCAGGGTCGCCATGTCCTGGGCGCACAGCAGGCCGGTGCTGGGAGCCGTGCCCTGCGGGGCCGCCGAGCTAGATGCCGCCGGTGGGGCGATCGAGCGGGCGCCCAGGTTGCTGCAGGGCTGGTCGGTGAAGACGGGGCTGCCATCCTTGCCCACGCAGCGGTGGACCTCGGTCTGGGCGGCAGCGGGGGCGGCGGCGAACAGCAGGGCGAGCGTGAGGAGCAGGAGGGCGGCGCGGATCACGGTGGCGGCAGGTGGTGGCACGAGCCGCCATCATCGGACACGGCGGCTTAGCGCGCGGTGACGGCGCGCACGTTTGCCATCACGCGTTCACGCCAGCCGCTCGAGGACCGCCGTGGTCGCCCGCGCCCGGTTGATCGTATAGAAATGCAGGCCGGGGGCACCGCCATCGAGCAGGCGCCGGCAGAGTTCGGCCACCACGTCGGCGCCCAGTTCGCGCACGGCCACGGCGTCGTCGCCGTGGGCCTGCATCCGCTTCACGATCCAGCGCGGGATCTCGGCGCCGCACTGCTCGGAGAACCGGCGCAGCTGGCTGAAGTTAGCGATGGGCATGATCCCCGGCACGATCGGCAGGTTAACGCCGAGGCGGGTCACGTCATCCACGAAGCGGAAGTAAGCATCGGGGTTGAAGAAGTACTGGGTGATCGCGCCATTGGCGCCAGCGTCGCACTTGGCCTTGAAGTGGCGCAGGTCGTCGAGCGCGTTCTCGGCCTGGGGATGGATCTCGGGATAGGCGGCCACTTCGATATGGAAGTGATCGCCGCTGTGCTCGCGGATGTAGGCGACCAGTTCCGCGGCGTAGCGGAAGTCGCCCGGCGTGGCCATGCCCGAGGGCAGGTCGCCGCGCAGCGCGACGATGCGTCGGCAGCCGTGCTCCTTGTACTCGTCCAGCAGCGCGCGGATCTCCGCCTTCGTGCCACCCATGCAGGAAAGGTGCGGTGCCACGGAGAGGCCGTGCTGCGCGCGCAGGCGGCGCACGGTGTCACCCGTGTAGCTCAGCGTCGAACCGCCCGCGCCGAACGTCACCGAGACATAGTCGGGTGCATGGTCTTTCAGGCGTTCGACGGCCTTGTCGAGCTGGTCGCGCTGGTCGTCGGTCTTGGGCGGGAAGAATTCGAAGCTGACAGCGGGCATGGCGGGGCACCTGGACACGATGTCGGAAGTATATATCTTTCCATCCAGATGGAAAGATGGCTAATCGACGGTTCACCCGATTCGGGCAAGATGTCGCGTGTCCACCCACCACCCGGAGCCCGGCCCATGCTCGCCTTCACGCCCAATGTCCCGCCTTGCACCGCCGACATGCTCACGCTTTCGACCGATGCCGGCGACGGCGATCTCAACGGCATGTCGCATGCCGGCACGTGGCTGGTGCTGACGAACAAGAGCGGCCATGCCTGCACGGTGCCCGGGCAGCCGACCGTCTCGCTGAAGGATGCGAAGGGCATCGCGTTGCAGGCCGTGCGCAAGGCGCCGGTCGGCATGCATCCCGGTCCCGCCGTGGTGCCGGTAAGGCTCGAGCCCGGCGCGAGCGCACGGGCGTCGTTGCGCTGGGTGTCGGGGGATGTCTACGACAACGGGAAATGCGTGGACGCGGCGAAGGTGGAAGTGCGCTTCGGCAAGCAGGTGCTTTCCGCCGGGCTTAGCGGGCATTTGTGCGGGGAAGGCGCGAAGGCGGCCGAGTTCGAGCAGTCGCCGCTGATGCGTGCGGGGTAATCGCGCGCAAGCGCGCTCCCACAAGGGTGCCTGGCAATCTCTTGTGGGAGCACCCTGGCTGCTTGCGCGGCGCCCAAAAAAAAAGGTGCGCTCCCCAACCCACGAAGCGGCGGTTGTAGGAGCGCACCTTGTGCGCGAATCAAGGCACGGCGGCGAAGCCGCAGCTTAGTAGCGGTAATGATCCGGCTTGTACGGGCCTTCCACCGGCACGCCGATGTAGTCGGCCTGGTCCTGCGTGAGGACGGTCAGCTTCACGCCAATCTGCGCGAGGTGCAGGCGGGCGACTTCCTCGTCCAGCTTCTTCGGCAGGCGGTACACGGTGTTCTCGTACTTGTCCTTGTTCGCCCACAGGTCGAGCTGGGCCAGGGTCTGGTTCGAGAAGCTGTTCGACATGACGAAGCTCGGGTGGCCGTGGGCGCAGCCCAGGTTCACCAGGCGGCCTTCGGCCAGCATGTAGATGCTGTTGCCCGTCGAGGCGAAGGTGTAGCGATCGACCTGCGGCTTGATGTTCTCGCGGGTCGCATCCTTCGACGCGTTCAGGCGATCCATCTGGATCTCGTTGTCGAAGTGGCCGATGTTGCAGACCAGGGCGTTGTTCTTCATCGCCGCCATGTGCTCGAGCGTGATGATGTCCTTGTTGCCCGTGGTGGTGACATAGATGTCGCCGAGGCCCAGCGTGTCTTCGATCGTCGTGACCTGGAAGCCTTCCATCGCGGCCTGCAGGGCGTTGATCGGATCGATCTCGGTCACGATCACGCGGGCACCGAAGCCCTTCAGCGAGTGCGCGCAGCCCTTGCCCACGTCACCGTAGCCGCAGACCACGGCCACCTTGCCGGCGACCATCAGGTCGGTCGCGCGCTTGATGCCGTCGGCCAGCGATTCACGGCAGCCGTACAGGTTGTCGAACTTCGACTTGGTGACCGAGTCGTTGACGTTTATGGCCGGCACCAGCAGCTTTCCGGCTTCGGCCAGCTGGTACAGGCGGTGCACGCCCGTGGTGGTCTCTTCGGAAACGCCCTTCCACTCGGCGGCGATCTTCTTGAACCAGCCCGGACGGGCGGCGGCGGTCTTCTTGACCAGGTCCTTGATGACCTGCTCTTCGTGGTTGCCGCTCGGGGTGTTGACCCAGTCGCTGCCGTCTTCGAGCTCGACGCCCTTGTGGATGAACAGGGTGGCATCGCCACCGTCGTCCACGATGAGCTGCGGGCCGAGCTCACCCGGGTGGGTCAGCATGTCGAGGGTGCAATCCCAGTATTCCTCCAGCGTCTCGCCCTTCCAGGCGAACACCGGCAGGCCGCCGGCGGCCAGGGCGGCGGCGACGTCGTCCTGGGTGGAGAAGATGTTGCACGAGGCCCAGCGGACCGAGGCGCCCAGCTCACGCAGGGTTTCCGCCAGCACGGCGGTTTCCTTGGTGACATGCAGCGAGCCCGAGAGGCGCACGCCCTTCAGCGGCTTCTCGGCGGCGTAGCGCGCGCGGATCTGCATGAGGCCCGGCATTTCCTCTTCCGCCATGCGGATGCGGCGGCGGCCGAGGTCGGCGAGCGAATAGTCGCGGACCTTGAAGTCCTGCGAGGCGGTGTCTTTGGTGACAGCGTTCATGGTGGCGTAGCTCCGGATGGTTACGGGGGCGCCGTTCAACGGTAAGCCATGCCGAGCCTGGCCATCGGGGAAAACCCTCCGGTCGCAGCGCCCCTCGGCGGGCAGGAACAGTCCCTGAGTATATCTCGGAATCCGGATGATCAGATGAATACACTTTTTTATGTACTCTCGGGGTTCGCCCCCAGCAGAGTGACTGATGGAAGCCGCACGCGATCCCGAATTCCTCCCCCACGACGGCCCCCTCCGCGAGGATGTGCGCCGGCTGGGCGCCCTGGTAGGCCAGATGCTGGCCGAGCAGGGCGGCCAGGCCTTTTTTGAACGGGTAGAAGCGGTCCGCACCGCCGCGATCCACCGCCGGCGCAGCGGCGCGGCCGTGGATGCCCTGGCCGGGACCCTGACCGGCCTTGGCGCCAAAGATGCCGAAGCCCTTGCCCGGGCCTTCGCCACCTACTTCCAGGCGGTGAATACCGCAGAGCGCGTCCACCGCATCCGGCGCCGCCGCGACTACCAGCGCGAGGGCGGCGCGCCCCAGCCCGAATCGCTCAGCGCGGTGCTGGGCCAGCTGAAGGCCGAGGGTGTCACCGCCGAAGAGCTGGGCATGCTGCTCGGCAAGCTCGATGTGGAACCCGTGTTCACCGCGCACCCGACCGAGCCGGTGCGGCGTTCCCTGCTTGAAAAGGAGCAGGAGATCGTTCGCGCGCTCGTGGATGAGTTCGATCCGACGCGCACCCCGCAGGAACTGCGCGATGATGACGCACGCATCCTGATGGCGCTTTCCGCCGGCTGGCAGACCGCCGAGGCCTCGCCCGTGCGGCCGAGCGTATCCGATGAGTTCGACCACGTCGGCTTCTACATCTCGCGGCCGATCTATCGCGTGCTGCCCGCGCTGTACGAAGCGCTCGAGCAGGCGATCGCCGAGCATTACGGTGAGGGCGTCAGCGTGCCGCGCGTGCTCCGCTTCGCCACGTGGGTGGGTGGCGACATGGATGGCAACCCCAACGTCAACGCCGACACCATCGCAGCCACGCTCGCCGCGCAGCGCTCGCTCGTGCTCGAGCGTTACGTCGAGGGCGTGCATGAGCTGGGCCGGCTGCTCAGCCAGACCATCGATCGCGTGGAACTCGACGACCGGCTCAGCCGGCGTATCGAGGACTATCGCGAACGCATTCCCGACGTGGCGGCGCGCATCCGGCCGCGGCATGCGGACATGCCGTACCGCACGTTCCTCGCCTTCGTGGCGGCACGCCTCGAAGCGACGTTGCACGAAAGCGACGACGGCTATGCGTCGGCCGCGGAGTTTATCGACGACATTGCGCTGGTCGAAAAGAGCCTGCTCCAGCATGGTGGCCGCCACGCGGGTGCGTATGCCGTGGGCCGCCTGCTGTGGCGCGCGCGAACCTTCGGCTTCCACCTCGCGCGGCTCGACGTGCGCCAGGATGCCCGCGTCCACGACGAGGCGCTGGCCGCGCTGCTCGATGACGCCGGCTGGGCGGAGCGTGACGCGGAAGCACGGGTGAAGACCCTGCGGCCGTATGCAGCGGGCGAACGCAGCTTCGTCGCGGGCGACGACCACGATGCGGCGGGCATGCTGCGCGCGGTGTTCGCCACGCTCGCCGACGCGCGCAAGCGCTACGGCACGGAAGCGACCGGCCTCTACATCATCAGCATGGCGGAGACCGCGGCCGACGTGCTCGCCGTGCTGGCGCTGGCGCGCCGCGGCGGGTTGCTCGAGGACGGGCGTGTACCGCTCGACGTCGCGCCGCTGTTCGAAACCATCGACGACCTGAAGGGTGGGCCCGCGACGTTGCAGGCACTGCTCGACGATCCCGTCTACCGTGCGCACCTCAAGGCGCGCGGCGATCGACAGTGGGTGATGCTGGGTTACTCCGACAGCGGCAAGGATGGCGGCACGCTGGCTTCCAAGTGGAGTCTGCAGCGCGCCCAGGTCGAGCTGCTCGAGGTCGCGGCGAAAGCCGGGATCCGGGTGGCGTTCTTCCACGGCCGCGGCGGTTCCGCCAGCCGCGGTGGCTCACGGATCACGCCGGCGCTGATGGCGTCGCCGCGCGGTTCCGTCGGTGGCGTCCTGCGCGTCACCGAGCAGGGTGAGGTCATCCACCGCAAGTACGGTATTCGCGCCCTGGCCGTGCGCAACCTCGAGCAGACCCTGGGCGCCGTCATGCGTGCCTCGCTGCGCCCGCGCGGCCCCGAGGTGCGCGAGGCCGGCTGGAAGGACGTGATGGTTCGTCTCTCCGACGAAAGCCGCAAGGCGTACCGCGCGTTCGTCGACATGGATGGCTTCGTCGATTAC
>NZ_JBQCFT010000272.1:0-10993 GCF_051958795.1 Luteibacter sp. | reverse complement strand
AGTTGTACGCGACCCAAGACGCCCGCAATCCCCTGCGGCGGCGCTCCCCCTGTCAGGTCCGCCGCAGGATTTTGCCTCGCTTATGTGACAACCGAATGTGACGGGGCGCGTGAATGGGCTTACCGGAGCTCGCCGCGCTGGGCCAGGCGCCAGAGGTAAAGCGTGACGCCCACGGAAACCACGGCATCCACGATGTCACCATGGTGCATCACGATCCGTACGACGCTCCAGATCGCATGGATGCCCAGGATCCAGATGGCCGCCTTGCGCATGGCGACGAAGTACAACGCCCCAACCAGTGTCGAGAGCGGGAAGGCGAACAGGAACACTTCGCGAAGTGGGGATCGCTGCCCGTTGTTGAGCTCGGCGAAGTAGTCCATCCGGAACATGATCAGGACAATGCCGCCGACCCAGACCAGCGCGTAGGCCAGGAACAGCCATGCTGCAAGTGGCCGGCCCCCGTACCACCCACGCCTGGCCGCGGTGGCCTCACCCAGTCCCGCTTCGCCCACCGCGTACTGCTTCATTTCGTCCATGGCCTCCCCCCGAGGTCGTTATCAGTCGGCTTTCTGTTTCGTTCCGAAAATCTTGTCACCGGCATCGCCCAGGCCCGGCAGGATGTAGCCCAGTTCGTTGAGGTGGTCGTCGATCGAGGCGGTGTAGATCTCGATATCGGGATGGGCGGCCTCGATACGCGCCAGGCCTTCCGGCGCGGCCACGAGGAACAGGCCCTTGATGCGCTTTGCCCCCGCGGCCTTCAGCATGTCGACGGTGGCGACCAGGGTGCCGGCGGTCGCCAGCATCGGGTCGACGATGATCGCCGTGCGCTCATCCATGCGGCCGCTGAGCTTCTCGTAATAAGCCACCGGCTGCAGGGTCTCTTCATCGCGCTGCAGGCCGACGACGCTGACCTTGGCGGCCGGGATCATTTCGAGCACGCCCGTGAGCATGCCGAGGCCCGCGCGAAGGATCGGCACGATCGTGACCTTCTTGCCCTTGATATGGGTGACCTCGACCGGGCCGGCCCAGCCCTGGATGGTCTTGCACTCGGTTTCCATGTCCGCCGTCGCCTCGTAGGTGAGCAGCGCGGCGACCTCGGAAGCCAGCTCGCGGAACTCCTTGGTGCTGATGCCGGCGGCACGCATCAGGCCGAGCTTGTGCTGGATGAGGGGGTGGCGGACTTCGACGATTTTCATGAGCAGGGCCGGGCGGTGGTTTCGATGGGGCCATTTTCGCACGGCTGGGCCGCGTCACACGCCTATCGCGTAGGAGCCCACCCTGTGGGCGACGCCTTTCGTGGTACCGCAACAGGGCCTGTTGCCGTGCGACGAAAGATGTCGCCCACAGGGTGGGCTCCTACGGTGCGGGGCTAGCCTTTCAGGCAGCTGCTCATAAACGCCTTCCGCTCATCGCCCTTCAGCGTCTTGGCTTTCGGATCGGCGTTGCAGGCCTTCATCTTGTCCTGCTGGGTCATCTTGGCCGGCTGTTCGCCCTTCAGGCAGCTGCTCATGAAGGTCTTCCGGTCATCACCGGTCTTGCCGGTGGCCTGCGCGTTGCAGGTCTTCATCCGCGTCTGCTGCGGGGTCAGGTCTTTCTGGGCTTGCGGCTGCGCGGCTAAGGCGGAGCCAGCGAAAACGAAGAGGGCGGAAACGGCAAGGACACGAAACTGCACGCGCATGGCGAACCCCTACGTGACGCCGGTCAGCCCGGCGTCCGCGAGCTTACGCCTTTTCTCAAACTGTAGGAGCCCACCCAGTGGGCGACATCTTTTGTACATACGCCACAGGGTCTGTGGCGCTTCCGCGAAAGCTGTCGCCCACAGGGTGGGCTCCTACGGAAGGGCTGTGTCAGGCCGCCTGTTCGGCCGCGCGGCGCGGGCCTTCGAGCAGGGCGTGGCGGACTTCATCGATGATGAGGTCGACCTCGGCGCTGGTGACGCGGAAGTGCGGGGTGAAGCGCAGTGAGTTGGCGCCGCCATGGATCACGCCGATGCCGCGCTCGCGCATGTATTCCTCGGTGGAACCTTCGCCGTAGCACTTGAACTCGTTGGCGAGCTCGCACGAGAACAGCAGGCCGGTGCCCTGCACCTTGGTGATCAGGCCGCCCAGCTCGGACTTCAGGCCTTCCAGCTTCTGCAGAAATTCTTTGCCGCGCTCGCGGATGTTCTGGCGCACCTCGTCGGTGAGCTCGGCCATGGTCGCCACGGCGACATCCAGCGCGCGCGGGTTGGCGGTCATGGTGTTGCCGTAGATGCCCTTGCGGTACAGGCCGGCGACCTTCTCGGAGACGGCGAGCACGGAAAGCGGGTACTGGCCGGCGTTGAGCGCCTTCGAGAAGGTCTCGAGGTCCGGCGGGTCGAGCTTCTCGAAGCCCGGGTAATCGATGATCGACAGCACGCCATGCGCGCGCAGGCCCGCCTGGATCGAATCGACCAGGAGCAGGGTGCCGTGTTCGCGGGTGAGTTCGCGTGCAGCGGCATAGAACTCCGGCGTCACCGCACGGCCCGGGTCGCCTTCACCCATGACCGGCTCGAGGAACATGGCTTCGATGAACCAGCCGTTGCGGTCCGCATCCGCGAACGCCTGCTTCAGCGACGCGACGTTATACGGCTCGACCGTGATCAGCGTGTCCTCGTTACGGAAGCTGGCCAGGTGCTGCTGGTAGTTGCGGCGCGAGGAATCCGAATAGATCGCCGGGCGCTCGGTGCGGCCGTGGAAGGCACCCTTCACGGCGAGGCGCTTGATGGTGCGGCCAGCATGGCGTGCACCCGGGTCGGTCATGATGCGTGCGTTCACGTCGGCGATGCGGCCGGCCAGCGTCACTGACTCGGAACCCGAGTTCAGGCAGAGGAAGTGCGAGTAAGGGCTGCCGCCGCGGGTCTGGCCGAGTTCCTTGCGCAGTGCTTCGCACAGGCGGAGCTGCGAGACATTGGCGGTCATCACGTTGGCCATGACCTGCGGGCGCGACATCGCCTCGAGGATGTGCTCCGGGTTGTGGCCGAAGCCGAGCATGCCGTACCCGCCATCGTCGTGGAGCACGGCACCCTTAAGCGTCACCACCCACGGGCCGCGCGCGGCGGCTGGCACGTACGGGTTCACGCCATCATCCGGGTAGAAGTTCACCAGCCCGCACTGCAGGTGGTGGATCTGGGCGTCCTCATCCATGCGCAGGAACTCGCCCATGCTGGCGCGCAGGCCCTGGTGATAGGCGGCGGCCTCTTCGATGGCGCGGCGCAGGCTGGCGTCATGGGCGGCGAAGCGCTGGATGGTGGCATCGGGCAGGCCGGTGGTGCGGGCCTTGCCGCCGAAGTCGCGCATCTCGCGCAGGGTAGCGATGACGTCCATTAACCATTCCTCAGTGTTACGTGGTGAGGCGGCTTTGGATCGCGCCCGAGCGCGCTCCTACAGTGCCGCTGCAGATCCCTTAATGTGTCTCTAACTATCTATCTTTAAAGGGATTATTGACCCAGCATAGCATGCGCTTTTTTGCCCCGTAACCCCCGGGTGACGCTTGTCACATCCGCACAATGACGCAAGCGACTGCCGCCAAGGGCTTGCGTCCGTTTATGTTGCGTCGCAAGGGAGGACACCATGAACGAAGACACCTGCATCGCCCGCCTCGACGGCGTCCACAAGCGGTACGGCGCGGTCACCGCGCTGGACGGCATCCACCTCAACATCCATCGCGGCGAACTGCTGGCGCTGCTTGGCCCGAACGGGGCCGGCAAGACCACCAGCATCAGCCTTCTGCTGGGCCTGCAGCAGGCGGATAGCGGCACCGTCAGCCTGTTCGGCCGCGACCCTCACGAGATCGACGCCCGCCGCCGCATCGGCGTCATGCTGCAGTCGGCAAACCTGCCGCCGACGCTCAAGGTGCGGGAGCTGCTGCGGGTCACCGCCAGCTACTACCCGACCCCGCGCACCGTGGCGGAATGCGCAACGCTCGCCGGCATCACCGACCTGCTGGAGCGCCGCTACGTGGCGCTCTCGGGCGGCCAGCAGCGCCGGGTGCAGTTCGCGATGGCCCTGGCCGGCCACCCGGAACTGCTGTTCCTGGACGAGCCGACCGTCGGCATGGATATCACCTCCCGCCAGGCGCTCTGGGCCGCCATCCGTGGCCTGGTTGCCGGCGGCGCCTCGGTGGTGTTGACCACGCATTACCTGGAAGAGGCCGAGGCGCTGGCGGACCGGGTCTGCGTCATTGCGAAGGGCCGCGTCGTCACGGAAGGCACGGTGGATGCTTTGCGTGCCCACGTGGCGGTGCGCCGCATCCGCTGCCTCACGAGCGTTCCGGCGGAAACCGTCGCCGCATGGCCGGAAGTGGAGAGTGCGCTGTCGCAGCAGGGCCGCCTGGTCGTCGCGACCACGCAGGCCGAAACGGTCGTGCGGCGCCTGCTCGCGCAGGACGCCACGCTCGCCGAACTCGAAGTGCAGCGCGCCGGCCTGGCCGAGGCCTTCACCGAAATCACCCGCGACAGCGAAGCGGCCGATGCCGCGCAGGAGGCCGCATGAACACGCTCGAAGTTTCCGTCACGCCGGTGATGTCGTTCGGCCAGGTCGTGAACGCCTACGTCCAGGAAGCACGCGCCGAGGTGCTCCGCTACCTGCGCCTGCCGGGCTTCCTGCTGCCGACCATGCTGTTCCCGTCGGTGTTCTACCTGATGTTCGGCATCTTCCTCGCGCAGCACAATTCGCCCGATGCAGCGCGTTACCTGCTCGCGTCGTACGGCACGTTTGGCGTGATGGCACCCGGCCTGTTCGGTTTCGGCGTGTCGCTGGCCATCGATCGCGAGCAGGGCCTGCTCACCCTGAAACGCGCGCTGCCGATGCCGCCCGGCGCTTACCTGTTCGGCAAGATGTGCATGGCGCTGATGATGGCTGCGGTGATCACCACGATCATGCTGTGCCTCGCGATCTTCGGGGCGCACGTGTCGCTGGGCGCGGGCAACATCGCCACGTTCTTTATCACCGAGGTGCTCGGCGTGCTGGTGTTCTGTTCGCTGGGCTTGCTGATCGGCACGCTGGCGAAGGGGCAGTCCGCCCCGGGCCTGGTCAACCTGGTTTACCTGCCGATGGCCTTCCTTTCAGGCCTCTGGTTCCCGCTCTCGGTCATGCCGAAGTTCCTGCAGGCCATTGCGCCGCTGTGGCCGGCGTATCACCTCGACCAACTGGCGCTTTCGGCGATCGGCATGGGGCAGGGTGGCGAGCTGGTCCACGGCCTGGTGCTGGCTGGGTTCACGGTGGTCTTCCTCACGCTCGCCGCCCGTCGTCTGGCACGCCACGGTTGAAGTAGCATGCCTCACAGCACCGTCCCGGAAACGCCCATGTCCACGTCGTGGTTCACCCCGGCCCCTGATTCGCTCTGGCGTCGCCTCGAAGGCCGGGGGAAGGCTCGCATCGCCTCGCTGTTCAACCTGGTCTGGGTGATCTGGGCGTTCGCCGACGTGGGTTTCAACGCGAAGGTCGATGTTCACTGGTGGTGGGTGACAATCCTGTCCTTCACCACCTTCCTCGCGCTGTATGCGCTGGCCTACATCCGACCCTGCCGGGACACCCCGTGGTACGGGCTGGCCATGGCCCTGCTTGGCTACGTTACGATCGGCGTGAACTCCGCCGGCGGCACGTCAGACGTCATCTTCGCTGGCTCGTTCATGGCCTTCTCGGGCTCGCCCCGGGTGTGCGTCGCGCGCGTCCTGGCCGTGCTCGCCGGCTACATCATCGCTGCGAACGTGGCGCGCGACTGGGGCTGGCAGCCGACGCTCATCCTCGGCATGGTCTACCTGTTCGTCGCCATCGCGAACCTGCTGTGGCGGATCAACGGGCAAAAGGAATGGGAGCTCAAGCTTTCGCACGATGAAGTGCGCCGCCTCGCTGCCACCGCCGAGCGCGAACGCATTGGCCGCGACCTGCACGACCTGCTTGGCCACACGCTGTCGTTGATCACGCTGAAGCTGGAACTCTCGCGACGGCTGCTCGACCGCGACACCGATGCCGCGCGCCGCGAAATGGAAGAAGCCGAGCGTGTCGCACGGCATGCGCTGGCCGAGGTCCGCGCCGCCGTCACCGGCATCCGCGCGACTGGCCTGGCTGCCGAACTGGCTTCCGCGCGTGTCCTGCTCGGTTCGTCCTCGGTGACCTTCGATTACATCACCGAAGTACCCGTACTCCCGGCGCGCATGGAAAGCGAACTGGCCCTGGTGCTTCGCGAAGCCGTGGTCAACATCCACCGCCACGCGCAGGCGACCACCGCCGACGCGAAGGTCCAGGTCATCGGCAATGAGCTGACCCTGTGCATCGCGGACAACGGGCGCGGCACCGCAGGCTCCGAGGGCAACGGCGTGTGCGGCATGCGCGAACGCGTGCGCGCACTCGGCGGCACCATGTCGTTTGAATCGGCAAAGGGGAAGGGCACGCGGGTGATGATCCGCGTCCCGCTCACCGCGGACGAGCGCCGGGAGATGCCGGCCGAGTCGCGGAGGCTCGCTTCGTGAACTGGTGGAGGCATCCGCGGCCCGACTCCCTGATGGGGAGCCTGAATTCACCCGTCTACCTGCGCTGGACGTGCATCCTGCAGATGTTCTGGCTGGTAGCGCTGATCACCGCGCCGTGGTCTGTGAAGGGCTTTCAATGGGAATGGGTCCTCCCTTCGGTCCTCTCGATGTTCGTGTACGTGGCTTGCTACCTGCAGGTGTTCTTCGGGCCGCTGCGGCATATGGTTCGCAACGGGGCGACGGTCATCGGCATGGGCTTCGCGCTGTGGACGGTCAACCCGGTTGCGATCGGCTACGTGGTCATCTCGATCTCGATGCTGGCCTTTGCTACCACGCCCCGGCCCTGGTTGATCGCGACCACCGTCAGTAGTCTCCTCACCCTGCTGTGGGTGCACTGGTTCGATATTCCGGCCGTCCAGGCTTGGATCATGCCCTTCGTGGGCCTGGTCACCGGCTACGGTAATTACCTGTACGCGCGGACCATCCGCCGCGACGTGCAACTGCGCCTCACCCAGGAAGAAGTCACCCGCCTCGCGACGCTGGCCGAACGCGAGCGCATAGGCCGTGACCTGCACGACCTGCTCGGCCACACGCTGTCCTTGATCACCCTGAAATCCGAACTCGCGCGACGCCTCGCGATCGCAGATCCGCCACGCGCGCAACGCGAGATGGAAGAGGTGGAGCGCGTGGCGCGACACACGCTGGCCGAAGTGCGCAACGCGGTGACCGGCATGCGCGCGGGCGACCTCGGTTGCGAGCTGGTGTCCGCGCGGCTGATGCTCGAGGCATCCGGTATCGCACTGGCCGTCGAGAAACCCGCCGAGCTCCAGTTGCCTGCCCAGGCCGAGGCCGCACTGTCGCTCGTACTGCGCGAAGCGATCACCAATATTCACCGCCATTCCCGCGCCACCGAGGCGCAGGTCATCATCACCCAGGAAGGAAAGACGTTCTCGATGCGAATCACGGATAACGGTTGCGGCGGGCTCGCCGCGCACGGCAACGGCGTATCGGGCATGCGCGAGCGCGTGCGCCAGATCGGTGGCCGCCTCGCCATCGATTCACCGGCGAAGCAGGGCACCGCGCTCGCCATCGAGCTTTCCCAGGCCATGCTGAAGGAGCGCATCGCATGATTCGGGTCCTGCTGGCCGAAGACCAGGCGATGGTCCGTGGTGCGCTTTCCGCCCTGCTGAACCTGGAATCCGATATCGAAGTGCTCGGTTCCGCCGCCGACGGCGAAACCGCCTGGCGCGAACTGCAGCGGCTGAAACCCGATGTGCTGGTCACCGATATCGAGATGCCCGGACTGACCGGCCTCGAGATCGCCCAGCGCGTGCACCGCCACGAGCTGCCGATCAAGGTGGTGATCGTGACGACCTTCGCCCGCCCGGGTTTCCTGCGCCGCGCACTCGATGCCGGCGTCAGCGGCTACCTGTTGAAGGACGCGCCGGCCGAAAACCTGGCCGAATCGCTTCGCCTCGTCCACCGCGGCGGTCGCGCGATCGATCCGCAGCTGGCGCTGGAGGCATGGTCCGAAGCGGATCCGCTGAATGACCGTGAGCGCCAGGTGCTGCGCCTGGCGGGCGAGGGGCAGTCCGCCAGTGACATCGGCACCCAGCTGAACCTCTCCCACGGCACGGTCCGCAACTACCTCTCCGAGGCCATCGGCAAGCTCGGCGCAGCCAACCGCATCGAGGCCTACCGCCTCGCCCGCCAAAAAGGCTGGCTCTAGCGCGCTGCCCGTGTGGGAGCCGCTTCAGCGGCGAAGGGGGCTCGGACTGCAGGGTGGGAGCCAGTGCAGCCCCACGGTAAGACCCGGCCGTCCCGGATAAGCGATAATCCCCCATCGCTCCATCCCCGGCCGTACCCCGTGAAGAAATCCGATTTCGACTTCGACCTCCCGCCAGACCTGATCGCCCAGGCGCCGCTGGAGCGCCGCTCAGGCAGCCGGCTGCTCGTGGTGGACGTGGCGGCCCGCTCAAAGTCGAACCGGAAGTTCTATGACCTGCCCGACCTGATCCAGCCGGGCGACCTGCTGGTCTTCAATGACACCCGGGTCCTGCCGGCCCGCCTATACGGCCGGAAGGACAGCGGCGGCGCCGTCGAGATCCTGATCGAGCGTGTCACCGGCGCCCGTGAGGCGCGCGCCCAGCTGGGCGTGAGCAAGAAGCCGAAGGAGGGCGGGATCATCGAGCTCGCCGACGGCACGCGGATCACCGTGCTGGGTCGCGATGGCGAGTTCTTCAACCTGCGCTTCGAGATCGACGAGCCGCTGGAGCGGCTGCTCGGCCGCCTGGGCGAGATGCCGCTGCCGCCGTACATCGAGCGCAGCGCCGATGAGACTGACCTTGAGCGCTACCAGACGGTGTTCGCCCGCGAACCCGGCGCCGTCGCCGCGCCGACCGCGGGCCTGCATTTCGATGAAGCGCTGCTGGAAAAGCTGCGCAACAAGGGCGTGGATTTCGGCTACGTCACCCTGCACGTCGGCGCCGGCACGTTCCAGCCGATGCGCGCGGAGAACGTCCAGGACCACGTGATGCACCGCGAGTGGCTTAACGTCGGTGCCGAGCTGGTGGAGAAGATCCGCCACACCCGCGCCAACGGCGGCCGTGTGATCGCCGTGGGCACCACGGTCGTGCGCGCGCTGGAGAGCGCAACTGTCGAAGGCGTGCTGCGCCCGTTCGCCGGCGAAACGCAGATCTTCATCTTCCCCGGCTACAAGATCACCAGCATCGATGCGCTGGTCACCAACTTCCACCTGCCGCAGTCGACCCTGCTTATGCTGGTCTCGGCCCTTGCCGGCAAGGAAGCGATCCTGGACGCCTACCGCTACGCCGTCCTGCAGCGCTACCGCTTCTTCAGCTATGGCGATGCGATGCTGATCCTGCCGCCGCGGCCCGCATAAAGCATGTGGGATCGCGCTTGCGCGCGATGGGGGCTGGCCGCAAGCCATCGCGCGCAAGCGCGCTCCCACGGGAAACCCGGCACGCCGCGCCCTAAAGCTTTCCTTCACAGCGCCGATAAGCCATCCGAACGACCCCCCGGGCACGGTAAGAGCATGGCGAAGAAATCCTCCCAAGACGCAACCCCGGCGCCGCTTGCGCTGGAAGCGGACCTGCGTATCGGCGCCGCCCCGGCGCTGCGCGATACCCTGCTCGCGGCGCTCAACGCCGGCAAGCCCGTGCAGCTCGATGGCACGGCCGTGGCGCAGGCCGATGCGGCCGCGCTGCAGGTCCTTGCCGCGTTCAGCCGGGATGCCCGCGCGGCCAGCGTGCCGGTCGCCTGGGTGGGTGCCAGCGATACCCTTCGCCGTGGCGTCACGGTGCTCGGGCTTAATGCATTGATTGAACTGCCGGCCCCGGCCGGCGTGAACTGAAGGTAGAGCACTCCGATGGCTAAGATTCTTGCGGTAGACGACTCGGCTTCCATGCGCAGCATGGTCGCCTTCACCCTGCGTGGCGCCGGCCATGACGTCGAAGAGGCCGATAACGGCCGCGCGGCGCTGGACCAGGCGGGTGTGCACAAGTTCGACCTCGTGCTGGCCGACGTGAACATGCCGGTGATGGATGGCATCTCGATGGTGCGCGAGATGCGCACGATGGCCGGCTACAGCGGCGTGCCGATCCTCATGCTGACCACCGAGTCGGACACGAACAAGAAGATGGAAGGCAAGGCCGCCGGTGCCACCGGCTGGCTGGTCAAGCCGTTCGATCCCGACCAGCTGCTGGCCACCGTCGCCCGCGTGCTCGGTTAATCCACAGTTCCAAGCGTTCCGGTTTATTCCAGGGTTTACCCATGTCCAAAGTCGATCTGGCGCAATTCCACAAGGCGTTCCATGAAGAGAGCCTCGACGGCCTCGACGCCATGGAGCAGGCGCTCCTCGCGCTGGACGAGGGTGCGGAAGACCCGGAACTGATAAACGTCGTGTTCCGCGCCGCCCATTCGATCAAGGGCGGCGCGGCCACGTTCGGTTTTGCCGATGTCGCCGCGTTCACCCACGTGGCTGAGAACCTGATGGACGAGGTCCGTAGTGGCCGCCGCCCGATGGAAAAGGCCGTGGTCGAGTTGCTGCTGCGCTCGGGCGACATCATCCGCGACATGCTCTCGCTGCAGATGGCTGGCCAGCCCGGTGCCACCGCCGAGAGCCAGGCCCTGCTCGGCGAACTCTCGGCCATGGTCTCGGGCGGTTCCGCCGCCCCGGCCGCGGTCGCGAAGGCCGCCGCGCCGGCGGAAACCATCGAAGGCTGGGATATCGCGTTCCGTCCGTTCGATTACCTGCTGAAGACCGGCAACGACCCGGCGCGCATGTTCCGCGAGCTCGAGGCCATGGGCCCGCTCACGGTCACGGCCGACCTGTCGAAGCTGCCGCCGCTGGCGGAGATGGATCCCTCGTCGTCGTACCTTGCCTACCCGCTCAACCTTGCCGCCGGTGCCAAGCGCGCCGCCGTGGAAGGCGTGTTCGACTGGGTGGATGGCGATTGCGACCTCACGATCACCCCGCGTGTC
>NZ_JBQCFT010000271.1:0-2086 GCF_051958795.1 Luteibacter sp. | reverse complement strand
CGAGGAGGTTGCCGCCTGGGAGAGGGAGCGCAACCGAGCCGGCGCGCGGGTGCACTGGCGCTTCACCACCGAGGATGCTCGTGTGAAACTCGCCCGTCTCTACCCCAACCTCGCATGATTACCGTGGTGATCCACTAGCGGTCAGCAAGTTCAAGTCGATAGGACGCATGCGCTGGCGTGCCGGTCCGCGCGCATCCACGCACCCGCCGGCCTAACCAGGCGCTGCAGGCGACAAAGGGCCGGCCATCCTTTCAGGCTCTGGCGGGCAACTCGGCTGCAGCGCTACTCTGTGACTTTCGGCGCCGCCCTTTGCGCCTGAGCTTGGGAATGTTAGGCTGCGTTTCCAAAGCCATCGCCAGCTATTCGCCAGATGTCCAATCATTTGCGGGGTGTTCCCCGGAACCTAGGGCTCCTCATCTTCGTGATCCTGCCGCTGTGGATCGCGCTGATCTTCATCCAAGCGTACGCGTTCCCTCTGCCCTGGATGAAAGAGGCAGGTGTGCGGTGGGAGGCATCCGGCTTCTTCAGCGCTCTTGCCTTTTGGTGGATCGCCCTGGTGATCCCTGTCGCTCTCGGTGGCTTCCTTCACCAGCTCGCGATCTCCGCGATTCCTCGCTCATGGCCCAAATGGCTTGAGCGCGTCACGATCATTGCTGTTGGTCTAATCATCCCACTTGTCCTCGCCTTATCCTCGCCCGCACCATCCTCGATCCTCATGCCTCGAATGCTGATTCCCAGTCTCGCAGCGATGCTGCTTTACGGCGCTCTCGCTTCATCGCTTCGTGAGTCACAGCCGCCAAGGCACACGCCCGCACCCTGATCGCGCGCTGGAGCGGAAAGCGGGCGCTGTACCATCGTCCAACTGTTGCGTATTCCTGGGCAACCCAGCACGTTACCTCTGCCGGCCCACGCTTGCCTTTCCGGGCAATCTACGTGTCGCGGCATTCCGCGGGGCAGGTCCATGCGCATCTACGCTGCGGGCCTAACCACGCGCTGCAGGCGACAAAGGGCCGGCCATCCTTTCCGGCTCTGGTGCACTCCTCACCCTCGGCGCTACTCTGTGGCTTTCGGCGCAGCCCTTTGCGCCTGAGCTTGGGAATGTTAGGCTGCTCGTATCCGCTTCCCAGAACACCACATGCGCACTCCGCTAATGTTGTCCCTCTACGCCCTGCTCGCGGGATGCGCTCCCGTGGTGCAGTCCCACAGTGTGCCGGTGCCCGGTACACCGCTGGCGGGCTGCTACATGCTGGAGCACGGCCCCTGGGATGCGCGCCTGGCAGTCGGCTACCACCCGGATCCGCAGAATCTCCCCCCGATGATCCAGCTGGACACCGTAGCCCTAAGTGGCTGGCCTCATCTGCCGAATGCGCGTGTTGCACACTCGCTCGGCGAGGCGGATCGTGAGCAGTATGCCTTCCGTCTGTGGGAATCCCCGCGCGCGGATTCGGTATTCATAGGTACTCCGATGCCGTTCGCCGGCTTCTTTATATCGGCGCGTAGGGATGAGCAGGGCATATTACGTGGCCGGGTGGTGTCCTTCACGGATTCTCTCCAGGGAGACCGCCCGTCGCGAGTCTCAGCACCTGCGCTGCTGAGGCCGGTCCCATGCACACCCATCAACGGAGCAAGCGCAGCCTAACCACGCGCTGCAGGCGACAAAGGGCCGGCCATGTTTTCAGGTGCTGGCGTGAGGATCAGGTCCAGCGCTACTATTTGGCTTCCGGTGCTGCCCTTCGCGCCTGAGCTTGGGAATGTTAGGCCGCCACGGAGGATCAATGCAACGCAGAGCCCTTGGGGTCGCCGTGCTCGTCGCGGCGTGCATCGCGCCGCCACGGGCGGCATTCGGTCAATTGGCACTGACGCGGGCCGACAGCGCAGCGATTGTGCGTGCCGTGTGGGGGGCAGCGGTGCCGCCCGGGGCGCCCCGCGCCGGCCAGGTCCTCTGGCTGTGGGCGCCGGCGGCCGCCGACACCGCGCGAGTTCTTCCGCTCTCGGCGGCGCTCCGCGACGCACTTGTGCGGCAGGGGATACCGGCGTCCGCGCGCCGGCCCGCGGGCGATGATACTGTTGTCTTTCGCCTGACCGG
>NZ_JBQCFT010000270.1:0-18670 GCF_051958795.1 Luteibacter sp. | reverse complement strand
GATTGCACAGCGAGCATGGCTAGGTCGAACGCGCGACGGCAAGGTGTCGCTCATCCTCAGCGATCCGCAAGGCCGGCCCAGGCTAACCCTCGGCGTGAGCAACGACGGTACACCGAGCGTCGATATGCTGGATGCATCGGGGAAGGTAATGCGTTCGCTCAAGTAACGAGCGTCTACTGCATACAGATGTCGATCCCCTGAATCAAAAACCCCGGCACGTGGCCGGGGTCTTTGTGTATTGCTATAACGGTTCGCTCAGCGCAGCCCCGTCTCCGCACGCGCGATCACCATGCGCTGGATCTCGCTCGTGCCCTCATAGATTTCCGTGATCTTCGCATCGCGGAAGTAGCGCTCGAGCGGCATTTCCTTCGAGTAGCCCATGCCGCCGTGGATCTGCACGGCCTGATGGGTGATCCACATAGCGGCTTCGGAGGCGACGAGCTTGGCCATCGAGGCCTCGGTACCGAAGCGGCCGCCGGTCTTCTCGACCTGGCCCTTGGTCCACGCGGCGCGCAAGGTCAGCAGCAGGGCCGAATCCAGCTTGCACTTCATGTCGGCAATCTTGGACTGCGTCATCTGGAACGTGCCGATCGGCGTACCGAACGCCTTGCGGTCGCGCGACCACTGCAGCGTGGCTTCGTACGCCGCGCGGGCAACGCCCACGGCCTGCGAAGCAATGCCGATACGGCCGGCGTCGAGCACGCCCATGGCGATACCGAAGCCCTTGCCTTCCGCGCCGAGCAGGTCTTCCGCCGGGCAGACGTAGTCGTGGAACTCGATTTCGCAGGTGGCCGAGGCGCGGATGCCGAGCTTCGGCTCGGTCTTGCCGGCCAGGAAGCCCGGGCGCTTGGTATCGATGATGAACGCGGAGACGCCCTTGGCACCGATCCCCGGCGTGGTCACGGCGAACAGCACGATGTAACGCGCCACCGGGCCGGAGGTGATCCAGCTCTTCTTGCCGTTGATGACCCAATCACCGTCGGCGTTCTTCACCGCGCGGGTGTGCATGTTCGACGCATCGGAGCCGGACTGCGGCTCGGTGAGCGCGTAGGCACCGATGGCTTCGCCCGAGGCGATGGCGCGCACGTACTTCTGCTTCTGCTCTTCGGTGCCGTTCTTCAGGATGCCGTTGCAGAAGAGCGAGTTGTTCACCGACATGATGGTGGAGGTAGCAACATCCGCCGCGGCGATCTCGACCATGGCCAGCACGTAGGCGACCGGATCCATGCCGGCGCCGCCGTACTCTTCCGGCACCTCGATGCCCATCAGGCCCATCTGGCCCATTTCCTGGATGTTCTCGAGCGGGAATTCACCCTTGGCGTCGAACTCGGCGGCCACCGGGGCGATACGCTTCTGGGCGAAATCACGGGCGATGGACTGGATCGACAGCTGGTCGTCGGTGTAGCGGAAATCCATGGGTCATACCTCGGGCCGACAGGCGGCTCGGTTAGTCTTTGGGGAAAGCGATCCACCCATTCTAACGGTCGTTCGAGGTTTTCCCGCCCTGCACCGCAACATGCCAACTTGACGTTGGGCCCGTTCGGCCCCATCCTTAGTATCTCTGTATCGCGATGAAAGGATGTGGGATGGATCTGACGACGGCCTCGACGGTGTTGCGGCTGCTCGCCGATCCCACCCGGGTGCGCCTGCTGGCGCTGCTCGATCGCGAAGAACTGACCGTGGCCGAGCTGGCTGCCGTCCTGCACCTCGCGCAGCCCCGCGTCTCAACCCATCTTGCGAAACTCAAGGAGGCCGAGCTGGTGCGCGATCGCCGCGCCGGGGTGTCTGCCTATTACCGGGCCAACAGCGAAGCCGACCCCACCCTGGTCGCCCTCGTCGGCACGCTCCGCGACACCCTGAGTGACGCCCTGCTCCGCGAAGATGCCGAGCGCCTCCCGGCCGTACTGGCCCAGCGGGCGAGCACCGAGGGATGGGCGGACACCGTCGCCGGCGACATGGAGCGCCACTATTCCCCCGGACGCACGTGGGAAACCCTGGCGCGCTCCCTCCTGCAGCTGCTGGAGACCGGCGACGTGCTCGATATCGCCTCGGGCGATGGCGTCACCGCCGAACTGCTCGCACCGCATGCCCACTCCATCCTTTGCGTGGACAGTTCCGAGCGGGTGGTCGAAGCCGCCCGGCAGCGCCTGGCCCACTTCGCCAATGTCGAAGTGCGGCAGGGCGACATGCAGCAGCTCGACCTGGGCGAGCGCCGTTTCGACCTCGTGCTGATGATGCACGCCCTGACCTACGCCGAGCGCCCGGGTGATGTCTTCCGCCAGGTTGCCGGCGTGCTCAAGCCCGGCGGCCGCGTGCTGGCCGTGACCCTGGGCGAACACGACCACCGCGCCGTCGTCGAGCCGTTCGACCACCGCAACCTCGGCTTCAGCCGCGACGGCCTCACTGCCATGGCACGCGACGCCGGGCTGGACGTGGTCAGCTGCGACCGCCTGAGCCGCGAGCGCCGCGCCCCCCATTTCGAAGTCATCAGCCTGCTCGCACGCAAGGCCTGAGGAGAGCACCCATGAGCAGCCTTCCCTGGCTCCACCCCGAGCGCGTCGCCCTGATCCAGAAGGGCCTCGCCGAACGCATCATGATCCTCGATGGCGGCATGGGCACCATGCTGCAGAACCATAAGCTGGACGAGCACGGCTACCGTGGCGAACGCTTCGCCGGCGGCCACGACAGCACGCACGACCACGGCCACGACCACCCGGGCGAGTGCGACCTGAAGGGCAACAACGACCTGCTCCTGCTGACGCAGCCGCACATCATCCAGGGCGTGCACCAGGCCTACCTCGACGCCGGCGCCGACTTCGTGGAGACCAACACGTTCAACGCGACGCGGGTGAGCCAGGCCGACTACCACCTGGAACACCTCGTGCCGGAACTCAACCGCGAAGGCGCCCGCCTCGCGCGCGAGGTATGCGACGCGATGACGCTGAAGACACCGGAAAAACCGCGCTTCGTCATCGGCGTCATCGGCCCGACCAGCCGCACCGCATCGATCTCGCCCGACGTGAACGACCCCGGCTTCCGCAACGTGACGTTCGAGGAGCTCAAGGCGAACTACGTTGAAGCTGCGCGCGCACTGATCGAAGGCGGTGCCGACACGATCATGGTGGAAACCATTTTCGCTACGCTCAACGCCAAGGCAGCACTGTTCGCGCTCTCCGAGCTGTTCGACGAGCTCGGCGCCCGTGTCCCCGTCATGATCTCCGGCACCATCACCGATCGCTCGGGCCGTACCTTGTCCGGGCAGACGGCGGAAGCGTTCTTCTACTCGGTGGAACACATCCAGCCGTTGTCGGTCGGCCTGAACTGCGCGCTGGGCGCCGAGGACCTGCGCCCGCACGTGGGCATGCTCGCCCGCATCGCTAACGCGGCGGTCAGCACCCACCCGAACGCAGGCCTGCCCAACGCCTTCGGTGAGTACGACGAAAGCCCCGAGAGCATGGCGGCAACCATTCGCAGCTTCGCCGCGGATGGCCTGATCAACATCGTGGGTGGCTGTTGTGGCACCACGCCGGCGCATATCGCGGCCATCGCGGCCGCCGTCGCGCCCTACGCCCCGCGCGCCCCCAAGAGCATCGTCGAAGCCGCATGAGCATTCGCTACACCCGCCTCTCCGGCCTCGAGCCGCTGGTCCTCACGCCGGACCTCAACTTCATCAATGTCGGTGAACGCACCAACGTCACCGGCTCGGCGCAGTTCCGCAAGCTGATCAAGGAAGGCCGCTACGAAGAGGCCGTGGATGTCGCCCGCCAGCAGGTGGAGAACGGCGCCCAGATCATCGACATCAACATGGACGAAGGCCTCATCGATTCCGAGGCGGCGATGACGCGCTTCGTGAACCTGATCTCCTCCGAGCCGGATATCGCCCGCGTGCCCATCATGGTCGACTCCTCGAAGTGGAGCGTGATCGAGGCCGGGCTGCGCTGCATGCAGGGCAAGGGCATCGTCAATTCCATCTCGATGAAGGAAGGCGAGGCGCTGTTCCTCGAGCACGCGCGCAAGGTCCGCCAATACGGCGCCGCCGTGGTCGTCATGGCCTTCGACGAGGCGGGCCAGGCCGATACGAAAGAGCGAAAGGTCGAGATCTGCTCGCGCGCGTATGAACTGCTCACGGGCGAACTCGGCTTCCCGCCGGAAGACATCATCTTCGACCCGAACATCTTTGCCATCGCCACCGGCATCGAGGAACACAACAACTACGCCGTCGACTTCATCGAAGCGACCCGCGAGCTGAAGAAGCGCTTCCCGTCGTCGCATATCTCCGGAGGCGTCTCCAACGTCTCGTTCTCGTTCCGCGGCAACAACCCGGTGCGTGAGGCGATCCACTCCGTGTTCCTGTACCACGCCATCGCGGCGGGCATGGACATGGGCATCGTGAATGCCGGCGGCCTGTCGATCTATGACGACCTGCCTGAGGAACTGCGCGAGCGCGTCGAAGACGTCGTGCTGAACCGCCGCCCCGATGGTACCGAGCGCCTGCTCGATGTCGCGGACAAGTACAAGGGTGGCAAGGGTGCGGTGGTGGTGGAATCCGCCGCATGGCGCGAGAAAGGCGTGCAGGAGCGCCTGAGCCACGCGCTCGTCCACGGCATCGACCAGTACGTGGTCGAGGACACCGAGGAGGCCCGCCAGCAGGCGACCCGGCCACTCGATGTCATCGAAGGCCCACTCATGGCCGGCATGAATGTCGTTGGCGACCTGTTCGGCGCGGGCAAGATGTTCCTCCCGCAGGTGGTGAAGTCAGCCCGGGTAATGAAGAAGGCCGTGGCCCATCTCATCCCCTTCATCGAGGAAGAGAAGAAGCTCTCCGGAGAAGCGGTGCGCAGCAACGGCAAGATCGTGCTGGCGACGGTGAAGGGTGACGTCCACGACATCGGCAAGAACATCGTCGGCGTGGTGCTCCAGTGCAACAACTTCGAGGTCATCGACCTTGGCGTGATGGTGCCCACGCAGAAGATCCTGGACACCGCGCGGGCCGAAAACGCCGACATCATTGGCCTTTCCGGCCTGATCACGCCGTCGCTCGAAGAAATGAGCCAGGTGGCTCGCGAGATGCAGCGCCAGGACTTCCACGTGCCGCTGCTCATCGGCGGTGCCACCACCTCGCGCGCGCATACCGCCCTGCGCATCGAGCCCCATTACAAGTCGCCCACCGTCTGGGTGAAGGATGCCTCGCGTGCCGTAGGCGTGGCCCAATCACTGGTCAGCAAGGACCTGGTGGACGAGTTCATGGCGAAGGTGCGTTCGGAGTACGCGGAGGTGCGCGAGCGCCACCGCGGCCGCGGCACCGGCAAGACCCTGGTGGCGCTGGACAAGGCCCGTGCGCAACGCTTCACGTGTGACTGGAGCGCCTATGCGCCGCCCGTGCCGAAGACGCCCGGCATCACCGTGTTCGATGACTACGATCTTGCCGAGTTGCGCCAATACATCGACTGGTCACCGTTCTTCAACGCGTGGGAACTGGCGGGCAAGTTCCCGGCCATCCTTTCTGACGAAGTCGTGGGAACGCAAGCGACCGACCTGTTCAACGATGCGCAGGCGATGCTGGACAAGGTCATCGCTGAGAAATGGCTCACGGCCAAGGGCGTGATCGGCTTCTGGCCGGCGGCCCAGGCGGGTGACGATATCGAGGTCTACGCCGAGCCTGGCACCGGCGAAAAGCGTAAGCCCATGGCCGTGCTGCACCAGCTGCGCCAACAGGTGGACAAGCCGGTCGAACGGCCCGACTTCTGCCTTGCGGATTTCGTCGCGCCCAAAACCAGCGGCGTGCAGGATTGGGTCGGCGGCTTCGCGGTCACTGCCGGCATCGGCATCGACGCCCATGTGGCGCGGTTCGAAGCCGCCTACGATGATTATTCGGCGATCCTGCTGAAGGCATTGGCGGATCGACTGGCCGAAGCCTTTGCCGAGCGCATGCACGAGCGTGTGCGTAAGGAATTCTGGGGTTACGAGCCGGATGAGGCGCTGGATAACGAAGCACTGATCAACGAATCGTACCGGGGCATCCGCCCTGCCCCCGGTTATCCGGCCTGCCCCGAGCATACCGAGAAGCGCACTCTTTTCGCGCTGCTCGATGCGACGAAGCACACCACCGTCGAACTCACCGAAGGCATGGCCATGTACCCCACGGCCGCCGTCTCTGGCTGGTACTTCTCACACCCGGACAGCCAGTACTTCGTGGTCGGCCGCCTCACCCGCGAGCAGGTCGACGACTACGCGAAGCGCAAGGGCTGGGACCGCCAGGAAGCCGAACGCTGGCTGGCCACCAACCTGGACTACGACCCGGATTGAGTGCCTCGCCTGTAGGAGCCCACCCTGTGGGCGACATCTTTCGCGATGACGTTCGTAATTCTTGCGGCGCTTTCGCGAAAGGCGTCGCCCACAGGGTGGGCTCCTACGCGGGCTGCGGTCAGGTTTCTTCCGGGCCGCCCGGCTTCACCGTTTCCTGGTTGTCCTTGTTCTTCAGGTGCGCGAACACGTTGTAGAAGGACACGAGCATCGGGAAGGCGGTCTGGATGATGCCGACGGAATCGTTCTTGCCCCAGATGAAATAGGCCAGGGTCAGGACACTGCCGCTGACGGACAGGTACCAGAACGACATGGGTACCGTGACCTTCTTGTTCTTCTTCGTGGCGTAGAACTGGACGAACCAGCGCGCGGTGAAGAGCAAGGTGCCGATAAGGCCGATGATCTTCCACGGGGTAAGGGTGATCAGGTGGAGCTCGGTGAGGGCTTCGTGCATGGCGATGTCCTGGGGCGTGCGTCCGGCGATTCTAAGGGCTGGCGCCTTCCCCGGGGCTTAGGGAACGGCGGGAAAAAAAAACCCGGCGCGAGGCCGGGTTTTCAAGGATTCGATGGTGGGCGGTACAAGGATCGAACTTGTGACACCTGCCGTGTGAAGGCAGTGCTCTACCGCTGAGCTAACCGCCCATCGAGCCGCGCATTTTACGGGGTCCCTCCCCGGCCGTCAACGGGGCTCAGAGGAGGCAGGATGAGGTCAGCGGCAGCGGAACCACCGTCATGGACCCCGTCGGTCGAAGGGTGACCAGCGAGCCCTGCATGCCACTGACGTTCACGCCCAGATGGTCGGTGTCCAGTTCCTGCGGGGTGCGGGCGCAGGCAACGAACGACAGCTGGGTGCGACCCGTACTCGTCACGAACTGGCCCGTCTGGTCGAAGGTGAACAGCTTGCCATCCGAGGAGCGAAGGGAGACCCCCCTTACCCGCGGCGTGTAACGCAGGATGTCCATATTGCCCTTCGTCGTCGAATAGGGCTGGTTGGGGCCATCGGTCGTGACATCGTACGAATAGACCATCCAGCCCATGTCGTAATCGAATGCGCCGCTGGTGACTTCCGCGCAGGTCGTGCCGGTCGTGCTGCGGCAGATCGACACGAACCGGTGCTGCGATGCCGCCTGGCCACGTGCGAACTGAACATCAGCCGTGAAGCTGTTTGTCGTACTGGCCACGCTACCCCGGGCCAGCACATCGCGAAAGCGCGGCACGGCGTACGCCATGAGCATGGCCATCACGAGAATCGTCACCATCAGTTCAACGAGCGACAGGCCCTTGATCCGCGATTGCATGCGCATGGGAATTCCTCGTGCCATTACCAGCAAAGCCCGTTCGAGTTCTTCGTCGCGTCACTGGCAGCAGGAAGTTTGACGCCACTCGAATCGATACTCAGCGCGCCGCACACATCCTTTGCCTGGGCACCGCCGGCGACGACGTTCGCCGTGGCGGTGAACGCCTTGGTCAGGTTGTCGCCCGTAATCGTGACCGTGTAATACCCGCGCTCGGAATTCGCGCTCCCGAGCTTGAGGGCCCCCGTGACCGGATCGGCGGCGTAGGTATTGAACGTGGAGTAGTAACGCTCCTGCGCATTCGCCACGCGCAGGAGCAACTCCTTCGCATCGGCACGCCGCGCCCGGTACGCATAGCGCGAGTACTGGGTGATAGCGATGCTCGCCAGGATCGCCATCACCACGACGACGATCATCAGCTCAAGGAGCGTGAAACCACGAGAGCTTCGGGAATTAGTGGTCATTGAGGATCCTCCAGGAACGGCGGCGCCAGATCAGCATGTCGAGGCCTGCGCCCGATGTACTGCCACTTGTGCCTCGCCCGATGCCCGGAATAACTCCCGACGCCCCGCCGGCCGAAGTTGCCACAGGCAGTGTGCCATTCGACGGTGCGTTGGTAATGCGGTAGCCGGTGATCGAATAGGACGTGGAACCAAACGAGCCGGTACCGCTCACACCCGCACCCGCGCCACCGGTTGTGGCATCGATCACGAGCAGCGCGCCCACGCGGCCCGGGTTGCAAGGGTCCGCGGTTGTCGGGATCAGTGTGGTAATGATCGCGCGGTTGGTATTGAAGAGCGCCGTTGGGGTCACGACCACCCGCTCGCCGAGCACGCCGGAGATATTGAGGTCAAAGTACCACCCGCCAACCAGCGTCGGCGTCGGTACCGCATTCGACGTAAGCCCGCGGTTACCCGCTGAATCCTCGACCATCACCTGCTGCACCAGGTTGCTGCGCGTCCACGGCAGCCCTGTCGTCTTGCCAGGGCCCGGATCGCGCACGCCATACACCGATTGCGTCTTCGCATCCGTGGTCGTGCGGTCGTCGGAGCCAATGAACTTGCCCGTGCCGAACAACACGATGAACGACTGCGAGGTGGGGTCCGGGAACAGGCGCGGCATCACCGTGATCGGCTGGTCTGCATTGGTGAGCGCCTTGGTGCCCGCGGGGGAATCGTCGGTCGGCTTGTACACCAGGTCGACCGTTCCCGTGGAAAGGTTACGCAAGTCAAAGCGCCACAGGTTGCCCGCAAGATCGCCAGCGAAAGCGACGTCGTCGATCTGGTCGTTGTTGTAGTCACCCAGCACAGGGGTGGAGAGACCCCAACTCGAAATCGTGGCACCACCGTAGGTACTCGGCGTACGGAATTCCTTGAGGATCGCACCGGTCTGCGCATCCAGGACAAACAGCGACGTGCGCACGGCGGAAGCCTCGGGCACCTTGCTGTCCGGATTCAGCGCATCCAGCGGGAAATAGCCGGCCGGGACCAGCACGACCCACTTGCCGTTGCTGAGGCGCCCGACGTTAGGCTGGCCATAGGTGTAGCCCAGACGCGCACCACCCTTCGCCGAGTTGGCGTTGCCCGGCGTGCTGCTGTTGAACTCCCACAAAACCTTCGATGCCGCATCGGCCGAGGAGGTCGCCGCCGGGTTCGTGATATCCAGGGCGTAGACACCGCGACCGCCAAGGCGCAGGCCGCCCAGCAGGATCGTGTGCCAGCCCTGCGTCGAACCTGTCGAGAAATACACATCGCGATAGATCGGCGTGGCGTCGACCGTCGGCGCGTAGGCAAAATTCTCTTTCTTCGAAAAGGCCTGAAGATTGCGCGCGGATGCAGCGGGCACATAGGCCCAGCGCTCTCGACCGGGGTTGGCGGAAGGCGCGCCGGCCAGCGCGGCGTCAAAGCCGTGGACCATGCCATCGTTCGCGGCCACCCAAAGTGTCGGGACCCGCTTGAGGTTGTCCGACACGTACTGGGAATAGGATTTCGTGGCATCCGCTGTATAGGCGACGGTTTCCGGCGCCTTCGTGCCATCGGCCGAGGGCGGGAAGTAGTCGCGATAACCGCTGGACGGGTAGCTGGTGTAGACCGGCTGTGCGTTGATGATGGCGCCAAGTAGCGTGCTGCGGGCACGCAACAGGTTGCCTTCGTCCGTACGCGATCCACGGACCCAGTTCACGCGGTTCAGGCCCAGCGAATCCGCCGAGCCCGATGCACCGGTGCCATCGGAGGTGTTCATGATGGCCGCTTCGGTCGCGCCGAGGTTCGAGTACTGGTAATCAACGCCCGTCGTACCGTTCCACGTGGCGATCATGCGCGCATCCGTACGCTCAGTCAGCTGCTTGCCCGCATCCCAAAGCAACGTGCCCTGCACGCCAGCACTGTTGATCGTGTACGCCTGCAGGGTGCCCGACCAGTCGGTTGACGAGAACGACGGCACGTAAGTGACTGCGTTATCCCCGATCACGCCGGTGTTGAGCGACGCCGAGACCGCGCTGGTCGAAGTCGCGATCACCGAGTTGATGATGCTGACCAGGCTGTTGACCAGCGTCGCCGGGTTGGATGCGTTGAAGAAACCGCCGCGGCTGTTGATCGCGCCATGCCAGGTATCGTCAACCGCCGGTGCGGAGTTGTTCGAGGGCTGCGGCCACTGCTTCGTGCCAGCGAGGAGCGACGCATAGTCGTCTGGGTATGCAAGGGTGCCGGCGACGCCCAGGGTCACGTAGAACTGTGAGATGTGCTGCCACTTTGCCGGGTCGTTGGATGGGTTCCAGTAGACATCGGGGTTGGCACCCGGATTCTTGGGGTCGACCGTCGTTGCCGAGGTCAGGTCCTTCCAGTAGGGCTTTACGCCGTCGGTCAGGCCAGGCTGGGCATCAGTCGCCCAGAAGAACCATGCGATATTCGCCATCGAGGAGTTGTACGCACCGCCAGCGACGTTGCTATAGATCGCCGAGGTCGTCGCACTCGGGTTGTACGCCGTCCCGTCCGGCAGCGTCTGCGATACCGTCGCGGTATTTGTGCTGCCGCTCATGGCCACCGCGCCGCTGCCGCCGGCGCCCGGCAGGCCCGGATCACCTTCGTTCCAGTAACCATCGGTCACCAGCATGTGGAAGTTCTTGCGGCAAGTCAGGTCCGCTGTATCCGCTGCTGCCGTCTTGCCATTCCAGTACGGGTCGTTGGCATCCTTGGTCAGCTTCTGCCGGAAGATGTTGCTCGCACGGATCGTCGCGGCGCGCGCCGGCGTGCTGTTGCCGCCCACCACCTGGAACATCCAGTCGTAGAAGTCGGAGCGCACGGACGAATCGAACGCACCAATATCCATGAGGACGGCCGTCGTACCGAAGCGGGTATCCAGGTTGCGTGAGTCGCCGGTATCCCGCTGGTTCGCCATGTTCTGCCAGGCAATGCGGATCGAGTTACCGATCTTCGAGAATGCCTGCGACAGGGTCGTGCGCGTCATCATGTTGCGCGTGCGGTAATACGCGAACCAGTTCGCGAAGTTCTGGTACTGGTCAGCGGGAACAGCCACCGGCTCCCAGTTGTTCGAGTCGTACAATACGGACGTATTCATCGACTTGTCGGTATTGACCGCCGATGCGGTGGATTTCAGACGCCAGTAGTAAGGGCCGCCATTGGGTTTGCTTTTGCCATCGCCGGCGTCCACCGTCTTTGTATCGAACGGATTCTTCTGGCCGCTGGTGCATGCCCAGCGCGTGTCCTTATCGGCGCCTGTCATGTCATCGACACGCTTATCGTATGCATCACCCTGGCTGTTGCGATTGCTCAGCGTCGAACCCGTTGCATTCGGTATTACCGCGTTCGCCTTGCGATTTACGTCGATACCGTTGAACCACACGTAGTTCAGGCTTTTGAACGAGCCATCAGCATTGGAGGCAGCGTTCGGGAACGACGTGCCGTCCGCGTAAACCGGCGGCGTGTACTTGATGTTCGGGTTGTAGTACACGCCGTTCATCGCCTGGGCGAGCTTGGTTCCAGCCGCTGCGCGCGGATCGATCACGCCCGCGCACATCCACGGCTTGCTGCTATCCCAGCCGCCGCCGTCGAACGGGCGGTTGTCGCCCATGTAGTAGCTTTGCATCGAGCCCGAATCGTCGAACGTGATCGCCACGTTCGGCGCCACCGACGTCGTCAGGTCAGGGGGTGTGGTCGACAGGTCCGTGGTCTTCGCGGCGGCCATGCCGGTGTAACCACCCGTGGCGGCAAGCGCGAAGGCGACCAGGAATGAGAGGGAACGTTGGGATGCACTCATGGGGCAGCTCTCAATTGGCCTTGGCCGCGAAGGTCGTTTCGATCACGCGAACGGTGTTCGGGTTTGCCCCTGCTGCGCGCGCCGTGATGCGATAGATGTGGCTGTCCGTACTGGTGTTGCCAGTGCCAGGTGATGACTGGCCGGATTCGTGCTGCGTGCCCGACCCGGCCGGCAACTCGAGGCCCATATCCTCGATGATGTACAGCGGGTCGCGCGCCAGCTTGAACGAGCCGTCAGTGCTGGCTGTTTTCATCACCCCTGACTTGTACTTGGTGCCACCGCCGGTGCCACTGTCATCGCCGCTGCTGTCATCGACCCAACCCGGCTTGCTTCGAAAGCTCTCAACCGTCGCGTTCGGGTTGACCGGGTCGTAGATGAAGCAAGCCGGACCGTTGGTGGTGCACGCGATGGGATTGAGGCTGCTGGCAGTCCAAAGCCGCCACTCGGCTCCGCGCAGCGCGGATTCAGCACCGAGATCGGCAAGCTGCGAGCTGCGCAAGCCACCGGAAAGGCGAAGCTGCAGCAGCGACGTACCCGAGGCCGATACCGCGAGGATCGTGATAAGCAGCAGGAAGATAAGTGCCACGACAAGCACGACACCCCGCTGTCCATGCTTTCCCGCGAGGAACGGACGTTTCATACGAATCTTGGTGGTCATGACGCCCTGCCTCACGGGTTGTAGTTACGCAGCATCACCAGTGAGGTGAACTGGCGGCGGAGACGCTGCTCGGCGAAGCCCTGGGTAGCCGGCCGGATCGCAAGCTTCGTGGTGTCGGTCTCGGTCGGATACACCGGCGCGAACGTAGTGCCGGCCTGGTCAGGCGTATAGAGGAACGCCGTCTCTGGCGTGGTCGTCGAGGCGATCACGACCTGGCTGGAAACCAGTACCGACACCTCGATGCTCTTCACCGCGCGCCACAGGCAGCCAGCATCGGTAATACCGAGGCTCTTTGCGGTCGGCGGGCAACTGATCGTATTGCCGAGACGCGAATCAACCTGGTTGGCCGTGAGGAACCGGACACCGCCGGTCGAATCCTCGATACCGTAACGGAACGTCAGGCGCTCCACGCCCCGGATCAATTCCTCGTCGGGCTGGTTGGTCGCGGGGCCGTTGACCCGGCGCATGAGGGCGCCCGTCTTGACACCCGCGTTGGTGCCATCGTCACTCACCACCTGCACGTAGTAAGTCACGTTCTGCATGTCGTTCTGGAAATCGAACAGCCGCGGTGCCGACAGCGGCTGCTGCGCGAGCGGCGCCTCGAAGTTATTGGAAGCGTCCGGAACCAGCACGCCCGTGCCGGCTCCGGTCACGGCGAATACCTGCGCACTGGCGCAGTCGGCCATCAAGGCGAGGTTGCCCTTGAATGCGCTGACCGGGAGCTCGCTGGACGTCGGGTTGAGGTCGATCTCCTTCAACGTACCCGTCACGTCGGTATTCGCGACCGCTACGTTGTTACCACCAAGCCGCCAGCCACGCGAGGCGTCGAGATAGCGAACGGTGAGCACGTCGGTACCCTTGACGCGGTTGCCGACGTTGGTGCCCACGGTATCCAGGGAACCGCCAAGGAACGTGGTCGGCAGCAGCGGTGCGCACGCCGCGGTGCCGGTGCAGTTGTACCCGCGCATGAACATGAACGAGGGCATCTGATAGCTGGCCGTCGGGGCGGCGGGGTACGTGTTCGTACCCGAGGTCGCGCCCCACTTGGTCGTATTCTCGTACAGCGCGTCAATCAGGTTCTTGGCCTGGACACGCGGCGCAAGCAGGCCGTCGAGATACAGCCCTGTTCCCGATTTCAGTGATGCAAGGCCACCGGTGTTGTTGCAATACATGCCCGTGGCCATGCTCAGGTCGTCGTTGAGCTTGCCGATGGCGAACCGGCCGTCTTCCTGCATGCGCGCTAGCTGCGTCTGCACGCGGTTGCTGCTGGAGGTGGAAAGGAACAGCGTCACGATGCCGCCCGCCACGATGACGCCGAGCACCAGGGCAACCATCAGTTCGATCAGGGTGACGCCGCGCGCGGCTGCACGACGAATGCCGTGGATACTCATGGCTCGAAGACCCAGGTGAAGGACTGCAGGTTCGACGAATCAGAACGATCGTCGGATGTGCCATAGCCGCGCTCTGCCCAGGTCACGGTCATGGTGCATAGACCGCTGTACGGCGGCCGCTTTGAGAACTGGTCAGCGGAAGGCGTGAAGCTGACGCCCGACGTGTCGCAGGCGATGGTGGTTTTGCCCAGGCCAGGCAGGAACGTTTGCAACTGGGCGCTCCACAGCAGTTGATCGCGGAGCGCCACGTCGGAAGGCTTGCACGCCGCCGTGTTATCGCATTTGGGCATGGTGCCGGTGACGGGATAGGTGGCGTCATAGCTACCCGACCACAGGCCGTAGGGATTGGCGCGCATGCGATCGGCCATGCTGCTGGCCAGGAAGGTCAGCTGGGTGCGCGTGAAGGCTTGCTGGTTCGACTTTGTCGCCACGACCAGAAGGCCGGCAAGGCCGATCAGCCCGATGCTGAAGACCAGGACGGCCATGAGCACTTCGATAAGCGACACGCCGCGCGACGCGCGGCGGGATTGGATCGTGGCCACGTGGGCTCCCCTCTGGTTCTCCCTGTCCGTAGGCTACCGGCACGCTTCGCACAATCCAGCGCCGGCCGACGAACGGCGCCATCCTCGCGATAAGCGGTGGGTCGGCGAAGGGCTATAGAGGCACCCGACACGCTAGGATGGCGCGGCGGCCGTCCAGCCACCGAACGTTCACTCCATCCGGGAAAAACCATGCGCCAGCTTCGCCTTGCCATCGTCGCCGCCACCCTGGCCCTGCCGGGGCTTGCCAGCGCAGCCAACGCACTGCCGAACACAACCGCCGAGGAAGCCGGCCGGGCCGCGGGATTCGCCAGCCTGCTCTGCGGTACCCCGGGTTCACGCGTGGATGCTTTCCGCCAGGCACTCGATCGCTTCGTGCCGGGCACCTCGACCTCCGCGGATTTCATCCGGGGTGAGGCGGCTTCGCGCCAGCTGTATACACGGACCAGCACCACTAACAACGGCGATACGGCCGAACTTCGCCAGACGTACTGCGGTGAAGTGAACGACACATTCAGCCGCGTTCTGACGACGCCGGCTCCCTGAACGCGCCACGCGGGAGTCACCGCGGTATCACGGCACGGTCATCCGCCGACCGGATGATGCCGCTATCCCGCTCGAGTGCCCCGACCGTGCAAGCCCAGTACGTACACGCTACCCACGACGCCCTTTTCCGCATCGTCAGGCATGGGCATCGTTGGCGCACCCTGCGCGCCGATGAAGAACTGGGTCGGTTCGAGTCGGCGGAAGCTGCCGTGCAATACCTTCGCGATAACATACCGGGCACCCGGCTCCCCCGCCGCTTGGCCGACTGGCGCTACCTGCCGGCAGGCGCCCTCGCCCATCTGCCCCCTCCGACCCCGTCGGCCCTGGCCCGTCTGGCCAGCGCCGCCTGAACTCAGGCCCTTTCGCCGATCATTTTATCGATCGCCAGCCTGGCGTGCGGCAGGAAGTCGTCGGTGGACTCGCAGTCGGCGAGTAGGGTGTCAGCATTGCCCGTCCCCATGCTCAGCACTTCGATGCCGCCTTGCAGGATGGTGTAGCCGGAGCGGCTGCAGAGGATTTCATAGCCCCTGTAGTGGTGAACTGGGTGATCCATGGCGTTCGTTTACTCGAGTTGGGTTACCCGGCGCCGCCCGTCCGACCGGTAGCAGCCAGTGTAGGGATCACCCGGATGAATGCCCTGTGTTCCAGCGCGCCCGGAGCCTGCACATTTCAGGCAAAACACCGGCAGCGGTTCAGCCAGGCCGCCGCCATTCGCGCGCCAGCATGGCGTAAATGACGTCGTCCACCCATTCGCCCCGGAAGAAATAGCTCTCCACGTGGTGGGCCTCCTGGCGAAAACCCAGTGACCGCAGCAGTGCGATGCTGGCCACGTTGCGCGGGTCGACCGAGCCTACCGAACGGCGGTAGCCCCATTCGCCGAAGGCCATCTCGAGCATGGCCGCCATGGCTTCGCGGGCATAGCCCCTGCCCTGCCTGTCCGGACGCAGCGAGACGCCGAACTCGATGGCGTCGCTGGTGGATGCCGGGAAATGCACGCCAAGGTCGCCCACGAGTTCACCGGTGGCCCGGTCGCGGACGGCGAGCTGACACCAAGCGTCCTTCGTGGGGAACGCCAGGTCGGCCTGCCCGGCGATGAACGCCTCCGCCTCGGCCAGGCTGGCCGGTTTCCAGCCCTGGTAGCGGGCGACGGCATCGTCCCCCCGATAAGCAAACAATACGGGTGCGTCACCCGGCTCCATCCGATCAAGGCGCAGGCGCGCCGTATCGATCGCCTTATCTCGTGTCGCTTGCATGCATCCCTCGCGAATGTCTTTACGCAGGCATTACCCGAAAACCGCCCAAGCCGGGCAGCGTTTTTACGCCTGACGCCAAGATACTGGCCGCACCTTTCCATGGGAACTGCGACGATGTCGATCCTCGTGATCACGGGCCCCCGCGGCGATGCACAGGCAACCCCGCTGGCGGACGCCGCCATGTGCCGGCTGTGGGAGCGTGCGCAGTCGGCTGGCGTGGACCTGTGCTGGCGGCCTTGCAGGGACTTTGCCGAACTGGGCAGTTGCCTGGGCGCCGGCAACGATGCCGAGCTCGTCCTGCTCGACGTGGATGCCAACGGGGTGCCGCCCAGCCAGGTGGCTGGCGTGCGAGAGGCCCTTTCCTCCCTGCCCGTGCCTTACATCGAGATCCACCGTGACAGCAGGGAAGCGGATGCTTCCGCGCTCGCGCCGGGGCATCCGTCACTGGTAAGCGTGGTCGTGCCGGGCGATGCGGCGGCGGGCTACGACATGGCGTTGTCGATCGGGCTGCGTTACCTGGCATTGGAGGCGCGTGCTGCCGCTTGACTGAGGCACCGGGATCGCGCGCAAGCGCGCTCCCACATGGTCCATGCAGATCTGACAGGCAAAAAAAACCCGCGTCAGCGGGTTTTTCCGTTGCTTCCACGAACGCGCCACGGCAATCGGGGAAGTGTTTGGTGCCGGAAATAGGAATCGAACCTACGACCTCATCATTACGAATGACGCGCTCTACCAACTGAGCTATTCCGGCGAGACGCGGAATTCTAGGGGACGCGAGCCCCCTGCGCAAGGCCTCAGGAGGCCAGGCGGAGTTCCTTCGGCAGGGCAAACGTGATGTTCTCGGCCTCGCCATCGAGCTCACGCACGTCACCAGCGCCCCAGGACTGCAGGCGAGCGATGACTTCCTTCACCAGCTTCTCGGGGGCCGAAGCGCCCGCCGTGACGCCGATACGGGCCTTGCCATCGATCCAGGCCTTCTCGATGTGCTCCGCGCCATCGATCAGGTAGGACGGGACGCCCTGCTTTTCCGCCAGCTCACGCAGGCGGTTCGAATTGGAGCTGTTAATCGAACCCACCACGAGCACCAGGTCCACGGCGTCGGCGAGACGGCGCACCGCGTCCTGGCGGTTCTGCGTGGCGTAGCAGATATCGTCCTTGCGCGGGCCTTCGATCGAAGCGAACTTCGCGCGCAGGGCGTTGATGATCGCGATGGTGTCATCCACGGAAAGCGTGGTCTGGGTGACGAAGGCCAGCTTGTCCGGCTGTACCGGCACCAGCTCGGCGACGTCTTCGACCGATTCGACCAGGTAGATATTGCCCGGATTGGCCCGGTTCCACTGCCCCATCGTGCCTTCGACTTCCGGGTGGCCGGCGTGGCCAATCAGGATCACGTCGTGGCCGGCGCGGCCCAGGCGGGCGACTTCCATGTGCACCTTGGTGACCAGCGGGCAGGTAGCGTCGAACACGCGCAGTCCGCGACGGTCGGCCTCCTCGCGCACGGCCTTGGGCACGCCATGCGCGCTGAAGATCACCGTGGAGTTATCCGGCACCTCGTCGAGCTCTTCGACGAACACGGCGCCATCGGCGCGCAGGCGCTCGACCACGTAGCGGTTGTGTACCACTTCGTGGCGGACGTAGATCGGCGCACCGTACGATTCGAGCGCGCGCTCCACGATGGCAATGGCGCGATCGACGCCGGCACAGAAGCCGCGGGGGTTGGCGAGGATGATATCCATGCCGGGGATTATCGCACGGGATGGGGGTGTCCGCGGTCCATGCCGGGTATCGCGCGCAAGCGCGCTCGCACAGACTTATGGGCGGCTTCAGGCCTTTTTGGGGTTGGGCTGGAACAGGCTGAACACGATCAGGCCGGCGGCGCCCACGGAGATCGCGCAGTCCGCCACGTTGAACACCGGGAACGGGTAGCTGCCGAAGTACACGGAAATGAAATCCGTGACTTTCGCGGCGTACAGCCGATCGATGAGATTGCCGAGTGCTCCGGCGATAATCATCGCCAGCGGTGCCGCGGTACGCCAGTCGCGGCGCGGGGTGCGGGCCAGCCAGGTCGCCAGGACGGCGCTGATGGTCACGGCGAGCAAGGCAAAGAACCAGCGCTGCCAGCCGGCGCTGTTGGCCAGGAAGCTGAACGCCGCACCGGTATTGAACGTCAGCGTCCAGTACAGGAACCCGGGGATCACCGGGTGCGGGGTCTCCGCAGGCTGCAACGCGACCAGGGCCCACCACTTGGTGAGCTGGTCGGCCACGATCAGGCCCAGCGTGAGCCAGAGCCAGGCAAGCGCATTCGGGCGGGGGCGTTCAGTCATGCGAAAAGCCGATTGGAGTAACGACATTGTGGGAGCGCGCTTGCGCGCGATGGGTGCTCGCGGCAAGCCGATCGCGCGCAAGCGCG
>NZ_JBQCFT010000269.1:0-2579 GCF_051958795.1 Luteibacter sp. | reverse complement strand
GGCGGGGCGTGTTGTGGGGGGCGGTGTGGGGGGGGTGGGGTGGGCGGGCCACCCCCCCCCGGCGCCCCCCCCGCTCCCACAGGGGCCGGAGTGGTCACACGTAGCGCCAGTCCTCCCCGCGCACCCATTGCGCCTCAGCCTTCATCGCCGCATCGGTATGGAACAGGTGCCGATGCCGAGAGGGCTGCGAACGGAGGTACTGCTTGGGTGCCCTGACCTGGCCGCCGAGTTGGGCGGCGGCGTGCCACGGCCAGCGCGGGTCGTAGAGGATGGTGCGGGCCAGCGCGATCATGTCGGCATCGCCATTGGCGAGGATGGCCTCCGCGTGTTCGGGTTCGGTGATCAGGCCCACCGCGACGACCGGCATCTTCACCGCCTGCTTCACCCCGCGGGCGAACGGCACCTGGTAGCCCGGACCCACGGGGATCTTCTGCGCCGGATGCAGGCCACCCGTCGACACATGGACCGCATCGCAGCCACGATCCTCGAGGGCCTTGGCGAAGGCGATGGTCTGCTCGAGGTCCCAGCCGCCTTCGACCCAGTCCGTGGCCGATACGCGCATGCTCAGCAGCTTATCGGCCGGCAACGCGGCCCTTACAGCATCAAACACTTCCAGCGGGAAACGCATGCGGTTCTCGAGTGAGCCGCCATATTCATCGGTACGCTGGTTGGAAAGCGGCGAAAGGAACTGATGCAGGAGATAACCGTGCGCGCCATGTAGCTGCACGCCATCCAGGCCGATGCGCACAGCGCGCCCTGCCGCTTCGACGAACGCCGCCTTGATCCGCTCCAAGCCGTCCCGGTCAAGCGCGAGCGGCGGGTTCTGCTCCTCCTGGAACGGGATCGCCGAGGGCGCCACGGTCTGCCAGCCGCGCTCGGTGCCCGGCGGAATCTGAGCGCCGCCGACCCACGGCGTATCGGTCGATGCCTTGCGCCCCGCATGGTTCAGCTGCACCACGATCGGGATATCCGACCAGCGCCGCACACCCTCCAGCGTATGGCGCATCGCTTCCTCGGTGGCATCGTCGTAAAGGCCGACGTCAGCCCAGGTGATCCGGCCCTCGGGTAACACCGCGGTGGCCTCGATCGTAAGCAGCGCTGCCCCGGAGATCGCAAGCTGGCCCAGGTGGATGAGGTGCCAGTCATTCATCCGCCCATCGACGGCGGAGTACTGGCACATCGGGGCGATGACGATGCGATTGGCCAGCTCAAGGCCACGCACGTGGCCCGGTGAGAAGAGGACGGGGTTAGCCATGGGAAACTCCCTGTTCGAAAAGGTTGCTCGCAGGGTTGGGCCTTTCGCGGCGTGGCGCAAGTACCTTTAAACGATGGTATGCAGCGTATAACCCGTTACCATCGGATGATCACATACCCCTCACATCCCCACGCCAAGGAATCCCCATGACCTTTGTCGCTGATCCGTCCCGCTATGACGGGCGCATGCCTTATCGCCGTGTTGGCCGTAGTGGCATGGTGTTGCCCGCGGTGTCGCTGGGCCTGTGGCAGAACTTCGGTGGCGTCGATCGCTTCGAGACCGGGCGCGCCATCCTGCGCCGTGCGTTCGATCGTGGCGTGACCCACTTCGATCTCGCGAATAATTACGGCCCGCCGTACGGCTCGGCGGAGGAAAACTTCGGCCGCTGGTTCGCCGCGGACTTCGCGACGCACCGCGATGAGCTGGTCATTTCGAGCAAGGCCGGCTGGGATATGTGGCCCGGCCCTTATGGCGGCCCCACGGGCACGCGCAAGCACCTGATCGCTAGTTGCGAGCAGAGCCTGAAGCGCATGGGCCTCGAGTATGTGGATATCTTCTATTCGCATCGCGTCGATCCGGATACGCCGCTCGACGAAACCATGAACGCGCTGGTGCACCTGCACCGCCAGGGCAAGGCCCTGTACGTCGGCATCTCGTCGTATTCGCCGGAGCTCACCCGCGAAGCAGCCTCGATCCTCGCCGCAGAGAACGTGCCCCTGTTCATCCACCAGCCGAACTATTCGATGCTGAACCGCACGATCGAGCACGGCCTGCTGGATACGCTGGGCGAGCTCGGCACCGGCTGCATTGCGTTCTCGCCGCTGGCCCAGGGCATGCTGACCAGCAAGTACCTCAACGGCATCCCGGCCGATGCCCGCGTGACGCGCGGCGATTCGATGAACGAGGGGATGCTGAGCGAAGAGAACCTCAAGCACATCCGCGCATTGAACGGCATGGCGGAGAAGCGCGGCCAGACCCTGGCCCAGATGGCGATCGCCTGGACGCTGCGCGATCCGCGTGTTTCGTCCTCGCTGATCGGCGCGCGTACCGTGGAGCAGCTGGACGACTCGCTGGATGCCGTGAAGAACCTGGCTTTCAGCAAGGAAGAACTCGCTGAGATCGACCAGCACGCGCGCGATGGTGGTGTCGATCTTTGGGAAGTGTCGTCAAGCATCGGCAGGCGCTAAAGCCTGTTGTGCCAGCGCACCCGTTGTGGGAGCGCGCATGCGCGCGATGGGGGATGTCGCGAGCAACCATACCCTGCAAGCAACCTCCCACAGCGCGGTCCTACAAGAGCCAGGCGGTAGATTGTGTAGTCGGTGCT
>NZ_JBQCFT010000268.1:0-17666 GCF_051958795.1 Luteibacter sp. | reverse complement strand
AAATGCGATGTCAAGCATCCTTGACATGCGACGCGGCCGGGGGCAGGATGCTGTCAAGCGTGCTTGACACGCTCCACGCCAACGAAAGGGGTTCGAACATGTCGTACCGCATCGTCCTGCGCGCCGCCGCCCTGCTGATGGCCGCCTGCGCCGCCTCCACCCTGCACGCCGCTACCCCGGCCACCGCCTCTGCCGCGAACCACGCCGTCCAGGCCGGGACGCTGACGGTCGAACGCCACGGCACCTCCGGCACCCCGGTCATCCTGATCCCCGGCCTGGCGGGCGGTCCCTGGGTTTGGAAGGACACCATCGCCGACCTCGAGAAGCGCCACGTCGTCTACGCCGTGACCCTCGCGGGCTTCGATGGCACGCCGGCACCCTCGGCGGACGGCAACTGGATGGACCGTGCCGACGCATCGCTCGCGCAGTACATCGAGCAGAACCACATCGACAAGCCGATCCTCGTGGGGCACAGCCTCGGTGGCACGCTCGCCCTGCGCTTCGCCGGCCGTCACCCGGACCTGACCCGCGGCGTGGTCGCGGTCGATGGCCTGCCGATCTTCCCGGGCATGGAGCGGGTCACGCCCGAGCAGCGCGCAGGCATCGCGGCGCAGTTGAAGACGAAAACCGAAGGCGCCTCGCCCGATGAGTTCAAGGCGCAGCAACTCGCCTACATGCAGAACATCGGCACGCTTGACGCCGCCACCGCGGAACGCGTCGCCCCGCTCAACGCGCGCAGCGACCAGAAAGCCGTCGCACGCTACATGGCCGAGGATGCCGGCGCCGATTTCCGCCCCGACCTGAAGGCCGCGAAAGCACCGATCCTCGAGATCACGGCGTTCGCCGAACAGGATTCGCAGATGGGTCCGATGAAGATCACGCAGGAGCAGAAGGTGGCCTACTACCAGTCGCTGCTTGCCGATGCGCCGCAGGCGAAAGTGATCGCGCTCGCACCGTCGCGCCACTATGTCATGCTCGACCAGCCTGCCGCGTTCGGCAAGGCGCTCAACGCTTTCATCGAGGCCCACTGACATGGCGATGCGTGCGGTCCACAAGCGCTACCTGCGCGAGTTCTTCCCGGCCATGGTGGGGTACATGATCCTGCTGTTCGCCTCGGTCAGCTGGCTGAAGTCGCTGGACGGCACGCTGGCCCGCACGCTTGTCACCCTGCTTCCCGCCTTGCCCATCGCCTTCGTCATCCGCGCCATGGTGCGGGTGATCCGCGACCAGGATGAATTCGAGCGACGCATCGACCTGGAGGCGATCGCCATCGCGGGAGGCATCGGCGGGTTTGGCTTCTTCACCTACGGCCTGCTCCTGAACGCCAGGGTGCTCGAACAGCCGACAGGTGCCTCGGTGGCGGTCTGGGTCTTCCCGATCCTGCTTGGCCTGTTCGGGGTGGCCAAGTGCGCCATCCGCTTCTACTACCGCAGCCATGAATAACCGGGTCCGCGAACTGCGCACGGCGCTGGGCTGGTCACAGGCCGACCTCGGCGAACACCTCGACGTGTCGCGGCAGACCGTGAACGCTATCGAGACCGGCAAGTACGATCCGAGCCTGCCACTGGCGTTCAAGATCGCCGGGCTGTTCTCGCTATCCATCGAATCCATCTTCACGCCGGAGCCATGAAGGCATGAAACGTCCGCGTCGCATCGTTGCCATCGTCGTGATCCTTATCGCCGCGTTCGCTGGCCGGCAGGTGATGAAGCACCCGCGCGCCGAAGCGGCCGCCCCGGCCACCGCTCCCGTCGCCGACACCACGCCCGTCGTGCCGCGCACCTGGAAACTGGGCACGCTGGAGCTGCACCCATGCGAACTGGGGCAGCCGCATTCCGGGCTTTCCACCGCGGCATGGTGCGCAACGTTCCAGGTCCCGGAGGATCGTGCGCATCCAGAGGGGCGCAAGCTCGACATGCGCCTCGCCGTCGTGCGCAGTAGCGCCCAGGTGCCCGCGGACGATCCGGTCGTTTTCCTCGCCGGTGGCCCGGGCCAGGCAGCGACGGAGACCTATGCCAGCATCGCGCCGGCCATGGCGCTGGTGCTGGCGCACCGCAACGTCATCCTGCTCGACCAGCGTGGCACCGGCGGCTCACACCCGCTGAGCTGCCGCGAGGGCGACGACCATGACGTGCCGGGCGGCTCGGAAGACAGCCGCGGCGTCGATGCGGAGGCCGTTCGCAGGGAAACGAAGCGCTGCCTGGACGGTCTTTCCGCGAATGCCGATGTGCGTTTCTACACGACCACGGATGCGGTGGCCGATCTCGAAGACGTACGCAAGGCACTGGGCTCGCCCCATTTCAACATCCTGGGCGTGTCGTACGGCACGCGGGTGGCGCAGCAGTACGCCATGGGCCACCCCGATGCCGTGCGCACGCTGGTGCTCGATGGCATCGCACCCAACGCGCTGGTCCTCGGCGAAGACTTCGCGGTGAACCTCGATGCAGCGCTCAAGGCCCAGTTCGCCCGTTGCGCCAACGACGAGGCCTGTCGCGCGCGCTTCGCCGACCCTTACCAGACGCTCTACCAGCTACGCGATGCGCTGCGTGCCAATCCGCACAAGGTGAGCTTCCGCGATCCGCAGACGTACGCCAGCACGCAGCGGGTGCTGAGCGAGTACATCCTTGCCACGGTGGTGCGCATGTTCGCTTACTCGCCGGAGACGGCGGCGTTGCTGCCACTGTCGATCGACGCCGCCGCGCGAGGTGACGTGGGCCCGCTGCTGGGCCAGGCGAAGCTGCTTACCGGCGACCTCGGCGACACCATGGACGGCGGCATGCAGTACACGGTGATCTGTTCCGAAGATGCGGATCTCTTGACCTCGCGGCCGCAGGACAAGGACACGATCCTGGGCGACAACATGATCGAGGCGTTCAAGGCGGCGTGCTCGGTGTGGCCGCACGGCACGCGCCCGGCGGACTTCCACGAGTCATTGAAGAGCCAGGTGCCGGCCCTGCTCATGTCCGGCGAATTCGACCCGGTGACGCCCCCGCGTTACGGCGATGAAGTGCTCAAGGGGCTGCCGAATGGCCGCCATTTCGTCCTGAAGGGTCAGGGCCACAACGTGGTCGCGCGTGGCTGCATGCCGCGCCTGCTCGACCAGTTCATCGACAAGGCGGACGCGAAGGCGCTGGATGGCCAGTGCCTCGAGCGGCTTTCGCCAGCCCCCGTATTCGTCGGTTTCAATGGAGCGACGCCATGATCGAAGTAAAGGACCTGCATAAGTCATTCGGCGATGTGAAAGCCGTGGACGGCGTGAGCTTTACGGCGCGCGATGGCGAGATCACCGGCTTGCTGGGCCCGAACGGTGCCGGCAAGACCACGACGCTGCGCATGCTCTACACCCTGATGAAGCCCGATGCGGGGCAGGTGCTGGTCGATGGCATCGATCCGATGCAGGATCCGGTGGCCGTCCGCCGGCAGCTCGGCGTGTTGCCGGATGCGCGCGGGCTGTACAAGCGGCTCACCGCGTCCGAGAACATCACGTACTTCGGCCGCCTGCAGGGCATGACCGATGCGGCGATCCGCGTGCGCCGCGAAGCGTTGATCGATGCGCTGGAGATGCGCGACATCGCCACGCGCCGCACGGAAGGCTTCTCGCAGGGCCAGCGGGTGAAGACGGCGATCGCGCGCGCCCTGGTGCACGACCCGCGCAATGTCCTGCTCGACGAGCCGACCAATGGCCTCGATGTCATGGCCACCCGCGCCATGCGCCGCTTCATGCACCAGTTGAAGGCCGAGGGACGCTGCGTGCTGTTTTCCAGCCACATCATGCAGGAGGTCGCCGCGCTGTGCGATCGCATCGTCGTGATCGCCCACGGCACCGTGGTCGCGGACGATACGCCCGCCGCGCTGCTCGAGAAGACCGGGCAGGCCAGCCTCGAGGATGCCTTCGTGAAGATCATCGGTACCGACGAGGGTCTCGCCGCATGAATGCTTTTCGTGCCGTCTACTGGAAAGAAGTCCGCGAGAACCTGCGTGATCGCCGAACGCTGATTAATGCGCTCATCACTGGGCCGCTGCTGGGGCCCGTGCTGTTCATCATGCTGATGAACGTCATGGTGAACCGCGAGCTGGCGCGCGCCGACCAGCCGATCCGCGTGCCGGTGATCGGGGCGGAACTCGCCCCCAACTTCGTGAACGCGCTGAAAGCCGCCGGCATCGATGCGAATCCCGGCATCAATGACCCCGAGCGCGCGGTGCACGACATGCGCGCCGATGTCGTGATCCGCATCGATCCGGATTACGTGAAAGCCTGGAACAAGGGGCAGTCGGTGCAGGTGGAGGTCATCTACGACTCCTCGCGGCGGGATGCGAACACCACGGTGGCGCGCGTGCGTAGCGTCGTCGAGAGCTTCGCGCGCCGCGAAGGTGCGATGCGCCTCATCGCACGCGGGCTGTCGCCTTCCACCGCCTGGCCGGTCAACGTGGCGGACCGCGACCAGGCCACCTCGCAGTCGCGTTCGGCGCTGATGTTCTCGTTCCTTCCGTACTTCTTCGTGCTCACCGTGTTCATGGGTGGCATGTACCTCGCCATCGACCTCACCGCCGGCGAGCGGGAGCGGCAATCGCTGGAGCCGCTGTTCGTGAATCCCGTGGCGCGCTGGAAGATCCTTGCCGGAAAGCTCGCGGCGATCTGCACGTTCTCGGTGATCAGCCTGCTGCTGAGCGTCGCCGCGTTCTCCACGGCGCCCTGGTTCATCCCGACGGAGAAGCTGGGCATCGTGCTCGACCTCGGGCTCCGCTTCGGCGCGCAGGTAGTACTGCTGATGCTGCCGCTCATCGTGCTCCTCGCGGCGCTGCAGTCGTTCGTCTCCGCGCTCGCCAAGAGCTACCGCGAAGCACAGACCTACCTGTCGATCCTCATGATCATCCCCATCCTGCCGAGCGCGCTGCTGTCGGTGATACCGGTGAAGCCGGAACCGTGGATGTACTCGGTCCCGCTGCTGGGGCAGAACCTGGGCATCGTGCAGCTGCTGCGCGGCGATGGCATCACCGGGCAGGAGCTGGGGCTGTGTCTCGCCGGCGGGTTTGCCGCGGCGGCGGTGGCGGTGTGGGCAACGGCGGTGCTTTACCGATCGGAGCGGCTGGCCATTTCGGCCTGAGCGCATCGCGTAAGAGCCCACCCTGTGGGCGACATCTTTCGCCAGTGCGCTTCAGGCCCTGCGGCTCTTTCGCGAACGGCGTCGCCCACAGGGTGGGCTCCTACGCGCGATGGTGTTACCGCCAGGTCACATCCACACCGACCAGGAACGTCCGCCCGGGTGCTGGCTCGAAGTACCGCCCGTTCCCGTCGTTGACGATGACCGAGCCGATCACATGCCGGTCCGCCAGGTTGTCCACGCGGGCGAAGGTGTTCACCCGCCACGGGCCCTCATCGAACACGTAGCCACCCGACAGGCCGAACAGCGCATAGCCGGGTGCGACGGCCGTGCCCAGGTCGTTCGCCGTCGTGGCGCCCATCGCATTCATGTCGAACCCTGCCTGCACGCCGGTATCGCCGCCGTACTTCAGCGCGGCGTAGCCCATCGAACGGGGGACGCCAGGGATACGCGTACCAGCACTTACCGGTGTATCCGGCGCCGCGCAGCCGGCCGACACGCAGGTGAGGAACGGTGTGCGGAAGCTCGCCTCGAGGTGGGTGTACGACGCGACGAGGTGCAGTTCATTCGCGAGGGTGCCATCGAACGACGCCTCGATGCCCTGGCGGCGTGAGCGCGCGATGTTCTGGTACGTGGTACGCCCGCCGACATTCGTCGCCACCGCCAGTTCGTTGTCGCTGTCGGCACGGAACACGGCCAGCCCGGCCTTCATGCCGTCCGTGGGTTGCAGCTTGATGCCGACCTCGCTGTTGCGCGACTTCGAGGGTTTCAGGTCGAATGCCAGCCCCGCGCCGCCATCGGCCCGGTAGCCGATCTCGGAGAAGGTCGGCGTTTCAAACCCGCGGCCCCAGTTCGCATACACATGGGCCCAGGAGGCGGCGCGCCACAGTACGCCGAACACCGGCGTGGTAGCCGAATAGCGTTCGGAACCGCTGTCGTCCGGATTGCCGGGCACGATGTAGCGGTCGTCCGAGTCGAAGTGCACATCGCTGTGGCGCACGCCGCCCATCAGCGTCCACGCATCGGCGACGCGCCACGTGGCCTGGGCGTACTGGTCGAAATCGAATACCCGGTCGATCTCGTCGCGGCGTAGCGCACCGCGCACGCCCAGCGTGGTGCCGACGAAATTGTTGTAGCCCTGGCGATGCTGGTGCTGGTTGTCGTATGCCACGCCTGCAGCAAGCTCGAAGGGCCGGCCCAGCAGGTCGTCGCGCCAGGTCCAGCGCGCATCGCCGCCGCCGTAGGCGTTGCCCAGGTCGACCACGCCGCCCGAATTCCCGCGCTGCGAGGTCTGCGTCGCCACCGGAATCGACAGGTACTGCGTCACCGTGCGCTGGCCGTAATAGGTCATGACGCGCAGGCTGTTCGCGTTGTCGATCCGCTGGTCGTAGATCAGGCCGGCCTGCTGCTGGTCTGCCGACTTGCGCGTGTTGAACGTGTCCGCGACGCTGGCGACCTGGCGTGGATCGGCATGGAACTGGGCCTTGGTCAGGCCGAGCGGATCCTGTGCCCCCGGAATATCCACCGCGTTGAGCACCAGGGTGAGCTTGCGGTCGTCATCGATCTTCCAGCCCAGCTTCGCATTACCGGATTCGCGCCGCGCCGCGCTGTGGTCGCGGTAACCGCTGGTGCGGAAGTGGCTCAGGTCCACGTTGTAATCGACCGGCCCTTCCACGCCGCGCGCATTGAGCGAGGTACGGAAGACGCCATTGCTGCCGCCCGCCACGCCGAACCGCCACTCGGGCGGCGTCGTGCCATCGGCGGTGAACAGCTGGATGACGCCGCCGGAGGCATTGCCGTACAGGGCGGAGAACGGGCCGCGCAGGACCTCGACCCGTTCGGCCGAATCGAGGTTGAAGTGGGTCACCTGGCCCTGGCCATCCGGCATGGTGGCCGGTATGCCATCGGTGTACAGGCGTATGCCGCGGATGCCGAACGTGGAACGCGCACCAAACCCGCGGATCGAGATCTGCGTGTCCTGCGCGTAATTCTGCCGGTCGCGCGCGGTGACGCCGGGAATCGACTGCAGCCGTTCGGAGAGGTTGACGTCGAGCGTGCCATCGGGCGGCGTGCGCACCGAATCGATGGCGGCGGGAATGTCGTAAGGCGATTGCGCGCTGCGCGTCGCCGTGACCACGACGGGCGCAAGCGGTTGGGCCTGCTGCGCGGCGGCCGTACCGCCGAGCGCAAGCAGGATGGCGCCCGTGAGGAAGCGGGCCGGGGGGACGTGCATGGGGTAGTCCCTGTGGGGGGAAGCCCCATGATGCTCGTCCATCCGTGACGGCCAGTGCAAGACACGCGTCGCCGCGCCGGGGCCGTGCTAGATTTCGTGCCCTGTCCCCCACGCTGGTAGCCGTCATGAAGAAGCTCCTCCTCGCAGGTCTCATCGGTCTTTCCCTTCCGGCTGCCAGCATGGCGATGGATGCCGACCAGCCCGCGCAGGCCACGCCGCCGGCCAGTGCCAGCCAGGCGTCCGCCACCCAGCTCGACGCTGCCGTCGCCGGCAAGTGGCGCGATCCGAAGAACTCCGCGCGTGACGCGTACCGCCACCCGAAGGAAACGCTCGCCTTCTTCGGCATCCGCCCGGACATGACGGTCATCGAGATCTGGCCGTCGGGCGGCTGGTTCACCGAGATCCTCGCCCCGTACCTCAACGCGCACGGTCACTACATCGGCGCGGTGCCCCCGGGGTCGAAGAGCAAGACCGCGCTCGAGAACAAGTTCAAGTTCGCCCCGCAGCAGTACTCGAACGCGAAGCTGGTCGAGTTCGACGACAAGAAGCCGGTGCTCGGCCCGGATGGTTCGGCCGACATGGTGCTGACCTTCCGCAACGTGCATAACTGGGCTGCCGACGGCAACGCCGAGACGATGTTCAAGTCGTTCTTCAAGGTGCTGAAGCCGGGCGGCGTGCTCGGTGTGGAAGACCACCGCGCCGACAAGGGCAAGACCCTCGACCAGGTGGTCAACACCGGCTACCTGCCGACCGACTACGTGATCAAGCTCGCCACCGATGCCGGCTTCAAGCTGGATGGCCAGAGCGAGGTCAACGCCAACCCGAAGGACAACCACGACCACCCGAAGGGCGTCTGGACCCTTCCGCCGACGTTCGAGTTGGGCGACAAGGACAAGGCGAAGTACCAGGCCATCGGCGAATCCGACCGCATGACCCTGCGTTTCGTGAAGCCCGCGCAGTAACGTGCTGGTCGCCCTGAACAAACCTTTCGGGGTGCTGTGCCAGTTCACCGACGAAGCCGGCCGGCGTACGCTGGCCGACTTCGTCACGCAGAAGGGCGTCTACGCCGCCGGGCGCCTCGACCACGATAGCGAAGGCCTGCTGCTGCTCACCGACGATGGGGTGCTGCAGCACCGGCTTGCCGACCCGAAGCACAAGCAGGCGAAGACGTACGTGGTGATGGTCGAAGGGACGCCCACCGAGGAGGCGCTGGAGAAGCTGCGCCGCGGCGTCGTGCTCAACGATGGGCCGACCTTGCCGGCAGGCGCCGAGCTGATCGACGAGCCGGCGTGGCTATGGCCGCGCGATCCGCCCGTGCGCTTTCGCAAGACGGTGCCGGATGCCTGGCTGAGGATCACGCTGAAGGAAGGGCGGAACCGCCAGGTGCGCCGGATGACGGCGGCGGTGGGTTTGCCGACATTGCGGCTGATCCGCGAAGCGATCGGGGATTACCGGTTGGATGGGCTCGCTTCGGGCGAGACGCGCGTCCTTGATGCCGATCGCGCGCAAGCGCGCTCCCACAAAGAGCCACGCAACCGACGCTAATAAATCGTCGTAGGAGCCCACCCTGTGGGCGACATCTTTCGCCCCAAGACCATAAGGCCCAGCGGCGTCATCGCGAACGGCGTCGCCCACAGGGTGGGCTCCTACGGAGCCGAACGCACCGGCGTTAGCGAAACCCCTGTGGGAGCGCGCTTGCGCGCGATGCTCCTACCACTCCGCGACAGACCCATCCGGGTGGCGCCACAGCGGATTGCGCCAGTCCTGTACTTCGCAGCTGCGCTCGATGATCAGCTCTTCGTTCACATCGATGCCGAGGCCCGGGCCGGTGAACGGCTGGGCGTAACCGCCGTCGTCGAGCTTCAGCGCTTCCTTGTTGCGCACATAGTCGAGGACTTCGCCGCCCTTGTTGTAGTGGATGCCCATGCTCTGCTCCTGCAGCGTGGCGTTCCAGCTGACGAAGTCGACGTGCAGGCACGCCGCAAGCGCGATCGGGCCGAGCGGGCAATGCGGGGCGAGGGCGACGTCATAGGCCTCGGCCATCGCAGCGATCTTCACGCACTCGGTGATGCCGCCGGCGTGCGAGAGATCGGGCTGGATGATCGAGATGCCGCCACGCTCCAGCACGCCCTTGAACTCGAAGCGCGAATACATGCGCTCGCCGGCCGCGATGGGGATCGACGTGGCAGCGGCGATGCGCGGGTAGTACTCGGCCTGTTCCGCAAGCACCGGCTCCTCGATGAAGAGCGGGCGGAACGGTTCGAGTTCCTTGACCAGCACTTTCGCCATCGGCGCCGAGACGCGGCCATGGAAATCCAGGCCGAACTCGATGGTGTTGCCGAAGGCTTCGCGGATCTCCGCGACCTTCGCCACCGCGGCATCGACGTGCTTGCTCGAGGCGATGATGCTCATCTCCTCACAGCCATTCATCTTGAACGTATCGAAGCCGTGGGAAAGGCGCTCTTTCATCTGCGCGATGATGTCGGCCGGGCGATCGCCACCGACCCAGCAATAGGTCTTCATGCGGTCGCGCACGCGGCCGCCGAGCAGTTCGTACACCGGCGCGTTGAGCACCTTGCCCTTGATATCCCACAGCGCCTGGTCGATGCCGGCCATCGCGCTCATGAACACCGCGCCGCCACGATAGAAACCCCCGCGATACATCTGCTGCCAGATGTCGTTAATGCGCGAGGGGTCGCGGCCGATCACCATTTCGGAAAGCTCGTGCACGGCGGCTTCCACGGTGCGCGCGCGGCCTTCGACGACCGGTTCGCCCCAGCCGGTCACGCCCTCGTCGGTTTCCATCTTCAGGAACATCCAGCGGGGTGCGACGCGGTACGTGGTGATCTTGGTTACTTTCATGCTTTGCCCGGTTAGACGGATCGGTAGGCTTTGACGAAGGCTTCTGCGCGTTCGCGGGTGCGCGACACGGGCTGCCCCGGCTTGTACAGATCGCCACCGAGCCCCGCGCCGATACAACCCGCGTCGAGGAATTGTCCTACATTTTCCGGCGTGACGCCGCCCACCGCCAAAAGCGGCATATCCGGGGGTAAAACGGCCCGGATCGCCTTGATGTACGCGGGGCCGTAGACGCTGGCCGGGAACAGCTTCAGCGACTGGGCGCCGGCCTTCAGGGCGGTGAAGGCCTCGGTGGGGGTGGTGAAGCCGATCGAGGTGTACATGCCCCGGGCCCGGCCCTGGCGGATCACGTCGGGGTCGGTATTCGGGGTGACCAGCAGGGTGCCGCCCAGGTCGGCGACCCGGTCCACGTCTTCGGGGGTCAGTACCGTGCCGGCGCCGACAAGGGCCCGGTCACCCGCGGCCTGCACCGCCATGGGGATGCTGCGCTGCCAGTCGGGCGAGTTCAGCGGGACTTCGATGGCATCGAAGCCGGATTCGATCAGGGCTTCGACGTGGCCGACGACTTCATCGGGGGTGATGCCACGGAGGATGGCGATGAGGGGGAGCGCGGTAGGCCAGGCCATGGGGTTCACTCGTGGTAGAGCTGGGAACGGCCGCCATCGATGCGGATGTCGGCGGCGTTGATGTAGCGAGCCTCATCGGAGGCGAGGAACAGCGCGGTATACGCGATTTCCTGCGGCTCACCGATCCGCTTGTTCGGCAGGATCTCGGTCTGCTTGCGGCGCTCGGCCACCGGGTCCGGCGCGGCAGCGAAGCCGGCCTCGGCGATGGCGGTGAGGACCAGGCCGGGCGAGATCGAGTTCACGCGGATGTTCTTCGCGGCGTACTCGAGACCGAGGGCCTTGGTCAGGCCGATCAGGCCGTGCTTGGCCACCGGGTAGGGGAAGCAGTGCGGGATGATCTTGTGGCCGTGCACCGAAGCGATATTGATGATGCTGCCGTGGCCCACGGAAAGCATGCCGGGCAGCACCGCCTTCGCGCAGTTCCAGGCGCCCTTCAGGTCGACTTCGAAGCAGCGCGTCCATTCCTCGTCGGTCAGCGACAGCGGTTCGTTGAAGACGTTGATGCCGGCATTGTTCACCAGCACGTCGGGCGCACCGAAGCGCTCGGTCGCCGCATCGACCATGCGCTGGATCGCCGCCGGGTCGGTGACGTCGGCCTGGAACAGCATCGCGTGTTCGGTGTTGAGCTCGGCGAGCGTCTGGCGGGCCTGCGCGTTGTCCTCGAGGACGTTGAGCACCACCGAGGCGCCATGGGCGGCAAACAGCTTCGCCGTGGCCGCGCCAATGCCCTGGGTGGCGCCGGTCACGATGGCGACCTTGCCGGCGAGGCGGGGGAGCGGGGTGGTACGCGGATCGGGTGTGATCGTGGTCATGCTTAAACCTTGTGTCCGTAGCGGGCCTCGGGGAGCCCGTGGCCGCGCGGGGGCGTGCCGATGAAGATGGCACCGTTCAACGGTTCGTCTTCGAGCACCGCCTCGTCGATGTACTTGAACGCCGATGTGATCACCATGCGGTCCAGCGCGGGGCCGGCGAAGGTGACACAGCTCGGCTGGCGGGCGGGGAGCTCGATGGTCGCGTCGAGGCGGCCATCGGGCGCGTAACGCGCGACGCGCGATGCGCCCCACTCGGCATTCCACAGGAAGCCGTCGGCATCGATCGTCGAGCCGTCCGGTTCCATGCCCCTGCGCAGCTCGGTGAACACGCGGATGCGGTCGACCTCGCCGCTCGCGGCATCGTAATCGCAGGCCATGATCTGCGCGGTGGGCGAATCGGTGAAATACATCGTGCCGCCATCGGGGCTGAAGCAGATGCTGTTGGTGATCGCAGCCTTGGGCAGTGCCAGGCGGTGCAGGCGGCCATCGTGGGTGTAACGCCAGAACGAAGCGACCTTCTCCGGCCCGGCTTCATTCAACGTGCCGAAGACCAGGTTGCCACCGCGGTCGCAGCGCCCATCGTTCGCGCGCGTGCCCAGGATGTCGGGTTCGATGTCCGCGAGGATGTGCAGCGTGCCATCGCGGGTGTCGTAGCGCGCCACCTGCTTCTCCAGCGCGAGCAGGAGCACGCCCTTCTGGTGGGTCAGGGCGAAGCAGCACACGCGCGCCGGCAGCTTCGCTTCGCTGACGTGGCCCGTGGCGGGATCGTAAGCGTACAGGTGCGAAGTAGCGATATCCGTCCAGCGCACCACGTTGGCGAGGTCATCCCAGATCACGCCCTCGGCGTGGGCCTGGCGTTGCGGGGAAAGTGGCTTGAACGAATCGGTCATCAGCGCGACTGCCTGCGGTTCTTGAGCTGGTCCACGAGCACGGCGATCAACAGGATCGTGCCGCGCACCACGTACTGGTAGAAGGCATCGATATTCAGGAGGCTCATGGCATTTTGCACGGTGCCCATGATGAGGACGCCAACGAGCACGCCGCTGATCGTCGCCCGGCCGCCCATCAGCGACACGCTACCCAGCACGCACGCCGAGATCACATCCAGTTCGAAACCTTCTCCCGCATTGGGCTGGCCACTGGTCATGCGCGACGCGAGGATGATGCCTGCCAGCGCGGCGACCGCGCCCTGGATCAGGAAGATGGCGATGCGCACGCGGTCCACCGCGACGCCCGCCAGGCGGGCGGCATCCGGGTTGCCGCCGATCGCCAGGGTGTTGCGGCCGTAGATTGTCTTGTTGAGCAGCACGCCGAACACGACGAAGCAGGCCACGGTGATCCACACCGGCACCGGCAGGCCGAACAGCTCCAGCGCGCCCAGGGTGAAGAAGGCTTCGCTGGTCACGCCCACCGCCTGGCCCTGCGAGGTGATGAAGGCCAGGCCACGCACGATCTCCATGGTCGCCAGCGTGGTGATCAGGGCGTTGATCCTGAGCTTGGCGATGACGACGCCGTTGAACGCGCCGATCGCCGCGCCGGCGGCCAGGCTCGCCGCGATACCCAGCGTGACGCTGCCGGTGGCGTTCGCCACGATCGCGCAGAGCACGCCGGAGAAGGCGACGACCGAGCCCACCGAGAGGTCGAAATCGCGCGAGGCGAGGCAGAACATCATGGTGCAGGCGACCATGCCGATCTGCGATACGGACAGCGCAAGGCCGACCACGTTGTCCCAGCTGAAGAAGTACTGCACGGTGAAGCTGAGCACGGTGAACAGCGCGATGAAGATCAGGATCAGGCTGTAATCATCCACGATCTGCCAGAGCAGGGCGCGGCGGCGGTCGGCCTGCGTCTCGCGCGTGGCCCCGATGGCAGCGGCATTGGTCTCGGTCATGGCTTCAAACATTCCTCATGGGGGTGGCGCTGGCGCCTTCGGGGAGCGCGGCGGCGAGCACGTTGTGTTCGTTCGCTTCGCCACGGTTGAACTCGGCGGTGATGCGCCCGCGGCACAGCGTGATGACGCGGTCCGAGACGCCGAGCACTTCCGGCAGCTCGCTGGAGATCATCACGATCGCGACACCACGGCCGGCCAGCTCATACAGCACGTTGTAGATTTCGTTCTTGGCGCCTACGTCGATGCCGCGGGTCGGCTCATCGACGATCAGGACGCGCAGGTCCTTCTCGGCGAGCCAGCGCGAGAGCACGGCCTTCTGCTGGTTGCCGCCCGAGAGCAGGCGGATCTCCTGGCGCCGGTGCGGCGTGCGGATGCGCAGGCGCTCGATGAAGGTATCGGCGGTGCGCGCTTCGTTGCGGTCGTTGATGAACAGGCCCGCGGTCAGGTGGTTGCGCCGCGTGCTGATGTTGATGTTCTCGGCTACCGAACGCACGCCGATGATGCCTTCTTCCTTGCGGTCTTCCGGGCAGAACACCAGGCCATGCCGGATCGAGTCGCGGATCCGCGAAGGCTTGACCGGACGGCCATCGACGCTGACTTCGCCGGCCAGCCGACGGTCGGCGCCGTAGACGACGCGCATGACTTCCGAGCGGCCTGCGCCAACCAGGCCGAAGAAGCCGACGATTTCACCGGCCTTGACGTCGAAGCTCATGGGCTGCGGCACGGCACGGCCGGACACGCCCTTCACGGAAAGGCGCACAGCCCCGTGCTCGCGCGGCTGGTAACCGAAGATGTCGCCGATGTCGCGGCCGACCATGCGCTGCACGAGTTCGTCGCGGGTCACGCCCTGCAGCGTGTCGAAATCGGCGACCTTGCGGCCATCACGGAAGATGGTCGCGGCATCGCACAGCTCGAAGATCTCATCGAGGCGGTGCGAGATGTAGATCATCGCCTTGCCCTGAGCGCGCAGGTCATTCACCAGGCGGAAAAGCACTTCCGTCTCGCGGTGTGACAGCGAGCTGGTCGGCTCATCGAGGGCAAGGATCTTCGCGTCGCGCAGGATCGCCTTCACGATCTCCACCATCTGCCGCTGGCCGATGGATAGCGACTTGAGGCGGGCGCGCGGGTCGAGATCGACGCCGAGCGCGTCGAGCCGTTCACGCGTCCACTTCAGGGCCGCGCGCCGATCGACCAGGCCGAAGCGGGTAGGTAGCCGGCCCAGGAGCAGGTTCTCCATGACCGAGAGCTCGGGCACGTACTGCAGCTCCTGGTGGATCACGGCGACGCCGGCCCCGATCGCGTCGGCGGCCGAGCGGAAGTGCATGACTTCACCATCGATCGCCACTTCGCCCTCGTCAGGGATGTACTCCCCGCCGAGGATCTTCATCATCGTGGACTTGCCGGCACCGTTCTCGCCGAGCAGGCCGTGCACGCTGCCGGCACGTACGCTGAAGCCCACGTCGCCGAGCGCGCGCACGCCGGGGAAGGTCTTCCCGATATGGCGGAATTCCAGGCGTGGCGCGACCGCGGCCATCAGAGCCCCATTTCCTTGCGCACTTCGGCCGCGTTGGCCTTGGTGATGAGGCGGCCGGTGGTCAGGGTGAGCGGCGGCGGGGCCTTGTCGTTCTTGATCCACACGTACAAATCCACCGAGGTCTCATAGCCGTGGCGCTTCGGGCTGATCAGCACGCTGCCGAAGAAGCCGGTGGCATCGGCCTTGGCGAACTCGTTCAGCGCGGACTTGCTGCCACCGATGCCGACGCCAATCATGTTGGGAGCACGGAAACCGCGGCCTTCGGCGGCACGGACGGCGCCCAGCACGGCTTCGTCGTTCAGGCCGAACGCGATCCAGTGCTTGTACTTCGGGTTCTGCGTGATGGCGATGTTGGCTGCGTTGAAGGCGTTTTCCGTATCGGTCTTCGCTTCCGGCGCGTTGACGACGTTGGCCTTCGGGAAACCGGCCGCCGTGAGCGCGGCGATCGCGCCATCGGTGCGGTCCTTGGCGGTCGGCAGCTGGTCGTACGAGATGCGCAGCGCACCCGTCTCTTCCGGCTTCCAGCCACGCTTCTTCATTTCATCGGCAATGGCCTGGCCCACCTGCTCGCCGATCTTGGTGGCGGAGATGCCCATGTGCGGCACGGATTCGATCGGCTTGCCCGAGCCGTCGACCAGGCGGTCGTCCACGGTCATGAGCTTGAGCCGGTTCATCTTTGCCTTGGCGACGATCGACGGGCCGAGCTTCACATCGGGCGTGCAGATGACGAAGCCCTGCGCGTGCTGGGCCTTGAGGTTATCGATGGCGGTGAGGACCTGGCCACCGTCCGGCGCGCCGATCTTGACGAGGGTAAAGCCCTTCTCCTTCGCGGCCTGTTCGGCGTACTTCCATTCATCCTGGAACCAGGGTTCCTCGGGCTGTTTCACGACGAAGCCGATCTTGACCGGTTCATCGGCGGCGAACGCCGGGCTGGCGGTCAGCGCCAGGGCCAGCGCAAGGGCTTTGAAACCCAGGGCGATCTTGATCTTCATGCGTTCCCTCCTCGAAAGTTTCGCTGTTTAACCGAGCAAGCCGCGGCGGCGGGCAATGGTGATCGCACCGTAGCCGGCCAGGTCGCGTTGCTCGTCGTCGCCCAGCACCGTGACGGTGCCGGAAAAGAAGTCGTCGCCTTCCACAAGGCGGCCGATCGCTTCACGCAGGATCGGCTTGCCGCTGATGACGAAGCGGGTGCCCGGGCTCATCCGGATCGCGCTGGAGTTCTTCAGCGTGAGCAGGTCGGAGCCGAGCACCGCACCCAGCAGGAAGTTGGCGCGCGCGTTGGCGTCGTACACCGCGAACTGATCGAGGATGCGCACGCTGAAGCACGCGCGGCCCAGGCCGATCTTGTTGGCGGAGGCCGCGCCGGCCAGCAGCATCTCGGGGTCGATGCGTTTGGCGAAGCCTTCCTTCAGCGAGCCGGCCAGGATCGTGTCGTGCGAGATCACGTGGAGCAGCTCGCCGGCGAGCGTCGTCACGCAGCCATCGATGCGCTGGTTGGCATCGATGCTGACGAACTTGGAGTGCGAGCCGGGCAGGACGATGACGGTGGGCTCGCGCAGGTTGAGGCGCTCGACCAGGGCGAAGGACTCGGTCTCCTCGCCGCGCATCATGTCCATGGCCTCGCAGTTGTGCAGGCCGATGTGATCCACCTTGTTGCGCACGCCAGGCACGAACCAGATGGGCTGGTGCCACACGTTCTCGACCAGCGACTCGCGCATGGCCTTCGCCAGGTCATCGATGCCTGCGGCGGCGGGCACGTGCGGGATCTCGCAGAGGCCGACGTTCGACGTGATCATGCCGGAGGCCAGCACACGGCTGATGTCGGCGCGATCGAGGTTCGCATCGGCCAGGGTCGCGGCGATGGTGTCACGCAGCGCATCTTCCAGTTTGCGGGTGCTGCCGGTGATCGCCGTATCGCGGACGCCCACCTGGGTGGCGGCCTGTCCGATGGGCTGGCCGTCACGCCACGCGGTGACGCGTGTGTTGGTGGTGCCGGTGTCGATGGTGAGGGTGTTCATCGAGGGTCCGTTCGCTAGACCACCCGATTCTTGGCGCCGCCCGCCGAGGCAGGCAAACTAGAAATTCTTCGGGCTTTCCCCAAATTTTTTTTGAAGACTTCGCGATGAAGCGTTCGCTACCCCTCAACGCCGTGCGTGTGTTCGAACTTGCGGCGCAGCATTTGAGCTTCACCAAGGCCGGCGAGGAGCTCTCGCTGACAGCGGCCGCGGTGAGTGCTCAAGTCAAATTGCTGGAGGCGTACCTCGGCACGCCGTTGTTTGTGCGTAGCAACAATAAGCTGGCACTGACGGCGGCGGGCGAGAATTACTTCCCCCGCGTCAGGGATGTTTTTCGTGCGTTGCAGCACGCCACGGACCAGGTCATGGGGCAGCGGAACGCGTCCTTGCGGGTCGCGGTACCTGCTACGTTCGGTACGAAGTGGCTCGTTCCCCGGCTGTTCCGCTTCTTCACCCGGCATCCGGACATCGCCGTTGAGGTGGTTACGGATGGCGGTGAGGCGGGCTGGGATCTGGCAATCGATGACCGGATTGGCGAGGGCATGGATCTGCTGGTGACGACGGGCTATACGCCGGTCTGCGCGCCCAGGGTGGCT
>NZ_JBQCFT010000267.1:0-18021 GCF_051958795.1 Luteibacter sp. | reverse complement strand
CTTTTTCCCCGCGCCCCCCCCCCCCCCCCGCGCCCGGCGGGCGGGGGGCGGGGGGGCGCGGGGGGGGGCGGGGGCGCCGCCCCCCCCCCCCCCCCCCCCCCCCCCCCCCGCTCCCACAAGACGGGCGCTGGCTACGGCAGGATCTGCGCCGCCTTGCGGGCGCGTACGCCGCGCACGATGCCGTACACGCTGATCAGGAACCAGGCCATCTCCTGCAGGAATGCCGGGAGATTGAAGGTGCCGAAGATCAGCGAAAGCAGGATGCCGAACGCACCCAGCAGGTTCATCACCTGGTACGGGTAGCCCTGCCCCGAGAGCTTGTGCGCCTGGAGCAGGAAGAACGCGACGAGGACCAGGGCAACGCCAACGAGGCCGCACCAGTCGTGCCACAGCAGGCTGCTCATTTCTTGATACCTCGCTGGCGCAGCGCCTCGAACAACACGACACCGGTGGCCACGGAGACGTTGAGGCTCTCCATGTTGCCCGGCATCGGGATCTTCGCGACGAAATCGCAGGTTTCCCGGGTGAGATGGCGCATGCCATCGCCTTCGCTACCCAGCACGATCGCCACCGGGCCCTTGAAGTCCACCTGGTAGATGGACTGCTCGGTCTCACCGGCCATGCCGGTGATCCACACGCCTGCGTCCTTCATGGAACGCAGCGCGCGCGCCAGGTTGGTGACGGCCACCAGCGGTACCAGGTCGGCACCACCGGCGGATGCGCGGCGCACCGTCGGGGTAAGCCCGACAGCACGATCCTTCGGGACGACCACGGCCGTGACCTTCGCCGCCGCGGCGCTGCGCAGGCAGGCACCGAGGTTGTGCGGATCGGTCACGCCATCGAGCACGAGGATCAGGCAGTCCGGGCCCGCCTTCTCGACCAGGCTTTCCAGCTCGTTCTCGCCGAGCATAGGCGGAGTTTCATAACGCGCGACGACGCCCTGGTGGCGCGCTTCGCCGCTCATTTTCTCAAGCTGGTCCTTGCCCATCGTGCGTACCTGGATGCCGTGCTTGCGCGCGGCGGCCAGGATCTCGTTGATGCGGGCGTTCTTCGAGTTCTGCTCGACCAGCAGTTCACGCACCCGCTCCGGATCGTTGGCGAGGGCGCCTTCGACCGGGTTAATGCCTACGATCCACGTTTCTGTCGCCATGACTTACTGCTTGCCTTTGTTCGTACGCGGCGCGGCTTTCTTTGCTGCCGCCTTCTTCGCGGGTGCCGCGTTCGCGGCGCCCTTCTTCACGGCCTTCGTTGCGGCAGGCTTTGCCGGCGCGGCCTTCTTTGCCGGCGCCTTCGCCGCTGCCTTCTTCACGGCCGGCAGCGGGGGAAGCGCGGGGAGCGCATGATCCCCAACCGGCGTGCCCGGGGCAACCGTGGCCTGCTTGCGCGTGGGCGCTGCTTTCGACGGTGCGGGCTTCTGCGACGGGGCCTTCGTTGCCGGTGCCTTTGCCGCGGGTGCCGGGGCGACGTGACCGCGCGGCGCCGGGGCTTTCGCGGCCGGTGCCTTCGGAGCCTGCGACTTCGGCGCAGGCGTTTTCACGGGCGCCGGCTTCGCCTGGGCGGCCTTCGCAGCCGGGGTCGGCGGCGTCTTGCTTGCGGCAGCCTTCACGGGCGGCGCTTTCGCAACGGGTGCCCTGGTCGCCGGAGCCTTCGACTCCGGCGACTTCGCCGTCGGCTTCTTCCCGGCGAGCTTTTCGGCCACCTTCTTCACCACGCGACCGAAGGCGCGACCGACCTGGGCCACCGTACCGACCGGCATCACCGGCGGCGGTGCGACCGGGGGCGGAAGCACCGGTTGCGGCAGCGATTGCAGGCGTGCCTTCAGGCGGAAGTCGATCTTGCGGTCTTCCATGCTCGCGCGTAGCACCTGCACGCTGACGTAGTCGCCCAGGCGGTAACGCTCACCCGTGCGCTCGCCCGCCAGCAGGTGGCGGACCGGATCGAACTTGTAATAGTCGTTCGGCAGCTGCGAGACGTGCACGAGACCCGACACACGCGAGGCCGCCAGTTCCACGAACAGGCCGAACGAGGTGACGCCCGTGATGGTGCCCGCGAACTCCTCGCCCACGTGCTTTTCCATCCACGCGCACTTGAAGCGCTCGTCGACATCGCGCTCGGCCTCTTCCGCACGACGCTCGCGCTGCGAGCAGTGCACGGCCATCTTCTCCATCTGGCCTTCGGTGTACTCGTAATCCGCCGGCTTGCCCTTGGTCAGGGCGTAGCGGATCGCGCGGTGCACGAGCAGGTCGGGATAGCGGCGGATCGGCGAGGTGAAGTGCGCGTACGCATCGAGCGCGAGGCCGAAGTGACCATCGTTGCTGGGCAGGTAGACGGCCATGCTCTGCGCACGCAGCAGCACCGACTGGATCAGCTCGGCTTCCGGGCGGTCGTGCACCTTTTTCAGCAGCGCCGAGAAATCCGCCGGCGTCACTTCGTCGTTCGGCGGCAGGCGCAGCTTGAACTCGCGCAGGAACTGCAGCAGGTCTTCGTACTTCTCGACCGGCGGCGGCGCATGCACGCGATACAGCGCCGGGATCTTCCGCTTGGACAGGAACTTCGCCGCCTGCACGTTCGCGGCGATCATGCATTCCTCGATCAGCTTGTGCGCATCGTTGCGATCGGTGGCGCCCATGGCCATCACGTCGCCCGACGGCGTCAGGCGGAACTTCACTTCCGGCGTTTCGAAATCGATGGCACCGCGGCGCTTGCGCGCCTTCGCCATGGCCTTGTACAGGCGGTGCAGCGTTTCCACCTGCGGCAGCACGTCGGCGATCTCTTCGCGCACGGCCGGGTCGCGCTCGCCCACGGCCTGCCACACCTTGGTGTAGGTGAGGCGCGCGTGCGAGTACATCACCGCTTCGTAGAACTTCGAATGCTGGACCTCGCCTTCCGCATCCACTTCCATGTCGCAGACCATGCAGAGGCGGTCGACCTTCGGGTTCAGCGAGCAGATGCCGTTGGAAAGGGTCTCCGGCAACATGGGCACGACGAAGCCGGGGAAGTACGTGGAGGTGCTGCGCTCGTAAGCTTCGGCGTCGAGTGCGGTGCCGACCGGCACGTAATGCGAGACGTCGGCGATGGCGACGATGAGGCGGAAGCCCCCGTTGCGGAGCTGCTCCGCGTATACCGCGTCATCGAAGTCGCGGGCGTCCTCGCCGTCGATCGTCACCAGCGGCAGGTTGCGGATATCGACCTTGCCCTTGCGCTCGGCGGCTGTGACCTTGGGCTCCACCTCTTCGGCCTGGCGGATGACCTGCGGCGGCCACTCATGCGACAGGTCGTGGCTGGCGATAGCCATCTCGACCACCAGCGAGGGCTGCAGGCGGGCACCGAGCACGGCGCGGATGGCGCCGAGCGGACCACGATGCGGGGTCGGCGGATCGGTGATCTCGACGACCACGATCTCGCCCGAACGGGCGCCGGCGTCCTGGCCCGTGGGGATCATGATGTTCTGGTGCAGGCGACGGTCATCCGGCTCGACCAGTGTCACGCCGTTCTCTACCACCACGCGACCGACCAGGCGCGGCGAGCGGCGTTCGAGCACCTCGACGATGGCGCCCTGGCGGCGGCCGCGGCGGTCGATGCCGACCACGCTGGCCAGCACGCGATCGCCGTGCAGCACGCTGCGCATCTGCGAGGGCGAGAGGTAGAGGTCATCCCCGCCCTCGTCCGGGCGCAGGAAGCCATAGCCCTCGGCGTTGGCAATGACACGGCCGGGGATCAGGTTGAGCTTCTGGGCCGGCGCATAACCGTTGCGGCGGTTACGCAGCAGCTGGCCATCGCGGACCATGGCACCCAGGCGCTTATCCAGCGCGTTGATCTGGTCATCGGTGAACAGCCGCAGGGCGCGGGCGATGTCCTCGGCCAGCATCAGCTCACCGCGCTCCTCGAGGAGCGCAAGGATCGCCTCGCGGCTGGGAATGGGATTCTCATAGCGCTGCGCTTCGCGCGCGGCATGTGGATCGGCTACCGCGGGACCCGGAATGCGGTCGCGGAACTTGGCCAGCGCCTTTCCGGGGCGGCTCGCCTTGGGCTTGCGGGGCCCCTTGCGGGCACCGGAACCTTTGTTTTTCTTCGTCACGTAAGGACCTTGAAGGGGGGAAGTAACAATTTTTACTTCCCGTTTTGGAAAATCGTTGACAAGTGTATCCGACCTGCCTAATCTACGCGGCTCACGGGGCAGCAATGCTGTTACCGGGACACCTGCCCAGGTGGCGGAATTGGTAGACGCACTAGTTTCAGGTACTAGCGGGTAAAACCGTGGAGGTTCGAGTCCTCTCTTGGGCACCAATTATAAGACAAAGCCTCGCAGCGATGCGGGGCTTTGTTGTTTCCGGGGTCTGAAAGCGCATGCCCCGTCACGCGCCGCCCCATTGTGGGAGCGCGCTTGCGCGCGATTCCCCCCTTACGACACCCCGATCCCCGGCGTACCATCCGCAAAACCACGCGAGGTACTTACGGATGACCGCCCGCTTCTCCCATCGACTGGCCGCTATTCGCGCCGGCGCGTTCTTCGGAATCATCGTCGCGTTCGGCTTGGTTGTGCTCCTGCCCATGGGCCTCGACAGCGGCCTTGGCATGCACCTCGCGAAGGCCTGGGGCCTCGGCGACCTTGCAGCTCCGTTATGCCTCGCTGGAGCCATTCCCGGCGGCGTCCTCGCCGCGCGGCCGCGGAAAGGCGTTGCAGCCGATCGAGCCTGACGAGATGAGCGCTCAAGAGCCGCTCAGCCCTGGCCATCGGATAGCGTGCGCCATCGGCGTTTTCGTATTGCAGAGCCAGGAAATGGAACATCTTTTCAAGTTCCTGATCGCAATGATGGGAGGGGGTGACCCATCCCTATCCGCCAAGCTGTCTGTTGCCGCAGCAATCGAGAAGCGTTCACTCGGCCAGCTATTGGATCCTCTCGTCGATCGCTTTACCGGTGATATCGAACCGCTGAAGACGCATATTAAGCGCGTCGTGGACGAGCGCAATGAAGTTGTTCATCACTTTTCAAAGCGATTCGGACCGCTAATGGCTGAGGGGCGCTATGAAGCAATTCTTCAGGAGTTGAAGAACCGGCGGGAACGGGCCGAAGAGCTCGTATTTATATTCAGAGAGCTCGCGCTAGAGATTCTCGAAACATTGCGAGACACAACGTACGTCGATACGGACGAGTATCAAGAGTTCGCAACCCTTTGCGCGAAGCTCCGAGCACGGCAACAGACCGCGCCTTGAAACGACCTTGAAGTTACTCAATTCACGGTGGCGACATTGATTTTTCTGGCGGGAGTCGCATTCGGCTGCGCCACGTGCGGAACGATCAATACAATCAGCGGATTCGTAGCTCACCGAAATCTTCAGGCACGCTCACCTAAAACTGCCGACCTTCTCAGAGTTCGATCCTGGTTTCCAGGAAGCTTAGATACTTGGGATCATCCTGCATAAAGATGTCTAGTCCTGCCCCCATGTACGCTCTGGTTAACTCGTCGGCCGCCTTATCCAAGTCACCCAAGTCAAAGCATGCCTGACCGAGGCGAAGATGTATAAATGGGTTTCCCAGTCCGCCTGGGCACTGAACTGCGTTGACAAAGCATTGCAAGGTTTTTTCAGCGTCCCCCAATAGAAAGTGCATGTCGCCGATCGCGGTCCATAGCCACGTTGCCGCCTCCCAGCGCAGATGAGGCTCTGGAAGCAACTTAAGCGCCTGGACAAACTTTGTCCTTGCCTCCAAGCAGCGCCCCTGTTCCGCGAGCGCATTTCCTTCAGCCGACAACTCCGTTATTTGGTCATGGATCAGTTCGTCTAGCCGCTGCTCTTGCTCCATCATCCGCCTCATGAAAAGATGCTTCGGAAACGAAACGCAAATGTCCGCTTCATATCGGAAGCGGACGGCACAGCTTAATGCAAATCACTCGTGTCGCCACGCGACAGTTAATTGCTCCCAAGAAGGCTATTGCGGCCACTTCCTTACACCCGCTCGTCCGTCATGGGCGGAGAATCGGCAGCATCATCGTCTGCAACGACGATTTCCTCTCCTGAAGGTCTCAAGACTCATTGAAGGGGCGTGGCAAGCGAAACGAGCAAGTCTTCAACACCAAGGGGTTCTGAGGCCCAGCGGTAGAAACCTTCTCCTCAACCAGTTTCGCCTCGTCGTCAAACTCCGCCTGGGTGATAGGCACCTTGAAGAGCCTCAGCGTGTCTGAAGCTTTTGGAACAGGAGCAGCTTTCGGGCCTGAGCGCACGCCCCGTCACGCCCCGCCCCATTGTGGGAGCGCGCTTGCGCGCGATTCCCGGAGATTCGCCGGAATTGGCAGTGCCGCGTACTCAGGCGGCCCTCATAGCCACCACGGGTGGCACTCGCGCCGCCGACCTCGCAGGTCCCCACACGGCGACCTGCCCGACCAGCCACAGCAATGCCGCGCCCAGCAACGGAACATATAGCGGCATGCGCGGCAGCGGATAGTTGTCCATCAGGGCGATGTTTGCTGCCACGGCGAGCACCGCGCCAAGCACGATACCCATGCTTACCAGCACGAAGTTCTCGGCGTGGAAGTAGCCAAGGATGTCGGCACTGGTGGCACCTAGTGATCGGCGAATACCGATCTGCTTGCGCCGCTGGCCCCGCGGAGGTCATTGCCTACCGCGGAGCTGATCGTCAGCCGCGACACCATCGTTTATCCTGTTGAGACGTCCCGATGACGAGCCTGTCCTCATCTCTCGAAAACATGGCTGATCACAAGAACCCCTCCGCCGCGGACCTTTCGCCCGAGGCAAGCGCCCTGCTCGCCCAGGCCGTTGAAGCCCGGAATGCCATGGACCGCGCCGCGCGCGATACCACCGTGGCTGCAGATGAATTGCGCCGCTATGCGAAGTTTTCGAAACCGGGCCAGCCTTCCGCACATATCGTGCAGCTCCGGCAAAAGCAGGCCGCCGCGCGCATGGATTCCGCTCGGGCGAAACAGGCGTTCCTGAAGGCCTCGCAGGCTTTCGTGCATGCCGCGGGACTGACGGTGCCACCTCGAGTGAACCTCGAAGCGTTCATGGAGCCCTGGTTAACGCGGGCTTCGTAGGATCGACGGGCAGCCTACCGCTTCACTACCTCAGGATGCTGCGCCAACCACGCGGCCACCTTCGGCATGGGTTGCTCTTTCATCTGCTTCGCGAGCGTCGTGCCTCCAAAGTAGTGACCCTTGATGCTTGCGCCTGCTTCGAGAAGACGTACCACCACGTCATCCGACCAGCTCCCGTAAATCACGCTGCTGCCGTCTTTTGCCTTGATCGTGGCATCGGCACCGTGGTCCAGGAGAAGATTGAGCAGTGCCAGGCTTTCCACGCCGTAGAGCGTCGTGCGGCCATTGCCATCCTTGTGATTCGGGTTCGCGCCATGCGCCAGGAGCGCAGCCGCCGTGGCGACACGCCTGTCCTCAGCATCGTTGCCGGGGCGGCCGCATGAATAGCTGTCGGCCATCGCGCCGAGAGCCGTAACGCCACCCGCTTCGAACTCGTAACGCGATTTCCCGAGGGGTGTTGCCGCGTCGATGGCCACGCCCGCAGCGGCCACGGCATCGACCAGGGCTGGGGAGCAACCCGCCGCGTCCTCGGCAAATACCAGCGCGGCCTTGTCCTTGCCCCATCGGTCAAGCCAACCGAGCTTCCGCAGCCGATTGAACAATGGCGCATGGCCGCGCCTCATCGCGGATTGAATCAAGCTCATGCCCGCCACCTCCTTAGTGCTTCGAGCCAGGAAAAAATTACCTGGGTCTTCGACAACCGCATCGAGCGGCGCACCGCGGGCGACGAGCGCCAGCACAAGCTCCTCGGATGCATCCCGCCGCTCGCCCATCACGGCGATTCGGGCGGCGTCGGCAGAATGGAAGTCGAAACCGGTCTTTTCCAGCCACGGCAGGAGCGCCGGGGTGCCCCTGACCCAGCGGTCCGTTCCTGCCACACGATCGATCGCCTCTTCGAGCTGGGTGACCACCGCGGGCATGCCTGCGCTCTCGCCGACATAGTCCACGACAACTTTCTTCCGATCCCCTGCCTGGAGAGTGACGATATAAGTAGGGCTATCCGTAACCGTCGCCTGGTAGGTGTCTTTCAGGCGCCAGAACTTTGCCTTTTCGAACTTCGCCACGAGCGATGCCACCTGCTCCGTCGACACCTTGTCGCTGTGAAAGCCACCCACCAGGACCCCCGTGGCTGGCTGGTATTCGCGATGTACCGCATCCACGCCGTCCACAGGTGCCGTGTCCGTCGTGAAAGATACCTGGCCGTTTCCTTCAATCGTCACCCTGTAGACCGGGCACGAACCGTAACAGGCGGAACGCTCAAGGGTGATGACCGTTTGCGTGAGATCGTTGACTGGGGATTCAGCACGGGCTGCCGGTGCAAACCAGAGGCTCGTTGAAGCGACGACAGTAGTGAGCCACGGCCGGTACTCCCTACGCATACTCGCCTTCCCTTTCTGATGATTAACGTGCGTCTCGGACGAGCTGTCGGGAAAGACGCCTCATCTCGCCGTTCTCGAGATACGTGTTGCCTTTGCTAGTGGCCGCAACCCTTAATTCAGCTTCGAAGGCCCGGCCGATATCATCCTGCGCGATCACACCAAACCGGCCGGGTATGAGACGGCCAAGCCATGCAACGTAGCCAGGCGTGTGCGCATTGCCGGCAATAATGCCAGGACGGAAGATCGCGAGCCGCTCGAAGCCCACGGCCTCGACAGCTGCCTCCTTGAGTCCCATGACGCGTACATAGCGAAAACGGCTTCGCGAATCGCTACCGACAGCGGAGAGCAGCGCGAAATGCGTGATACCGCCTGCATGGCAGCCGCGGGCGAAGCCGCCAACGACGCCGACTTCCAGTGCCTTCAGCTGTTCTTCGGTCCACTTCATGCTGCCGCTCCCTACACCGACGCAGGATGCGCCGCAGACCACGTCACCACGGGCGAGCATGTCACGGGCGACAGCCGCGACTTCGTCGGGAAGCACAGGCGCACTTGTATCCAGTACAACCTGCCGCACGCGGGCGTCAGCGAGAGCAATCTCCCGGCGATTGACCATGACAATGCCCCCGCAGGCGGAGTCCGCCAAAAGGGCCCGGATGACCGCCGAGCCCACCTCCCCTGTCCCGCCGATGATCAGTACGCGATAACTCATGCGATTCCCCAGCGTAATGCCCTAAGGCGAAGCCTGACTTTCATGTGCTAACCAACGCCCGGACCAGCGGCCCCACGCTAGCGCATTTTTGCAAGAATCTCCTCGAAAAGTGGGCGGCCACGTAGCGCGTTACGCCAGTTCGCCGGTATCCCTTCGTGCCCATACCTGACACCAGCGATGCCGCCGACGATGGCCGCCGTGGTATCGGTGTCGTTACCCAGTGAAATGGCTCGCCGGACGGCCGAAGCGTAGTCGTTCGCCGCGTCGATCGCGAAACGCGCAGACCAGAGAGAATCAACTACGTAACCCGTCCCGCGGACGTTCGACGCGTTAGATGTATCGAGTACAAGCTCGATTTCCTCTTCTGGCAAGCCAGCTCGGGGGCCGAGATCACGCAACCGTCTTTCGGCCTCACTCCAGCTCCGATCAGAGCCCGTAAGTTCACTTCGAGCCCACAAACAATACATGGCACAAGCCACGCCCGATCGCGGATGACCATGGGTGGGCCGGCTTTGCTCCGAAGCCATCCTCACGAGCGAGAAATCGTCCCCCTCGTGCCAGAGCGCGACAGGTAGTACACGCATCAGAGCGCCGTTGCCATTATCGCTGACGCTCGCCGGCCCAGCTTTCAGCGGTGAAATACCTTGCCGGAGTCTTCGCAATGCAACGGTAGTCTGCATACCGACATCGAAGACATGTCCATCGACCGCTAGGTAGCCCCAGTCGAGCCAGTTAACCAGGCGTCGCGAAAAGTCAGAAAGATCAAGGCCATCGCAGTGAAGAAGCGAAGCTAACAGGCACAGTGCCTGTGCCCCATCATCCGACCATGTGCCTGCTGGAACACCCGGGTGCGCACGATCGAAACCGACGGGCGGCTCGAAGTCGATCAGCGCCGTGTCGGGGATCTCGACTGGATCGTGGAATTCGAATGGAACACCCAGCGCATCACCGACAAGCAGGCCTTCCATGCCCGAGCGGATTCGCTTCATCTGGCTGTTATTGAGACCCATAGACCCTCCTGCCGCGTCCGCTGCCTCATTTTTTGGCATCCCGCTTCCGCATGACGACCACTCGCTCCTACATCTGCCAAAGCGGCTCAGTCACCTTCTTCACCGTCCACTGCTCCCTCTTCTCAAGGTAGTAGTAACTGCCGTGCGACCCGACCGTGTGATTTTTCCAGAAAATAAGACCCACGTAGATCAGGGCGCGTTTACCGTCACGGGAGATCGCGGGTCGCGACATATAGAACGCGAATTCGGGATCGCCCGTAACCGGGGCGTTGCCCGGGGCGGCCGGAGCGTACTGGGGTATGTCGGTGGGTAGCCGGCGATCAATGACAGATGACACCTGCGCTTCCGCCACAAGCCGCTGCCGGAGCTCGTCGTCGACCCCGGGCAGCTGCCCCTGTATCCAGTCCAGCAGATCGTCCTGAGCTACATCCACCCTGCTCATGCCGCTGCATCCGCCTATTACAATGCCGACGTCGGCTGCCGGATTACACGCGAACGTCGCGGTATGTGTCCCGAGGAGTACGATCTTCGTAGCCTCCGCCGGGTATGCCGAGCGCAAGACCGCCGCAGCCACAGCGTAGCCGTCAGCGGAAATAGCGTTACCAGGCGTCACGTACGCCATCGGCGCAGCCACGAAAGCACTAGCCGCGACCGCAGCCACCATCATCATCCAACGCTTCATTCCCTGATCCCCCTGCGGATGCCGGCTAAGATGCCACGGCTCCACAGGGTTGTGCCATAGCCCGCCGACGTCAGTGACCCACCGTCGACCTGGCTTTGCGACCACGGCGCCATGACGAGCCAGTCGTTCCATGACTACCTCGGACTCGATGGACCTGCTGCCCACAGTACCGCCCTGGAGCCACCGCCACGCCGCCTGCGTCTGCGGTGCCACGCAACGCTCCGTGGACCAGATTGCCTGACTACGAAAAGCCCTACTACGAATCGGCGATCCCCTACGCGACGGCGAGGCAAAGGCCAGTGATCCGAGGGCCGTGCCCACGGCATAGTCACCGCCCAGACCCATACGGAGCAAGCCATGCGGGTGATTAGCCATCGCCCGTTAAGGGAGTTCGCAGAGCGATATCCGGACGCGCGCATCGCGCTGCAAACGTGGCGTAAGCATATTGAGTCGCGACCGCTCGCCAACTTTTCGGACCTTCGAAACACCTTCCGAAGCGTCGATCTGGTCCGTGAGCGCATTGTCTTCGACATCCGTGGCAATCGGTACCGGTTGATTACGTTTATCAACTTCGCGCGGCAGGAGTGCTATATCAAGGCCGTCCTGACGCACAACGAATATGACAAGAGGCATTGGATGACCTACACACACGTACGCGACGTAGCGCCAATCGGCTGGGGATTGTTCCAGCACACATCAACCGTACGGCCCATCGTCGACGAACGCGATCACGACCTCGCTCTTTCTGCCATCGACCGATTGGTGGATATCGGCGCAATGAATGACGAGCATCCCAACAGCAAACTCTGCGGAATGCTTTTCGATGTGATCCATGCTTATGAGCAGGCCCACTATCCTTTCTGATGCCCCGAAGTCGTCGACCCTTCTGCCGCGAGCGTCTCGTGAACGAGTAAAGCTACCAAAGGCGTACACGATCACCTGGCGCCAGATATAGCGCAGCTCCTTCGCTCACATCGTAACTGGAATACCAGACATCAAGATTCCGCACGACAGCGTCGACTCGGACGACGAAGGGCGCGTGCACGTCGTCAACGAGTTGCCGTCTTAGCGCCGCGTCGGATTTCTTTCCGCGCCACATCCAGGCCCAGCCAAGAAACACGCGCTGGTCGCCAGTAAATCCATCGACAACTGGAGCTGGCTTGCCGCCGAGCGATTCGTGATACGCATCAAGTGCGACGGAAAGTCCGCCAAGGTCCGCGATATCTTCGCCCAGGGTTTGCTCACCTCGCACATGCAAATGCGGCAAAGGGGCGAACGAATCGTACTGCCGTGCCAACCGTGCTGCGCGTTCGGTAAACGCGCGATCGTCCGCAGCGGTCCACCAATCCTGACGCCGGTTCCGGGCGTCGATGTGCCGCCCTGTGTCATCGAATCCATGGGTCCACTCATGGCCGACGAATGCGCCCAAGGCGCCGAAGTTGTACGCCGGATCGCGTTGACTATCGAACACAGGCGGCTGGAACCGGCCGGCGGGAAACTCAACATCAAGAGCCGGCCCGTTGTTGGCGTCGACCGTCTGCGGCGCTTCAATCCACGCATGTGGATCTGCCACGCGCCCCAGGCGGGCGAGCTCGCCGGCCCACGACGCTGCTGCGGCCGCTCGCGCGTCTGCGACAAGGTCGCCCGGCACCAGGGCCAGCGATGAAAGATTCGCTGATTCGTCAGGGCCACCCAGCTTCACCGTGTATGCATCCAGCTTGGCGACGGCTGCTTCCCTGGTTGTAGGCGACATCCATGGCTCGCTGGCCAGGCGACGACGAAAAGCCGCGCGAAGCCGATCAATCATCGCCTTCGACTCAGCTCGAAGGCTATCCGGAAAGTAGCTGGCAAGGTAAAGATCGCCAGCCGCCCAACGCAAACTACCGAAACATTCCGCTGCGGGCATGGCTTCACCCGGGCATGTCGTACCCGCAACAATTCGCACGGCGCGACGCCAATCCGGCGTTGGCGCGGCTTGACCTCCGATCGCTCTCTCGTGGAATTGCTGCCACCTATCGATCAGGTGGTCCGTCAGAAAGGGCGCTGCGCGATCCATTACGTGGGCAGCCATCCAATGCTTCAGCACGGGCAGCGGTGTTTGCGCAAAGCGTGCCGCAAGCGCCCGTGCAGCGTCTGGCTCCGCTATAACGACCTGGGCGCTTATATTGACCCCTGCCGATTCGAGAAATGCCTGCCAGTCAAACCCGGGCGCGAAGCGTGCCAACTGCACCACGCCCATGTGGCGCCATGACTCCTCGACCTGCCTCTCAGACGGCCAACTGGCGCGGGCTAGCTGCGTCTCAAATGCCAAAACGTCGCGTGCCGCCTGAGCCGGCTCGGCAATGCCTGCGTCGGTAAGCAGTGCTTCCACGTAACTTCCATAAGCGCGCCGTTGCGTCAAGAAAGCACGGTCCATGTAGAAGTCCCGATCAGGCATGCCCAGGCCCGACTGGGTCAATACCGCCGCGTACCGCGAGTCTTCGCCATGATCGATGTCGACATAAATGTCGATAAAAGAAGCGGTGAAATCCATCTGCTCGCGCCCCATGAGGGATGCCAGTGAACGGCGATCAGGCGCACTGGCAATCGCGTCAAGCAGAGGTCGAACGGACGACAGTCCTATCCGCTCCCGCGAAGCCTTATCAAGGAACGCCCGATAGTACGCGGCCACCTTCCACGCGTTTGAGCCCTCCGGTGCACTGGCGGCACGCCCGATCAACTCGCGCATGCGCTCATCCATGCCGTCCACCGCCGTCTGCATGGCACCTGTTTCGGCATGATCCGCCGGAAGGACGGCGGCCTTTTGCCAACTGCCGTTCGCGTACGCGTAGAACCCGTTACCTGGCTTTACCGAATGATCGATTCCCTCGACGGCTTGCGTCTTTGCAGTCACCGCTGCAAAGGCCGACAACGCACCAGCGAGAACTGCGCCCAGCCAGCGACGAGCGTCCATGCCTGGTTTCCTTTTTCTGGAGTCAGCACAGTATAGGCAAGCACGCCGGTGCGCCGTAATGGTGAATTCTTACGAATTCAAGTCCACGACAAGCGCTCCCTCGCAACTCCATCGACCTGAACGTCACCCGCCGAGCTTGACCACGAAGCCGCCGTCAGGGCACGTCGAAGACAGCGTGAGTTGGTTCCTGGTCCAGTTCCCCTATTGCCCCACCACCGGCAACCACACCGCACTCGGCTGGCTATCCGACCTCAACACGGAAATCGTCGCCGCCCGGTAATCGTCCGGCTTGGCATTAAAGATGTTCGGGACATAGGTCTGGGGATTGCGGTCGTACAGCGGGAACAGAGTGGACTGGACCTGCACCATGATCCGATGTCCGGGCTGGAATACGTGGTTCACGTTGGGCAGGTCGTACTTGTAGGTCTGCGGGGTGTTGGCCGGGATGGCGCTCGGGTGTTCAAAGCTTTCCCGGTAGCGGCCGCGGAGGATATCCATCGCAATCGCCATCTGGTAACCACCCATGCTCGCGTCGCTGGGGACTGAGGACGGGAAAACATCGATGAGCTTCACCACGAAGTCGCCGTCGGTGCCGGTGGTCATCGCCTTGAGGTCCGCGACGGGGATGCCCTGCACGTGGACCGCCGAGGTGAGTACGGGTGTCTCATAAGTGAGGACATCGCTGCGGCCATCGACGAAGCGCTGGTCGTGGAGCAGCCATGAACTCCAGGGGATGTAGCCCGCATACGTGGAGCCGTACCCGAAGAAGGGATCGAGTACCGGGCGCGGCAGGAACGGCACGGGCTTCGCCGGATCGCTCACGTAGGTATCGGCCGCTTGCCCGTCGGTGGGCTTGTTGAACGAGAGGCTCGCGCCGCCGGCCAGATACAAGGGCTTGAGGCCCGTACCGCATCCGCTCGCGCACGCGGTGGGCCAGTCCTGGAAGGTCTCCCACCGATCAGCACCGGTGTTGTAGATGTTCACCTTCGCCAGCTTCGCGGGCTGGCCGTCCTGCAGGTATTGCTCGAAGAACGGCATCACCATCTGGCGGTTGTACTGGCGGGCCGTATCGCCCTCCCACTTGAACACGCCCACCGAGTAGCCCTTGCCGTTGACCTGGCTGTGCGACCACGGCCCCATGACGAGCCAGTTGTTCGCGGTGTGCCCCGCGGCCTTGAGGGCGAGCCAGGCGTGGTTCGCGCCCCACATGTCTTCCTGGTCGAAAAGGCCCTGCTCCCAGATCGTCGGCACGCTGGATGGCTTGGCCGCGAGGCGCCGCGCGAGGTCCTGTCCCTGCCAGAAATCGTCATAAGCGGGGTGTTCCATCATGCGCGCGACGAAGGGAAGCTTCTCCAGTCCGCGGCTGCGGATGTAATCACCCACGGAGCCGGCGCGCAGGTATTCCTCGTATTTGTCGTAGGTGTCGGTTGGCGTAACGGCACCCTCACCCTTCTGCATGGTCTGCATGTGGACGTAGCCAAGCATCATCTGGCGGAAGGCGCCGTAGTGGAACCAGTCGTCGCCCATCCAGGTATCGACCATCGGGCTCTCCGGCACCGCGGCTTTAAGCGCCGGGTGCGGATCGAGCAAGGCCATGACGATGGTCTCGCCCTCGTAGGACGAGCCGATCATGCCCACCCGGCCATTCGACTCGGGCACGTGTTTCACGAGCCAGTCGATCGTGTCCCAGCCGTCCGTGGTTTCATCGGTCTTCGTTGGGTTCAAGGGCCCGCGCGGCGGGTACATCATCACGTACCTGCCCTCAGAGCCGTATTTGCCACGCACATCCTGGTAGACGCGGATGTATTTGGCCTCGACGAACATGGCATCCGGCGGTGGCAGCGAGGTGGCCAGGGTGGTGGCTTTGGGATTGCCTGCGCGCTCGGCGGCGTTGTAGGGCGTGCGGGTCAGGATGATCGGCGCATTCTTCGCGCCCTTGGGGACGACGATCACGGTGAAGAGCTTGGTGCCATCTCGCATCGGCACCATGACCTCACGCCGGGTGTAGTCCTGGCCGCCAGGGATAACATCGTCGAACTTCTGCGGGATATCGTCCTTGCCCACCAGCGACGCATCCTGCGCGCGCACCAAGGAAGCGGAGCCCGCCAGGGCCGCGCCAATCAATACCGCCAGACAAGCCTGCTTCACGATCGCGTGCATCGTTCGTCCTTCCATCGGTGGTCCCCTTGGGTGGCCCGATCTTAATCACAGCCCATTCACCACGGGCAGCAAGAAGTTCTAATGCGGGCCATAAGCGTGGCTTGTACCTTACGCCAGACGCTTGCGGCGTGTCGTTCATGCCTTAGCATGGGGCCATGACACTCCGGCTGGATATCGCCCTGCTCCGCAACTTCGTCGCCATTGCCGAGGCGGCGGCGATGAGTCGTGCCGCGGACCAGGTCGGGCGCACGCAGGCCGCACTCAGCCAACAGATCAAGAAACTCGAAGAGGCGATTGGCCAGCCACTGATGAACCGGACCGGGCGCGGTATTGCCCTGACCGTGCACGGTGAACGCCTGCTGGCCCATGCCTACAAAATCCTCCGCGCCCATGATGAAGCCGTCGCCGAACTGACCGGGACGAGCCTGTCGGGCCGGATACGCTTTGGCTGTCCGGACGATTACGCGCGAATTTTCCTGCCGGAATTGCTTGAGACCTTCGCGACTCAGCACCCGCAGGTGTTCATCGAAGTGGTTTGCGCCTCGACGCCGCGGCTGGTCGAGCAACTGAAGGATCAATCGCTGGACATCGCGGTGGTGTCGTTGCCGGATAGCCCGGAGCGCGAGCAGTTCCTGCGCTGCGAGCCGTTCGTCTGGGTCGCCGCCAGGGGCAGCGAGGCTTACCGTCGTGACCCGCTCCAGCTCGCGTTGTCCGATCCGGATGCGCTGGATCATCTCGCAGCCACGTCAAGTCTTGATAAGGCTGGGCGTCGATACCGCATCGCTTATGCGAGCGGTAGCGTCGCGGGGCTTACGGCCGTCGTGCGTTCCGGCCAGGCGATCACGGTGATGACGCTGACCGGCGTGCCGCCTGACCTGCAAGTGCTGCCGCCGGCGAGTGGCCTGCCAATCCTGCCATCGGTCGGCATCTCCGTGCGGACCGCGCGGAAGCATCCCTCGCGCCTGCTTCACCTGTTCGAAACCCACGTTCGTACCGTCCTTCCCACCCTCTAGGGCCAATCGCCAGCATGGACCTGCACACCTGCCTGCTCTTCGCTGGTGCGAGTGTCGCCCTCTTTCTCGTGCCGGGGCCGGACATGCTGTTCCTGTTCGGGCGAACGATGGCGCATGGGCGCAGGGCTGGCGTATGGGCCGCGCTGGGGATCAACCTGGGTTCGTACGTGCATCTATGCGCAGCGGTCACCGGGCTGTCGGCACTGGTGCTCACCTCCGCCACGGCATTCGCCTTCGTGAAGTACGTCGGTGCCGCCTATTTACTGTTCCTCGGCTGGCAGGCGTTTCGTTCGCGGGCGGGGTTCTCCACCTCCGCCGGGCGGCCAGCCAAACGCAACGCGCAGCATGTCTGGCATGGATTTCTCAACGACGTCCTCAATCCCAAGGTCGCGCTGTTCTATCTCGCACTACTCCCGCAGTTCATCACCGCAGGCGATCCCCACTCGGTACGCCACCTGCTATCGCTGGGACTGATCGCCAGCGCCATTGGGCTCGTGATGAGCCTGGCGTATGTCTTCCTCGCCGAGAAGCTAACGCGGGGGCTGCTACGGCGGCCTGCCATCGGGCGTTGGGTGAACCGGACGATGGGGGCGTTGTTTGTGGGGTTGGGGCTTCGGCTGGCGGTTGAGAAGTTGTGAGAGTGCCGACTTGAACCGACCGTTCAGACCGGTCGTTTTTTCAAGGCCTACAGCCCTTCAGCGCCATCCTGCTTGGAGACTGAAACGCAGGGAGGGCACGCCCTACAGGCTCAAAGGAAAAGACTGACAGCGGAGAGCGGCACATACCTATAAGCGGACTCAACCGTCGCGAGGATACTGTCAGCCAGAACAGCATCCTTGGCCACCACATGCTTATATCCGGCGCCCGCACACTAAGCGAGTTTGAGAAGAAACACCCTGATGCCAAGCGAGCTCTCGCGGCATGGGAGAGCAACTTACTAGCTGGCGACTTTCGGAACTTCGCGGATATTCGCCGAACGTTCGGCAGCGCCGACGTGGTTGGACCCTGGACCATTTTCGATATTCGCGGAAACACCTACCGTCTGATTACGACCGTCGATATCGT
>NZ_JBQCFT010000266.1:0-2119 GCF_051958795.1 Luteibacter sp. | reverse complement strand
CCCACCTCTTACCCACCCCCCTCTTCGTTTCTCTTTGTTTTTTTTTTTTGGGGGGGGTGGGTGGGCGGGGGGGGCCGGCGCCGCGGGGCCGCCCCCCCCCCCCCCCCCCCCCCCCCCCCCCCCCCCCCCCCACAACAGATTTATACGTCGCGGCCGTTTTCGCGGGCCAGCTTCAACAGCAGGTCGATCTGCTCCTGCTGCTTCATCAACATCAGCTGCAGCTGGTCGTTGCGCATCTGGTCGAGCTTCTCGTGCAGGCCCATGATCTCGATCTCGGCCTTCAGGTTCACCTTGTAATCGTTGGTCGCATCGAGCCGGTCCTTCGCCGCCTGGCGGTTCTGGCTCATCATGATCACGGGTGCCTGGAACGCCGCCAGCATCGAGAGCAGCAGGTTGAGGAAGATGAAAGGATACGGATCGAACGGCCGGGTCAGCACATAGGCGTTCAAGCCCGTCCAGGCCACCAGGATCCCGACGAACACCAGGATGAAGGTCCAGGAGCCGCCGAAGCGCGACACCCTGTCGGCGAGCCGCTCGCCGAAGCTCATATCCTCGACGAAGGCCTCGTTAACGTCCTTGGCGATCATCTTGCGCTGCATGAGGTGATCGATGAGGTGCCGCTCGACGTGGTTCAGGTCATCGAGACTTTTTGCGAACCAGTGGTGGGCCGCCTGGTCGGGGTTAGTGGTGTGGTTGGTCATGGCACGGTTCCGGCAGTCGATCTGGGCGGAACGCTATCACGCCGGTGGCATGCGGGCGCTTGTACGGCTACACCGTGTCATTGTGTGTTTTCACATACCCTCAGTGCTGGGCGGCCCGGCGGGCGGTGAACGGGACGGGGGCGTCTTCCACGCCGCGAACCTGGCTCTCGAGATCGCCGCGCAGGCGTGGCAGGTAGCCGGGGCATTCGCGCCGCACGAAGGCGATCAGGCCCTCGCGGACCTTGCAGCGCAGGTCGAAGGACTTGCCCGAGTTGGACGAGCTCATCAGCGCCCGGATCTGCATGGCGCGGTCATTGCTGTCGACCACCTGCATCACCAAGACCCGGCCATCCCACTCGGGTGCGCCCTTGCAGATGCGCTCCATCTCCGCGCGCAGCGGCTCGAGCGGCATCCCGTAGTCGAACCAGAGCAACACCGAGCCGAGTATCTGCGACGACGTGCGCGTCCAGTTCTGGAACGGCGTTTCGATGAAGTATTGCAACGGCACGATCATCCGCCGCTCATCCCAGATCTTCACCACGACGTAGGTGCTGGTGATCTCCTCCACCCTGCCCCATTCGCCCTCGACGATCACGACATCATCGATGCGGATCGGCTGGGTAAGCGCGATCTGGATACCCGCGATCAGATTGCCGAGCACCGGTTTCGCTGCCAGGCCGAGGGCAATGCCGGCGATGCCCGCCGATGCGAGCAGGCTGGCGCCGAACTGGCGTACCGAGGGGAAAGTCATCAGGCCGACGGCGATACCGAGCATGACGATCAGGACCATTGCCGTACGCGACAGCACCCGCGCCTGCGTCTGCAGGCGCCGCGCGCGCAGGTTATCTTCCAGATCGATCGGATTGAAGCGCGATACCGTGGCTTCCACCGCACTGATGCAGCGCACGAGGAACCAGGTGATCGCACCGATCAGGCCCAGGCCGAGCAGGTGTTCCAGGCCATTGTTCAGCCGTGCGGGCTCGTCCGGCGCGGCGCGAAACGCCAGCAGCATCAGGAACAGCGGCACGATGGCTTCGAGAGGTGCATTCGCCTTCGCGATGATGCTGGCACCCTTCGGGTGGCGCACGGCGAGACGGCGCAGCAACACATCGACAACGCGGTGGATGAGGCCCGCGACGAGCAGCGCGATGATCAACACCAGCGCAAAACGCGTCCACGGATGCGTGATGTCGGGCATCCAGTCAGGAGAGTTCATGGGCGCACAGCCTAAGGCCCCGGATGTCGACGCTACGTTGGTGCACCGCAGAATGTCGTGTGGGGGGGGGGGGGGGGGGGGGGGGGGGGGGGGGGCCCACCCCCCCCCCCCCGCCCCCCCCCCCCCCCCGGGGGGGGGCCGGGGGCGGGGGCCGGGAGCGTAGAAGAGGAGCGCGGCACAGAACCCCCCCCCCGCCGCGCAC
>NZ_JBQCFT010000265.1:0-6983 GCF_051958795.1 Luteibacter sp. | reverse complement strand
AGCCCGCCTCAACCACCAGTCGGATGGCTTCAGCCTTGACGGCCGGGGAAATTATCTTGAAACCCATAGATCACCTCGCAGGAGATTTTGCTCCTACTGGTGGTCCAGAAAAACCCGGCCACTACAGGTGGGCTCCTACGGAATCAGAGCCAGGTTTTGTAGCGGCGGATGTAGAGCGTCTTCACGATCTGGGTGAGTACGCAGTACGACACCAGCGTCAGCGCCAGCCAGCCGAAGTACGCACCCGGAAGCGGCGTCATGCCGATGCGCGCCCCCAGCCCCGAGAACGGGATGAGGATGCCGATCACCATGATCGCGCCGGTCAGCGCCAGCACCGGCGCAGACGCCATGCTGCGCAGGAACGGGATGCGCCGCGTGCGGATCATGTGCACCACCAGCGTCTGCGAGAGCAGGCCCTCGATGAACCAGCCGGACTGGAACAGCGACTGGTGGGCCACGTCGTGCGCGCCGAACACATGCCACATCAGCCAAAACGTCGTGATGTCGAACACCGAGCTCACCGGGCCGATCCAGACCATGAAGCGGCCGATGTCACCCGCATCCCACTTGCGCGGCGTGCGCAGGTATTCCTCGTCCATGCGATCGAACGGGATCGACAGCTGCGACAGGTCGTACAGCAGGTTCTGCACCAGGATCTGCAGCGGCAGCATCGGCAGGAACGGCAGGAAGGCGCTCGCCACCAGCACGCTGAACACGTTGCCGAAGTTCGAGCTGGCGGTCATCTTGATGTACTTCATGATGTTGCCGAAGGTGACGCGGCCCTCGAGCACGCCCTCTTCCAGCACCATCAGGTTCTTTTCGAGCAGGATGATGTCCGCCGATTCCTTCGCGATATCCGTGGCCGTATCCACCGAGATACCGACGTCGGCATCGCGCAGCGCCGGTGCGTCGTTGATGCCATCGCCGAGGAAACCCACGGTGTGGCCCTTGCGCTGTAGCGACTTCACCACGCGCGCCTTCTGCACCGGCGACATCTTGGCGAAGATGGTGGTGCTCTCCACCATCGCATCCAGCGCCTCGTCGTCCAGCTGCTCGATATCGCGGCCGAGCGCGGTGCCGGAGACGTCCAGCCCGACTTCCGCGCAGATCTTCTTCGTCACCGCTTCGTTATCGCCGGTGATGACCTTCACGGCGACGCCATGGTGGTTCAGCGCGCGAATGGCGGTCGCCGCCGAATCCTTCGGTGGATCAAGGAAGGCCAGGCAACCGACGGCAGTGAGGCCGGATTCATCGGCCACGCCATAGGCACGGTCGCCGATCGGATCGCGGCGCACGGCCACGACCAGCACGCGAAGGCCGTCCTCGTTGAGCCGACGGGTCATCGCGCGGATCTCGGCACGCTTCTCCTCGGTCATTGGCTCGACCTCGCCACCGATGCGCGCCTCGGTGCAGATCGCCAGCATCTCCTCGACCGCGCCCTTGCAGATCACCAGTTGCTCGTACTCGCCGTCGGTCACCACCACCGACATGCGGCGGCGCTGGAAGTCGAACGGAATCTCGTCAACGATGCGGAAGCGGTGGGCGATGGTCTCCAGGTCACGGTGCGCGAGCACCGCCTTGTCCATCAGGTTGCGCAGGCCGGTCTGGAAGCGACTGTTGAGGTAGCCCCACTCCAGCGCCTCGTCGGAGTCGTCGCCATCGAGATCGACATGCCGCTCGAGCACGATCTTGTCCAGCGTGAGCGTCCCGGTCTTGTCCGTGCACAGCACGTCCATTGCACCGAAGTTCTGGATCGCGTTGAGGCGCTTCACCACCACCTTGCGCTTCGACATGGCGATGGCGCCCTTGCCGAGGTTGGCGGTGACGATCAGCGGCAGCATCTCCGGGGTGAGACCCACGGCGACGGAGAGCCCGAACATGAAGGCTTCCAGCCAGTCGTGCTTGTCGAACCCGTTGATGACGAAAACGATCGGCACCATCACCGCCATGAAGCGGATGAGCAGCCAGCTGACCGACGAGATGCCCTTGTCGAAGCTCGTCTGCACGCGCTCACCCGAGAGCGTGCGCGCCAGCGAGCCCAGGTAGGTGCGCGAACCCGTGGCCAGCACCACCGCGGTGGCGGTGCCGGAGACGACGTTGGTACCCATGTAGCAGACGGTCGGCAGGTCGAGCGGGCCGCCGCTTTCAGCGGGCGACGCACCGTGCGGCGCCGTCTTCTCGACCGGGATGGATTCGCCGGTGAGGATGGCCTGGGAGATGAACAAATCCTTGGCCGTGATGAGGCGCAGGTCGGCGGGGATCATGTCGCCGGCACCGAGGTGGACGATATCGCCGACCACCAGCTCTTCGACCGGCACCTCGATGCGCTCGGCATGGCCATCCTCGGCGCGGCGGGTCACCGAGGCGGTGTTGCGCACCATCGCCTTCAGCTTCTCCGCGGCCTGCGAGGAGCGGTATTCCTGGGTGAACGAGAGCAGCACGCTGATCCCGACCATGACCGCGATGATGGTCGGGCCGGTCAGGTCTTCCGGATCGGTGAACAGCTGCACCACCGCGAGCACCAGCAGCACGATGATGAACGGGTTCTTGAAGGCGTGCAGGAGCTGGACCGCCCAGTGCGGAGGCTTCTCGTGCCCGACTTCATTGATACCGTCGCGATCGAGGCGCTCGGCGATGGCCTCCTCGTCGAGGCCGTCGATGCGGGAATCCAGCGCGCGCAGCAGCTCATCCGCCGGACGGAAGGCGTCCGCGGTCGCGTTGGTAAAGGTCTTGGCGGCGACGGCCGCCGGCGAGGTGTGGATCTTCATGGCTCGCTACCTACCCGGCACGTGGGACCGGCGGGCGCGAGCGGCTTGCGGCCGCAGTTAGCCGAAAGCAGGCGCGCCGGCTCGGGGCCGACGGACGGAATTCTCGTTGGATGTGACGATGGACCGCGAGAGCGGCGTCGTAGTGTCTATGTCGCTGTTCATGATTGCGGCAGTTTGCCGTCAGCCGGTTTCAACGAGCTTTCAGCCGAATCGAGCGAACGCGGCACCGTGATCGTGCGCTTCACCGGCTGGGCGGTGCCGCGACGACGGGCGAGTGCGAAGGCGAGACGGCGCCCGAACATGCGCGGGCTGGTCTTGTCGAGCTGGAGATTCATGGCTCAATCCTCGAATAACGGTAGCGCACGGCTACCGACGAGGAGAGCCGGACTTTCCCTAGTAGGAGAAAGCGCCGGCCGACCGGGTGCGGTCGCCGCGGGCGATGTGGTTTTCAAACGCCGGGACCCGATGCGAGCGGGAGCCGGCGCGTGTACTAGGGTGAACGTCCATATGCCTGGATAAGCTAAGGAGGGTGCAGCCCGGCCGGACCAGCCCGGGGAGCCGGACAATTGTCGCGCCGCAGCGCAAATGGGTCAAGCCGGCAGGGGCCGGTCTTCGCTGATCCCGGCCTCGTATTCGGCCGCCTCGGCCAGCAGCCATTCACGCAGCCGGGTAAAGCCCGCGTGGGTCTCCGAACGCTTCGGATAAACGAGGTAATAGGCTTCGGCGACGCGCATGCGCTCCTTGCACAACACGGTCAGCGCCCCGCACTCGATCAGCGAGCGCGCCATGACCAGGCGGCCGAGGGCGACGCCCAGGCCCTCGAGCACCGCCCGCTGCAGGTGCTCGGTGTTGTCGAAACGCGCGACGTAGCGGGAGGGCAGCGGCATGCCGAACTGCTCGGCCCAGTCGTTCCAGCGGCCCGACGGATCGCCCAGCAACGGCCACCCCTTCAACGAGGTATCGGGAAGGCCGCCCATCTTGCGTACCAGCGAGGGACTCGCGATCGGCACGATGAATTCACCGAACAGCCGCTCGGCCTTCGTCCGCGGCCACGCCCCCAGGCCATAGCGGAACGCCGCATCGATCGTCGGCTCGCGGTCGAAATCCACCAGGCCCACCTGGGAATGCAGGCTGAGTTCCAGCTCTGGATGGGCGGCGACCAGCCTGGGCAGGCGCGGCACCAGCCAGCTCGAGGCGACGGAGGGCAAGGTGCTCAGGGTCACCGAATCCTGGTGACGGCCCTGGAACCGGCCGAGCGCGTGCTCGATACCCTCGAAATGGTGGCCGATGGCTTCCAGCAGGTTGGCGCCATCGGCCGTGAGGGTCACCCCGCGTGGGCCGCGATCGAACAGGGAGCGGCCGAGGCGTTCTTCGAGGTTGCGGATCTGGTGGCTGAGCGCGCTGACGGTGAGGTTCAGCTGCTCGGCGGCGCGCGCGAGCTTGCCCGTCCTGGCGACGAGCACGAACCCCTGGAGCAAGCCGAGCGGAAGACGGGACACGTGAATTTCCCTCAAGTCCGGGTTGCAAACATATCGCTTTTTTGCGGGCCGCGAAAAGCCCAACCTTTAGCCCACGACAAGTCGACCAGGAGGGATGTCATGGCTTCGATCTTCACCGGCCTTGCCTTCATGCATGGCCACATCGTGGACAAGGAACTCATCCTCGCTCTCGGCGCGCCGGAGCGTGAAAGGCCTGGTGGGAGTGCGCTTGCGCGCGATACGGAGGCCGGCAAGGAGCATCGCGCGCAAGCGCGCTCCAACAAGGAGGCCGCTGCCTGCGGGGGTTCGGCAGCAGCCTGCTGCTGAGGCGCGCCGGCGGGGTTGACGTCCTTGCCACCTCGCATGGGTCATCATGGGGACTGATCGTTCCCATGGGATCCCCGCATGAAGCTTCGGAAACTCGGCCGCTCGCCCCTGCAGGTCGCACCACTCGCGTTTGGCGGCAATGTGTTCGGCTGGAGCGCCGATGAGGCGCGCTCGTTCGAGCTGCTGGATGCCTTCGTCGACCATGGCTTCAACCTCATCGATACCGCCGATGCGTACTCCGCGTGGGTGCCAGGCAATGAAGGTGGTGAGTCCGAAGCCATCATCGGCCGCTGGCTGAAGAAGAGCGGGAAGCGCGACAAGGTCGTCATTGCCACCAAGGTGGCCAAGTGGAAACGCTACCCTGGCCTCTCGCCCACCAACATCCGCGAAGCCGTGGAAGACTCGTTGCGGCGCCTTCAGGTCGATTGCGTCGATCTCTACCAGGCGCATGAGGATGACCCCAAGGTTCCGCTGGAAGAAACGCTGCGTACGTTCGATGAGCTGGTGAAGGCCGGCAAGGTGCGCGTGATCGGTGCCTCCAACTACGACGCGGCGCGCTTCGCCGATGCGCTGAAAACCAGCGAGACGAAGCAGCTTGCCCGCTACGAATCCATGCAGCCCGAATACAACCTCATGGACCGCAAGGGCTTCGAGGATGGCCTGCAGCCCCTCTGCGTGAAGGAAGACGTCGGCGTCATCAGCTATTACTCGCTGGCCAGCGGCTTCCTGAGCGGCAAATACCGCAGCGAAGGGGACCTGCAGAAGAGCGCGGCCCGCGCACCCAAGGTCAAGGGCTACCTCAACGAGCGCGGCATGCGCGTGCTCGCCGCGCTCGACCAGGTCGCGAAGGCGCATGGCGCGACGCCGGCGCAGGTTTCCCTTGCCTGGGTGATGGCGCAGCCTTCGATCGCTGCGGCGATCGCGAGTGCGACGACCACGACACAGCTTTCGGAACTGGCGCGTGCGGCGGACATCGTCCTCTCCAGCGAACAGCTGCATAGCCTTGCTTCGGCCTCTGATCTCACGAAAGAGTAAGCCGGGGAGTGAGTGTCGGCCTGCGCGGTGAGTAGTCACGGCTAGGCAACGGCATGGATTGGCCGGGCCTTATCGCGTGCAAGCACGCTCCCACAATGCGTGTGCGTTTGTGGGAGCGCGCTTGCGCGCGGTGGGTTCGCCGCAGTTAGGGGCGCAGCCCGTCGATCACGGCGTTCAAGGATGCACTCGGACGCATGGCCGCTTCGACCAGCTGCATATCCGGGTGGTAATAGCCCTTGATCTCGACCGGCTTGCCCTGGGCGCCGTTGAGCTCGGCCACGATCTTTGCCTCGCCTTCCGACAGCGCCTTGGCCACCGGAGCGAACTTCGCCTTCAGGTCGGCGTCGTCATCCTGCGCAGCGAGGGCTTCCGCCCAGTACATCGCCAGGTAGAAATGGCTGCCGCGGTTGTCGATCTCGCCAACCTTGCGCGCCGGCGACTTGTTGCTGTCGAGGAAGCGGCCGTTCGCCTGGTCGAGGGTCTTGGCAAGCACGCGGGCATGCTTGTTGTCGTAGCGCTCGGCCAGGTGCTCGAGCGAGGCCGCGAGGGCCAGGAACTCACCCAGCGAATCCCAGCGCAGGTAATCCTCTTCGACGAACTGCTGGACGTGCTTCGGCGCCGAACCACCCGCGCCGGTCTCGAACAGGCCGCCGCCGGCCATAAGCGGCACGATCGAGAGCATCTTCGCCGAGGTGCCCAGTTCCATGATCGGGAACAGGTCGGTGAGGTAATCGCGCAGCACGTTGCCGGTGACCGAGATCGTGTCCTGGCCCTTGCGGATGCGCTCCAGCGAGAACTTCGTCGCTTCTTCCGGCGCGAGGATGCGCAGGTCGAGGCCCGAGGTGTCGTGATCCTTGAGGTAGCGCTCGACCTTGGCGATCACCTGCGCGTCGTGCGCGCGGTGCTTATCCAGCCAGAACACCGCCGGCGTGTTCGACAGGCGCGCGCGCTGAACGGCCAGCTTCACCCAATCCTGGATCGGCGCGTCCTTGGTCTGGCACATGCGCCAGATGTCGCCCTGCTCCACCGCATGCTCGAACACGACGCTGCCATCTTCCGCCACGACACGGACGGTGCCGTCGGCCGGGATCTGGAAGGTCTTGTCGTGCGAGCCGTATTCCTCGGCCTTCTGCGCCATCAGGCCCACGTTAGGCACGCTGCCCATGGTCGCCGGATCGAACGCGCCGTGCGCGATGCAATCCTCGATGACCACGGCGTAGACGCCGGCATAGCTGCGATCCGGGATCACTGCCTTGGCGTCCTGCAGCTTGCCTTCGGCGTTCCACATGCCGCCGCTGTCGCGGATCATCGCCGGCATCGAGGCATCGATGATGACGTCGCTCGGCACGTGCAGGTTGGTGATGCCCTTGTCGGA
>NZ_JBQCFT010000264.1:0-3824 GCF_051958795.1 Luteibacter sp. | reverse complement strand
TTGCGCTGGGCGTCGTCGAGCTGCATGAAGGGCTTGCCGGCCGCCTTGTCGAAGGCGGCCATGGCGGTGAGGTAACGGGCCTGGTCACCCTTGTTGTAGACGGCCTTGAGCAGCTGGTCGATGAACAGCGGTACGCCCGCTTCGACCGCACCCGGCGTATCGGTGCGGGGGATGATGATCTCCGACACCGCGCCAAGCAGGCTGTACTGCGCCGGATCGAAGAACTGCGGCCTGGCATCCGGCTTCTGCGAAGCGGCATGCGCATCGACCACCGCCAGCAGCGACGGACCCGCGATGACGCCCGCAGCCAGCACGGACATGTTTTTCAACCATTCGCGACGATTCATGGCGGGATCCTTAAATGTTGCCGCGCTTGAGTTCTTCCACGGCGTGGTTGGCCGCGCGTGCGGTCAGCGCCATGTACGTAAGGGACGGGTTCTGGCAGCCGGACGAGGCCATGGCCGAGCCGTCGGTCACATAGACGTTCTTGCAGGCATGCATCTGGTTCCAGCCGTTGAGCACCGAGGTCTTCGGGTCGCGGCCCATGCGCGCGGTGCCCATCTCGTGGATGCCGGCGCCGACGTTGGCCTTCATGGTGAAGTGGTTCACGTCGCGGTAGCCCGCGCCGGTCAGCATCTCCATCGCGTCCTCGATGATGGCCTTGCCCATCATCTTCTCGTTCTCCTGGTGCGCGGCGTCGAAGTTCAGCACGGGCAGGCCGTACTTGTCCTTGTGGTTGCGATCCAGCGTCACGAAGTTCTTGTGCGACGGCAGCATCTCGCCGAAGCCCATCATCGAGACATACCAGGGACCCGGCTCCTGCGCGGCCTGCTTGAGGTCCTGGCCGAGCAGCTGTTCCTGCACGAGGCGGGTCCAGTCCTGGCGGCCCGCGCCACCCTGGAAGCCGAAGCCACGCAGGTACTTCTGCTTGTCCGTGCCGATGTTGCGATAGCGCGGGATGTAGAAGCCGGTGGGGCGGCGGCCGGAGTAGTAGCGGTCTTCATGGCCTTCGACCATGGCGCGCGCGCCGGTGCCGAACATGTGATCCATGATGTTGTGGCCGAGCTCGCCGCTATCGTTGCCGAAACCGTTGGGGAAGCGGGTCGAGGTCGAGTTCATCAGGATGTGTGCGGTGCCGAAGGTCGACGCGCACATGAAGATGACCTTGGCGAAGTACTCGGTCTGGTGACCGGTCTCCGCATCGAGCACACGAACGCCGGTGGCCTTGCCCTTGTCGTTGTCGTAGATCAGCTCGTACACGATGGCGTTGGTCACCATCGTCATGTTGCCCGTGCGCTCGGCCGAGGGCAGGGTGGACGAGTTGCTGCTGAAGTAACCGCCGAACGGGCAACCGCGCATGCACAGGTTGCGGTACTGGCAGGTGCCGCGCTGCGGGCTCTGGTCGTGCTTAAGCGGGGCCGAGAGGTTGGCGGTGCGGCCGATGATCAGCTTGCGGTTGAACTTGCTGTCCAGCTTGCCCTGGAAGTCTTTCTCGACGCAGTTCAGGTCCATCGGCGGCAGGAAGTTGCCGTCGGGGAGCTGCGCCAGATGATCGTTGTTGCCGCTCACGCCGATGAAGTGCTCGACGTGGTCGTACCACGGAGCGATGTCTTCATAACGGATCGGCCAGTCCACGCCCACGCCTTCCTTGCCGTTGGCCTCGAAATCCATCTGGCTGAGGCGATAGCTCTGCCGACCCCACATCAGCGAGCGTCCGCCGACGTGGTAGCCGCGGAACCAGTCGAACGGCTTGGTTTCTTCATACGGGTTGTCGATGTCATCGACGAACCAGTGCTTGGTCGACTGGGTGATGCCGTAGAACGACGGGCGCGTGTGCTTCGGCCAGCGTGCAAGGTCTTCCTGGGTCGGCTCGTCGCCGTACGGCAGTTCCCACGGCGCCTTCATGGCCGTTGGGTAATCGAGGTGCTTGACCATGGGGCCGCGGTCGAGCACGAGGGTCTTGAGGCCCTTCTCGGTCAGTTCCTTGGCGGCCCAGCCGCCACTGACACCGGTACCGACGACGATAGCGTCGAATGTGTTCTTTTCCATGCGTGTTCCTCAGCGCAGCGGGCGCAGGTAATCGAAATCGACGCGCGCGGCGTCCAGGGAACTCATGCGGGCGAAGGGACCTTCCTGTTCGACGAAGCAATGCTTCAGTCCGGAAGCGTCCGCCGCCGCCATGATCGGTTTGTAATCGAGCGTGCCGCGGCCGAGTTCGGCACCCGGGTAATCCTTGGCGTTACCCGGCAGGAAGTCCTTGGCGTGCATCAGGGGGATGCGGCCCGGGTTGGCCTTGAAGTAATCGACGGGGTTCTTGCCACCGGCGTGGACCCACCCACAGTCGAGCTCGAACTGGACGAGCTTGTGGTCGGTTTCCGCCAGCAGCACGTCGTAGTAGGTCTTGCCACCGCCCACATCGGTAAATTCCGCGTGGTGGTTGTGGTAGGCGTACTGCAGGCCGGTCTTCTTCGCCTTCGCAGCCAGCTCGTTCGCATGCGCCGCCACGCGCTTCGCATCATCGAGCGTGTAGGTCAGGTCGCCCGAGCGGCCGCTCTCCTTCTGCATGATCGCCGGGAGCATGCTGCTGACGATGTACTTCGCGCCGAGCGTATGCGCGGCATCAATGCCCTTCTCGAAGCCCATGCTGTCGAAGTGCATGCTGGGGCAGGCGAGCCCGGCTTCCTTCAGCTGGTCACGCAGGGTTTCCGCCGTGCTGGTGACGATCGCCTCGATCTCGGTGTAGCCGATCGACTTCAGCGTCTTGAGCGTGCCCAGCGGATCCTTCTGGTAGGCATCGAGCACCATGTAGAGCTGGATGCCGAGGCTCTTGCCCTTCGAGCCGGCGGCGAGGAGCTTGCCCGGCGCGCCGAGGCCCAGCCCAAGCGCGGTGCCACACAGCGCCGAGCGCGTGAGGAACTGTCTGCGAGTGATCATGAAGCGTTATCCCGAATCAGTGGGTGCTGGCGACGGCAGCGGCAGCGGTGGTCCTGCGATCCTTGAAGAGCAGGACGAAGAGGGCGAAGACAAAGGCGGCAAAGGCACCGGCGATGATCCAGATGCCGTGCCAGTCGTGCGTGCCGTCGCTGCGCGTATAGGTCTCGACGACGATGCCGGACAACCACGAACCGACGAACATGCCGAGGCCGTAGGTCAGGAAGGTGATGAGCCCCTGCGTGGCGGCGCGCAGGGCGGGCGGCGCTTCGCGGTCGATGTAGATCTGGCCCACCACGAAGAAGAAGTCGAAACAGACGCCGTGCAGGACGATACCGAGCCAGAGCATCCACATCAGCTCGCCGGAACCACCGAAGGCGAACATGCCGTAGCGCACGACCCAGGCGAGCATGCCGACGGCGAGCATCCACTTCACGCCAAGGCGGCGGAAGAACCAGGGGATGAGGAGCATGAAGAACAGCTCCGACATCTGGCCACCGGTCATCTTGCCGGCGGCATTGACCACGCCAGCCTCGTTGAGGACCAGGTTGGTGAACGCGTAGTAGAACTGCAGCGGGATGCAGATCAGGAACGAGGCGAGGGCGAACACCGCCATGGAGCGCTCACGGAGCAGGTGAAGCGATTCGAGCGGCAGGGCATGGCGCAGTTCGAAGCGCGAGTTCCGCGCCAGCGGCGGCGTCGCGGGCAGGGTGAAGCAGTAGCCCGCCATCACGACCGAAAGCACGGCGGCAAGGAGCAGCGGCGATGCCGTGGCTTCCACGCCCCATGCGCCGACCGCCAGGCCGACCAGGATCCAGCCGATGCTGCCGAACACGCGGATCGCACCGAACTCTTCCTGCGGATCACGGATGTGGCGCATGGCCAGCGAGGCG
>NZ_JBQCFT010000263.1:0-27706 GCF_051958795.1 Luteibacter sp. | reverse complement strand
CCCTGCGCGAACAGCGGCAGCATGCTCATCGAGGCGAATTCGGTCGTGCCGATGGCGAAGCCGCCGACAGCCAGGGCGAGGATGACGAGCCCGACATGGGGCGCGCGGACGGGCGGGGTGCCCGGATCGAGTGCGGGGGCGGCGGAAGTCATTGGGAGAGGCGGCCTGGGACGTGGGCGGGCGCCGTTGTGCGGCGCAGCAATCGGGTCAGTTTACGCCTCGGGATGGTTGGGTGCTAGCGGTTGCGGCCGTGACGCGGGGCCGATCGCGCGCAAGCGCGCTCCCACAACTGGTTGAAATTCCTAACTTTCAGGTGTGTTCGCGGAGGTATTCGATGAAGGCGCGGAGGGCCGAGGTGACCCGGCGCTGGCGGGGGTAATAGAGCATGAAGCCGGGGTACGGCGGGCACCAGTCCTCGAGGACGCGTACCAGCTTGCCTTCGCGGACGTACTCATCGATCTGGTCGTCCAGGACCAGGGTCAGGCCGACGCCGGCTAGCGCGGCATCGATCGACACGCAGAGGTCGCCGAACGTGCAGCGGCCGCGGACATCCAGTTCCAGCTTGGTCTCGCCCTGCTCGAACTCCCACTTATAGAGCCGGCCGCTGGAGAAGCGGAAACGGATGCAGTCGTGCTGCATCAGGTCGTACGGATGCAGCGGCACGCCGCGCCGGGCCAGGTAATCGGGCGAGGCGACGCAGGCGCCCTTCTGCATGCCACCAAAGGGGACGGCGATCATGTCCTCGGGCACCGCCTCGTGGAATCGGATACCCGCGTCATATCCCCCGGCGACGATATCGATCAGCCCATCGTCGTCCACGGCCTCGAAATGGATATCCGGGTAGGTGGCGAGGAAGCCCGGAAGGAGCGGTGGCAACAAGAGTTGGCCGGCCGAGCGTGGCATGTTCAGGCGGAGCGTTCCCGCGGGGTGGGCCCGGAAGTCGTTCATTTCTTCCAGGGCATCACCGACATCGCGCAGGGCAGGCTGCAGGCGCTCGAGCAGCCTCTGGCCCGCCTCGGTAAGGGAGACGCTGCGCGTCGTGCGGTGGAACAAGGTGACGCCGAGTCGTTCCTCCAGCCCACGGATGGCGTAGCTGATCGCCGAGGTCGACAAGGTCAGTTCAGCACCCGCCTTCCGAAAGCTGGCGTGGCGGGCGACCGCCGCGAAGGCGGCGAGATGAGAGAGATTATCCGGACGCATGATTATCAAGAATACCTCAACGATACGTCCGAATAATCGCGTTGGCGCGCCGGATTGTTGAGGGTTATCGTTCCCCGCTTTCCTGTTTACCCCTGCAGAGGATGACACCCATGTTCGAAGTCCATGGTTTTGCTGCCAAAGACGCCACGTCGCCCCTCGTCCCGTTCAAGTTCGACCGCCGCGACGTCGGTCCGCACGACGTGCATATCGAGATCCTCTACAGCGGCGTCTGTCACTCCGATCTCCACCAGGCCAAGGGTGACTGGGGTAACTCCACCTTCCCGATGGTCCCGGGCCACGAAATCATCGGCCGCGTGAAGGCCGTCGGCTCCGAAGTGAAGAAGCTGAAGGTCGGCGACTACGCCGGTGTCGGCTGCATGGTCGACTCGTGCCGCACCTGTGAGTCGTGCAAGAAGGATCTCGAGCAGTACTGCACGGTCCACACCAGCTTTACCTACAACGGTACCGAGCAGGACAAGAAGACCGTGACCCAGGGCGGCTACTCGACCGACATCGTCACCGAAGAGCGCTTCGTGGTGAAGGTCTCCGACAAGCTCGACCTCAAGGCTGCTGCCCCGCTGCTCTGCGCCGGCATCACCACCTACTCCCCGCTGCGCCACTGGAAGGTGGGCCCGGGCCAGAAGGTGGGCGTGATCGGCCTCGGCGGCCTCGGCCACATGGGCGTGAAGTTCGCCAAGGCCATGGGCGCGCACGTGACCATGATCACCACCTCGGAGGCGAAGGGTGCCGACGCGAAGCGTCTCGGCGCGGATGACGTCCTCGTTTCGACCGACCCGAAGCAGATGGAAGCCGCGGCGTCGAAGTTCGATTTCCTGCTCAACACCGTGCCGGTCAGCCACGACATCCTGCCCTACCTCTCGCTGCTGAAGCTGGATGGCACGATGGTCCTCGTCGGCGCCCTCACCCCGCTGGATGCGTTCCCGGGTGGCGCTCTGATGCTTCCGCGTCGCACCGTCGCCGGTTCCGCGATCGGCGGCATGGCCGAGACCCAGGAGATGATGGACTTCTGCGCCGAGCACAACATCGTGTCCGACGTTGAGATGGTCAAGATGGCCGACATCAACGAGGTCTACGTGCGCCTGGCGAAGAACGACGTGCGCTACCGCTTCGTGATCGACATGGCATCGATGCCGAAGAACTAAGCGACACGCACCGTAGGAGCCCACCCTGTGGGCGACATCTTCCACGTCACCGCTGCAGGATCTGTAGCGTTGTCGCGAGAAGCGTCGCCCACAGGGTGGGCTCCTACGTATTGCGGCATGGTGATAAGGTGACCTCGTCACAAAGGACCCGTGTATTGAAGCGCTTCTTCCGCTACCTCGGCTACGTTGCCGCGCTGCTCGTCGCCTTCCTGGCCTTTGTCGCCGTCTCCGCGTGGCCAAACATCGGTACGCTCCCGAAAGGCGAATTCCTCGCTCGCAATGAGCAATCGCCCGAATGGCGTGGCGACCAGTTCCAGAACCCGCAGGCGATGTTCTCGAACCTGCGCGGCGGCATCCTGCAGATCTTTGAATCGAAGCCTGGCGAAGAGCCGGACAAGCCCGTTCCCACGGTCGATTCCTCGCCCCTTTATAAAGCACCGCCCGCCAGCGGCCTGCGCATCACCTGGTTCGGCCACTCATCGATGCTGCTCGAAATCGATGGCACGAACATCGTGATCGATCCGTTCTGGAGTGAGCGCACCTCCCCGTTCGGCTGGCTTGGGCCGAAGCGCTGGTACCCGCCGCCGGTATCCATCGACCACCTGCCGCGCGTCGATGTCGTCGTGATCTCGCACGACCACTACGACCACCTCGATCGCGCTTCCGTACAGGCGCTCTACGCTCGCGGCGCGCGTTTCATCGTGCCGCTGGGCGTCGCATCGCACCTGGTGGGTTGGGGCATTCCCACCGACCGGATCACCCAGCTCGACTGGTGGCAGCAAGCGAAGGTCGGCGCCGTCACCATCGTTTCCACGCCCTCGCGCCATGCGTCCGGGCGGCTGAGCGCACGCAGCGACCAGACGCTATGGACCGGGTACGCCGTGGTTGGCCCGCATCACCGTGTGTTTTATTCCGGTGACACCGGCCTCAATGACAGCTTCCCCGAGGTCGGCGAGAAGTACGGCCCCTTCGACCTGAGCCTGATCGAATCCGGCCAGTACGACGCGCAATGGCCTGACTGGCACCTCGGCCCCGAGCAGGCGGTGAAGGTTCACAAGGAAGTGCGCGCGCGCACGATGATCCCGGTGCACTGGGGGCTGGTGAAGCTGGCCCACCATGCATGGACGGAGCCGCCGGAACGGATCCTGGCGGCCGCGCGTTGCGTTGGCGCCGACGTTCTCATCCCGGAGCCCGGCCAGGCGGTGGAACCGACGACCCATCCGGTGGTCCCACGCTGGTGGCCCGCCCAGGCCTGGTCAACGGACGCGCAGACGCCGATCGTCGCATCGAAGGATGGCGATCCGCGCCATCTGTATACCCCTCAGGCTTGCCGTTAACCGGCCGCAATCGACCCAAGCAGGAAATCTCCCATGCCTCAGCCGCTCTTCCGCCGCGCCGCCCTCGCCGCCCTCTGCCTCGCGATGACGGGCACCGCCTTTGCCGATGCGAAGGATGACGCGGTTATGGCCAAGTGCCCCGCGGTGGCGGCGTGGACGGAGAAGATGGCCAAAGCGCACCCCGCCCTTTCCGAAGCCGGTATCGAGCGCGACAACAACGCCGGCGGTTTCTCCGATCCCGACCTGCGCAACGAACTGCGCACCCGTGTCGAGCTTGACCAGCGTACGCGCAACGAGTGGATCGCCTCACCGGACGACAAGGCGCGCTATGCGGCCATGAACAAGGTGGACATGGATAACCTCGCCTGGATGAAAACGCAGTTCACCAAGGGCGGATTCCCGCATGCGAACGCGGTGGGCCTGGCCGGCGTCAACGCGGCCTTCCTCCTCGTCCAGCACGCGGTCGCGGATGTGCCGTTCATGGAATCGATGCTCCCGCAGGTGATCGCGCGCGGCGAAGCGGGTGAACTCAAGAAGAGCGATGTCGCCATGCTTATCGATCGCCTGCTCCGCCAGCAGGGCAAGCCGCAGCGCTATGGCACGCAGTACCTGGGTAAGAACATGAAGGATCTGTCCGACATGAAGATGGATCCTGTCGAAGACCCGGCACACCTCGACGAACGCCGCGCGACGATGGACCTCATGCCGCACGCCGACTATGAGTGCGCCTTGCGCATCTACTACGCGCCCGCGCCCGTCGCGCCCGCTGCGTCTTCCACGACCGGAAAGTAAGCCGCACTTGCAGGATCGTGCTGTGGGAGCGTGCTTGCACGCGATGGGTGCTAGCGCCACCGCCCACCGCCCACCACCCATCGCGCGCAAGCGCGCCCCCACAACAGCGCGGATCAGGCGGGCATTTCGAGCCGCATCGTGGCCGGCGTCAGCGGCTGTCCGGTCACCCGGTCGATCACGAGCGGTTCCACCCGCTCCCCGGTTTTCGGGTTCACCAGCACGCTCAACCGGCCTGCGCCGTTGTGGCGCCGGCCCCATTCGCCCATGGCGGCGAGGATCGGCAAGAAGTCCACGCCCGCCGGGGTGAGGATGTATTCATCGCGTGGCGGCCGCTCGCTGTAACGCCGCTTCTCCAGCACGCCAGCCTCCGTAAGGGCCTTGAGCCGCCGCGAAAGAATATTCGGGGCGATGCCGAGGCTTGTCCGGAATTGGTCGAACTGGGTCATGCCGCGGCTGGCATCGCGCAGGATCAACGCACTCCAGGCATCCCCGACCAGGGCCAGGGCACGGGAGATGGGGCAGGTGCCCGAAGAAAGTTTTTCGATGTCCATTGCAAAATGATAGTAGCGTCACTATCGTATGGCAACCTAGTTACTTTCACTATGCAATCCACCCATCCGGAGAGACGTCATGAGCACTGAATCCAAAGGCACCGCCATTGTCACGGGCGCTTCGTCGGGCATCGGCCAGGTCTACGCCGAGCGCCTCGCCGCCCGCGGCTACGACCTGATCCTCGTCGCCCGCCGCCTCGAGCGCCTTGAGGCGCTGGGCAAGAAGATCACCGCCGAAACCGGCCGGAAGGTCGAGGCGATCCAGGCCGACCTGACCCAGCGCGAAGGCGTGGCGAAGGTGGAAGCCCGCCTTGCCAGCGACCCGACGATCACCCTGCTGGTCAACAACGCCGGCATCTCGCTGGAAGGCAGCCTGCTCGAGAACGACACCGCGAAGATCGAGCAGATCATCGCCATCAACACCGTGGCGCCGACCGTGCTGACCGCTGCCGCGGCGAAGCAGTTCGTCGCCCGCGACAAAGGCGGCATCATCAACATCGCTTCAGTGCTGGCCTTCGCGCCGGAAATGTTCGATGGCATCTACAGCGGCACCAAGGCCCACCTGATCAATGTTTCGCAGAGCCTCGCCGCCAGGGTGAAGGACACGAACGTCCGCGTGCAGGCCGTGCTCCCGGGCGCCACCCGCTCGGAAATCTGGGAAAACTCCGGCAAGGATGTGGACGCCCTGCTTCCCGGCATGGTCATGGAAACCGCCGACCTGGTGGACGCCGCCCTCCTCGGCTTCGACCGCGGCGAAGTGGTCACGATTCCGCCGCTGCACGATGAGGCGCAGTTCCTTGCCTATGAAGCGGCCCGCCACGCGATGGGCCCGAACCTTTCGCGCAAGGAAGTCGCCCCGCGCTACCGCGCGTAAGCATGGCTGGCAGGTAACCCGGACAGGGGCTTAGAAGACCTTTCACTCACGGAACGTACGAATGCACGCTAAACTGCGGCATTCGTTACGTTACTTGCGGTCAGGCATGCTCTCGTTCGTGTTCGGCGCCTTCGGGCTCTCCACTCTCTGGCTGCTTCCCCTGCTCTGGCGTGTCGTCGCTGCCCTTGTCCGGCGGCGGCGTCCGCCTACGGTAGGTCCTGGCGCCATTCGTTTCTGGTCGGGCTTCGTCCTGGTGCTGCTCGCGAGCAGCCTGCTCGAAGGTCTGGTCATCACCCACTTCACGGATGACCCATCCGTGGGCGGCGCCGTGTGCCGATGGCTCGGCAGCATGGCGGGTCCTGCGGCACCCATCGCTGCCGCCGTCTCCCTTGCACTGATCATCGTGGCGCTGCCCTGGTACACGGGCGTGCCGTGGTCGCAGGCGATCGTCGGCCTCAACGGCATCCTCGAGCCCATGGGTGCGCTGGCCATCGAAGGGACCAGCCGGCTGTTCCGGCGTGGTGCCTCGCGTGCCACGGGGCGCAAGCCTTCTGCCGCTGTGCGTCGTGCTGACCGTACGCCGCCACGCCGCCGTGCCGCTAAGCCCGTGCCGAAGCCTGCAGGAAAAGTGACATCCGCGCCGATCGCCACCGCAACGTTATCGCGCGCTGCGCCGCTGCCTCCGGATCCGGTGCGTCCGTCAGTGACGACGCCCGTCCCGCCGCGCCATCGCACCCAGCCGGATACGGTGATTCGCGAACCCTGGCTGGCGCCGCGGGCGATGCAGGTGCAGGACGGTGCCGAAGGTCCGAAGACTGAGTCGCCTGTATCAATCGAGCGTCCCACGCTGGCGGTACAGCCGCCAATCGTTAGCCAAGAGCCGGTCATCGAGGTGCTGCCGCCGTTGGTGGCGATGACGGATCGCGCGCAAGCGCGCTCCAACATTGGGTCGCGTGGCGTGGAGGCGCCGCGGTCGTATGAGCCTGCGCCGGTGCAGGCGACGGCCGATACGAGATTGCCTTTCGCGTCGCGCGAAGAAACTGCCGCGCCGCCGGGCGCGCCGGCGTCCTCGTCGTCATTCTCGCCCGCGCCCACGCCGTCGTCTTCTCGAGCGCCCGCTTCGCCTGCGCCCGTGCCGGCACGACCGGTGTCGCGCTTTGCCATCGCGGCCAACGATCCCTCGCCGACCGAGCAGCTGCCGATCACGCACATTCCGTCGCCGCGGCCGCTGCGCACGGTGAACCATGGCGCGATCAGCCTGCCGCCGCTGACCTTGCTTGCCGCAGCGGCACAGAACGCGCTGGCCATCAGCGAGCACGAACTCGCGGAAACCGGTGAGCTGATCGAGCAGCGCCTCGCCGAGTTCAAGGTGCCCGTACAGGTGGTCGGTGCGTCGGCTGGCCCGGTCATCACGCGCTACGAGATCGAACCGGCAACGGGCGTGCGTGGTAACCAGATCGTCGCGCTGATGAAGGACCTCGCGCGCGGCCTCGGCCGCACCACGATCCGCGTGGTCGAAACGATTCCAGGCAAGACGTGCATGGGCCTGGAGTTGCCGAACGAGCAGCGCCAGATGATCGCGTTGTCGGAGATCCTGGATTCCAGCGAGTACCGCGAAAGTGACTCCCTGCTTACGCTTGCGATGGGTAAGGGCATCACCGGTGATCCAGTCGTCGCCGACCTCGCGAAGGCGCCGCACATGCTGGTCGCGGGCACCACTGGCTCGGGTAAGTCGGTGGCGGTGAACGCCATGATCCTGTCCATGCTTTACAAGGCCACGCCTGAAGACGTGCGCATGATCATGATCGACCCGAAGATGCTGGAGCTCTCTGTCTACGAGGGTATCCCGCACCTGCTGGCGCCCGTGGTCACCGACATGAAGCTCGCGGCGAACGCGCTGAACTGGTGCGTGGCGGAAATGGAAAACCGCTACAAGGTCATGTCCGACCTGCGCGTGCGCAACCTTGCGGGCTTCAACCAGAAGGTGCGCGAAGCGCGCGCCGCGGGCAAGCCGCTGTTCAACCCGTTCCCCAAGCATCCGGAGGTGCCCGAGCACCTCGACACGATGCCATTGATCGTCGTCGTCATCGACGAGCTTGCCGACCTGATGATGGTCGCCGGCAAGAAGATCGAAGAGTTGATCGCGCGCCTCGCGCAGAAGGCGCGCGCGGCCGGCATCCATCTGATCCTGGCTACGCAGCGCCCGTCGGTGGACGTCATCACCGGCTTGATCAAGGCGAACATTCCTACGCGCGTTGCATTCCAGGTCTCGTCGAAAATCGACTCGCGCACGATCCTCGACCAGATGGGCGCGGAAAGCCTGCTCGGCCAGGGCGACATGCTGTTCCTGCCGCCTGGCACCGGTTATCCACAGCGCATCCACGGGGCGTTCGTCGGTGATGAAGAAGTGCACCGCATCGTCGGGTGGCTGAAGCAGTTTGGTGAACCCGACTACAAGGATGAGATCCTGCAGGGCCCGCCGAGCGAAGCGAGCGACGTTGAGCCAGGCGAAGACGGTGGCGATGCGGAGCTGGACCCGCTTTACGACGAAGCCGCGGCATTCGTATTGCGCACGCGTCGTGCTTCCATCTCGTTCGTGCAGCGCCAGTTCCGCATCGGCTACAACCGCGCGGCACGCCTGGTCGAAGCGATGGAAAGCGCGGGCATCGTGTCGCCGATGGGAATCAACGGACAGCGCGACGTCATAGCGCCCGCGCCGCAGGATTGATCGCGTAGGAGCCCACCCTGTGGGCGACGCCGTTCGTTGAGACGCCGCGGGGTCTGTGGCTCTTTCGCGAAAACATGTCGCCCACAGGGTGGGCTCCTACGAGAGAAAAAAACGGGCCTTTCGGCCCGTTCTTTTTTATTCCTTGGTAAGCAACTTAAGCGGCACCGCGATCGACTTATCCACCGGCTGTTTGTCGACCAGCTTCTTCGCGGTTTCGACGCCGAGGCGGCCGATCTCTTCCGGCTGCTGCGCGACGGTGGCGGCCATCTGGCCATCCTGCACGGCCTTCTTGCCATCCGGCGTACCGTCGAAGCCGACGACGAGCACCTTCTTGTTCTTGCCGGCGAGTGCCTGCACGGCGCCAAGCGCCATTTCATCGTTCTGCGCGAAGATCGCCTGGACGTCGCTGTTACCCTGCAGCAGGTTTTCGGACACCGAAAGGCCCTGCGCGCGGTCGAAGTTCGCCGGCTGCTGTGCAACGACCTTCATGCCCGTGGTGGCGATCTCGTCGTCGAAGCCCTTGCCGCGCTCACGCGCCGCGGAGGTGCCGGCCACGCCCTGCAGTTCGATGATGTTGCCCTTGCCACCCAGCTGCTTGGCCAGGAAGTCCGCTGCCATCTTGCCGCCGGCGATATTGTCCGAAGCGATGTGCGAAGCGACTTCAGCGCCATCGACGCCGCGATCGAGCGTGATCACCGGGATGTTCGCGCGCTGCGCGGACTGCACCGCACCGGCGAGCGCCGAGGAATCCGTCGGGTTCAGCAGGATCACCGAGACGCGCTTCTGGATAAGGTCTTCGACGCTGGAGATCTGGCGCGCCGGATCATCCTGCGCATCGACCACGACCAGCTGCACGCCGGCCGAGTCGGCGGCTTTCTGCGCGCCATCCTTCAGTTCCACGAAGAACGGGTTGTTCTGCGTCGAGAGCGCAAGGCCGATCACCGGCTTGCCACCCGCGGCGGCGCCGCCGGCAGTCGATGCAGACGACGGCGAGGATTCGCCCGGACCCTGCTGCGAGCACGCGGCAAGGCGGGTGGCCGCTGCCGCGGCGAGGAAGGTGAGTTTGCGCATGGTGTGTTTCCTCGTGGTGTTCACTGCCGCCTGTCGAGCAGGACGGCGATCAGGATAACGATGCCTTTAACCACCTGCTGATAGAAAGAGCTTACGCCCAGCAGGTTAAGGCCGTTGTTCAGGAAACCGATGAGCAGCGCGCCTATCAGCGTGCCGAACAGCCAGCCGCGGCCGCCGGCCAGGCTGGTGCCGCCAAGCACCACGGCAGCGATCGCATCCAGCTCGTAACCCTGGCCCGCCGTGGCCTGCGCGGAATACAGGCGCGAGGTGAGCACGATGCCGGCGAAGGCCGAGAGAAGACCGGAGAGTCCGTAGATGGCGACCTTCATCGGTGCGATGCGGACGCCGGAGAGTCGCGCCGCTTCCTCGTTGCCACCGATCGCCACGACGTGGCGACCGAACACCGTGCCGCGCAGCAGGAATCCGCAGACGATAAAGGCGATGAACATCCAGATCACCGGGAGCGGGACCAGATTGGCGACATAACCGCCGCCGACCAGCGCGAAGCCCTGGTTCGTCACGGGGATCGGGCTGCCCTGCGTGTACGAGAGCGTGAGGCCGCGTAGCAGCGTCAGCGTACCCAGGGTCGCGATGAAGGGAGCGACCTTGCCCCAGGAGACCAGCACGCCGTTGACCATGCCGAGGATAAGACCCAGCCCGAGGCCGGCACCGACGCTCAGCACCATGCCATGCCCCGACGCCATGAGGCCCGCGGTGATCGCACCGGTGAAAGCGAGGATCGCACCGACGGAAAGATCGATGCCGCCGGCGAGGATCACGAAGGTCATGCCGAACGCGATGAGCGCGTTGATCGAGACCTGGCGCAACACCGTGAGCAGGTTACCCGTGGTGAGGAAGTCGGGGCTCATCACCGAGAGGACGATGAAGAGCAGCACCAGGCCGATTACCGAGCCAAGCCGCTGGAGCAGCGTGCTCGCCCGGCTCCAGTTCATTTGCAGCGTCATGTCACTTGCCTCCGGTCGCGGCGGTCATCACGGCTTCCTGGGTGGCGCCGTGGGCATCGAGCAGGGCCGTCGCATGGCCCTCGTGCATCACCAGGATGCGATCGCTCATGGCGAGCACCTCCGGCAATTCCGACGAGATCATGAGGATGGCCACGCCCGTTTCCGCGAGTTGGTTGATGATGTGGTAGATCTCGGCCTTGCCGCCCACGTCGACGCCGCGGGTCGGTTCGTCGAGGATGAGCACGCGCGGCTTGAGGGCGAGCCATTTGGCCAGCACGACCTTCTGCTGGTTGCCGCCTGAAAGCGCTCGTACGTCCAGCTCCATGTCGCGCGTGCGGATCTTCAGCGCATCGATGAGGCCGGACGTCTGTTTCTTTTCCGCGCCGCGATCGACCAGGCCCGCGTGCGCGGGAACGCGCGGCAGGCTGACGTTCTCGCGCAGGCTGAGGTCGAGCACGAGGCCCTGCGCCTTGCGGTCTTCGGTGACGAAGCCGAAGCCGGCGTGGATCGCCTCCGTCGGCGTCTTCGGCGTCACCGCCTGGCCATCCAGCGTGACCTTGCCGCTCTCGAGCTTGTCCAGGCCGAACAGCAGGCGAGCCATTTCGGTACGGCCCGCGCCCAGCAGGCCAGCCACGCCGAGCACTTCACCCGCATGCAGGTCGAAGCTGATGTCCTGCACCATGCCGCCGGTGATGTGTTCCACCTTCAGGCGCACGTCGCCGATCTTCGGGGTGCGTGTCGGGTAGCGCGCATCGAGCGTGCGCCCCACCATCATCTTCACCACCTCGTCGAAGGCCAGACCAGGCACATCTCGCGTGCCGACGAACTGGCCATCGCGCAGGATGGAGATGCGATCGCACAGCGCGAAGATCTCTTCCATGCGGTGCGAGACATAGACGATGCCGGTGCCCTGCTCGCGCAGTTCGCGGATGAGCTTGAACAGCGTGGTGGTTTCGCTTTCGGTGAGCGCGGCGGTCGGCTCATCCATGATCAGCAGGCGGGCCTTCTGGCCGAGCGCGCGGGCGATTTCCACCATCTGCTGCTGGCCGACGGAAAGCCGTTCCACCAGCGTCGTCGGGTCGAGCTTGGTCATGCCGACGCGGGTCAGCCATTCCTTCGCGCGCGTATCCATGGCCTTGCGGTTGAGCAGGCCAAAGCGATGCACTTCGCGACCGAGGAACAGGTTGTCCGCGATGCTCAGCGACGGGATGAGGTTGAGTTCCTGGTGGATGATCGCGATGCCGTACTTCTCGGCATCGGCGGGCGACGTGATGGAAACCGGCTGGCCGTCGACTTCGATCGAGCCTTCATCGGGCGCGTAGATGCCCGTGAGGATCTTCATCAAGGTGGACTTGCCGGCGCCGTTCTCACCCATCAGCGCGTGGACTTCGCCGGCGAGCAATTCGAAATCGACGCCTTCGAGCACCTTCACCGGGCCGAAGGCCTTATGGATGTTCCGCATCCTGACGACCGGCGCGGCCATCAGAAGGTCACGCCGGCATGCAGGATGATGTTCGCGTAGGGCGAGGTTTCACCGGTGCGGACGACGGCCACGGCGCGTCGCGTCGCCGCCTTGAAGTCTTCGTGGTAGAGCTCGTCGACTGGCAGGCCGCCGGCTTCGAGGCGCTCTTTCAGCGCGGCCATCGACGGGTTGTGCGCGTGGATCTCGCTGGCCACGGTCGCGCGCTCCACCGCGAGCTCGGCGAAGATCGCCTCGAACACGGTAGCGAACGCCGGCGTGCCGGGCAGCACGGCAAGATCGATGCACGGGACGCCGTGCGGTACCGGCAGGCCGACGTCACCGATGACCAGGGTATCGGTGTGGCCCATCGCGGCGATGATGCGGTTCAGATCGGCGTGTAGCAGGCCGTTGCGTTTCACGGGTGGCTCTCCAGGAATGCCGCGACCTCGTCGGCGCGCGGCATGCCACCCTGCGCACCCAGGCGCGAGACGGCGATCGCGGCCGTCGCGCAGGCTTTGCGCACGGCCACGTCGAGGCCCTCGGCCAGGTACACCGCGAGGGCGGCATTGAAGGTATCTCCGGCGCCGGTGCTATCCACCGCGTCGACCTTGAAACCGGCCTGGTGGCGCGGCTCGTCATCCTTGTCGCGGAACCACGCGCCATCCTCGCCACGGGTCAGCACGACCGGGCAGGGAGCCTGACGCATGAGCTCACGGAAATCGGTATCCGCCGGCGCACCGAGCACCATCGCGAGCTCGTGCTGGTTCGGCGTGATGAAACGCACGCGCTCGAGCCACGCGAGCGGCAGCTTTTGCGCGGGCGCGGGATTCAGGATGACCGGGACGCCCTCCTCCTGCGCGATGCGCAGCGTGGCATCGACCGCATCGAGCGGAATTTCGAGCTGGACGAGGACGGCGTCCGCACCGCGGATCACGCCGCGCGCGGCTTCGACCTGCGCCGGCGTCACGCGGCCGTTCGCAGCCGGGATTACGACGATGGCGTTCTCGCCACCGGCGACGGTGATGCTGGCGGTACCGCTGCCGATGCCCTCGACCCGCGTGACGTGGCTGACATCGACGCCTTCGGCCTTCAGGCCGTCGTACAGCGATTGCCCGAACGCATCGTCGCCCACGCTGCCGACCATGGCGACCTGCGCGCCCAGCCGTGCCGCGGCTACCGCCTGGTTCGCGCCCTTGCCGCCGGGGATGGTGAGGAAGCGGTCACCGGTGATGGTCTCGCCCGGGCCCGCGAAGCGCGGGGCAAGGGTTACGAGATCCATGTTGATGCTGCCGACGACAACGATTCGCGTCATGCCACGAAGCTCCGAAGGGGGGACCGGAAGGGGGATGGCGCGCAAATATACGCCCAGCCTGCGCACGATGCTTTCATGCGCATGCTTTCATCAGCGGGAAAGGCCCTTGGCCTCGAGCTCGGCGAGGTAGGCCGGCCAGGCGGTGTCGTAGGCGCGGCCAAGGTCGTACAGGATGTCCCAGCCGAAGATGCCACTGGCGTGGCCATCGTCGAAGCGGATGAGGATACCGTAATGGCCGGTGGGCTCGATGGCCTCGACACCCACGTTCTGCTTGCCCGCTACAAGAACTTTCTGACCCTTGCCGTGGCCTTGCACCTCGGCGCTGGGTGAATTCACCCGCAGGTACTCGTAGGGCAGGCGGAACTGCTCACCGTTGTCGAAGCTGACCTCGAGCACGCGCGAGGCCTGGTGCAGGGTGATGTCGAGGGGGCGCGGGCGGTTCATTGGAGCCTTTGAGCTTTCGTAGGAGCCCACCCTGTGGGCGACATCTTTCGCGATGTCGCTTCAGGGCCTGTGGCGATACCGCGAACGGCGTCGCTCACAGGGTGAGCTCCTACATCCTAGGTAGTGCTTTTAGGGAGCGTGGCCGAAGCCGCCGCCGGTGCCCTGTTCCAGCGGCGGCGGGTCGCCCGCCACGGCGAGGAGCGAGGTGGCGTAGGCGTCTTCCATGCTCACCGTGGAGACCTCGTCCCAGCTGAAGAACGACGGCTCGCGCAGCCATTCCGCATCGGGGGTGATCTCCTGCATGTTGAAGCCGTCGTCTTCGACGCTGACAAGGCGGCCGATGTAGCAGACCTCCGCCTCGTCCTCGCTATCGACATGCACGCCGATCACCGGCGCATGCGCGGCGGCGGCCTTCACGACCTGGCTGATCTCATCCAGGGGGAAGTCGGCGGGCGGCGTCGGGGCGATGCCCTTGAGGGCGAGCGCCTTCTCGAGAAAGCCGGCGTGCTTGTCCGGTGCCTCGAATTCGGAGATGTCGCGGTGCCGCATGATGTACATGCCGTCGTAGCTGACACCGTCGCCGATGACCCACAGCAGGAAAAATTCGCGGCCGACTCCGCCCACGTAGCCGCAAAAGCTGCCGTGTTCGAGTTCGCCGCGCCAGATACGAACGAGCTGGCCGCTGTCCTGCGCTTCACGCAGGGACGCACGCTGGCCGTTCGTTTTGAGTTGGATAACCTTGCCCATAGTGGTCAATAGTTTACCGGAGGGAGGGCCCTCCGGTGTTTAGAGGATGTAAGTTCAGAGAATGTAACGGCTCAGGTCTTCGTCCTTGACGAGCGAAGATAGGTTTTTATCGACATAATCGGCGTCGATCACGTACTTTTCGCCGGATTTGTCAGCCGCCTCGAACGAGATCCGCTCCAGCAGGCGCTCCATGACCGTATGCAGGCGGCGGGCACCGATGTTTTCGGTCCGCTCGTTCACCTGGAAGGCCACGTCGGCCAGCCGGTCGATGCCGGTCTCGGTGAAGTCCAGGGTGACGCCCTCGGTATGGAGCAGCGCAACATATTGCTTGGTCAGCGCATTGTTCGGCTCGCGCAGGATCCGCTTGAAGTCGTCGACCGACAGGGCGTTCAGCTCCACGCGGATCGGCAGGCGACCCTGCAGTTCCGGGATAAGGTCCGACGGCTTGGCCAGCGAGAACGCACCCGAGGCGATGAACAGCACGTGGTCGGTCTTGATCGGGCCGTACTTGGTCGAGACGGTCGAGCCCTCGACCAGCGGCAACAGGTCGCGCTGCACGCCTTCGCGGCTGACGCCGGCACCGCCCCACTCGGAGCGCTGGGCCACCTTGTCGATCTCGTCGATGAAGACGATGCCGTTCTGCTCGGCGCTATCGACCGCGCGGGCACGCAGCTCGTCGTCGTTCATCAGCTTGCCGGCCTCTTCCTCGACCAGCAGCGGCCGGGCCTGGCGGATGGTCATCTTCCGCTTCTGCGACTTCTGGCCGCCCAGGTTCTGGAACATCTTGCCCAGCTGCTGGCTCATTTCCTCCATGCCGGGCGGGGTCATGATCTCCACGCCCACGTTCATGGCGAAATCCAGCTCGATCTCGCGATCATCCAGCGCGCCTTCGCGCAGCTGCTTGCGCATCTTCTGCCGGGTATCGCTATCGATCGCGGGCGCGCTGGCGCCGGTGTCGTCCCAGCCCGAAGGCTGGCGGCGCGGCAGCAGGGCGTCGAGGAGGCGATCTTCCGCGGCATCCTCGGCCTGGCTCTTCACCCGGGTCTTTGCCTGCTCGCGGACCAGCTTGTACGAGACATCGGCAAGATCGCGGACGATCGACTCCACATCCTTACCGACATAGCCCACTTCGGTGAACTTGGTGGCCTCGACCTTCACGAACGGAGCGTTGGCCAGGGTCGCCAGGCGGCGGGCGATCTCGGTCTTGCCGACACCGGTCGGGCCGATCATCAGGATGTTCTTGGGAGTGACTTCATCGCGCATGCCCGGCTCGAGCTGCATGCGGCGCCAACGGTTGCGCAGCGCGATGGCCACGGCACGCTTGGCGTCCTGCTGGCCGACGATGAACCGGTCCAGTTCGTTGACGATTTCGCGGGGGGTCAGTTCGGACATCGGGCTCAGAGCTCTTCGATCGAAACGTTGTGGTTGGTGTAGATGCAGATATCGCCAGCGATCTTGAGTGCTTTTTCGGCGATCGTGCGTGCATCCATCTCGGTGTTCTCGAGCAGGGCCAGCGCGGCGGACTGCGCGTAGGGGCCACCTGAACCGATGGCGATGAGGCCATGCTCAGGTTCGAGCACGTCGCCATTGCCGGAAATAATCAGCGAAGCGTCCTTGTCGGCCACGGCCAGCATGGCTTCGAGCCGGCCCAGGCGGCGGTCGGTACGCCATTCCTTGGCCATCTCGACGGCGGCGCGGGTGAGGTTGTAGCCGTGCTTCACCAGCTTCTCTTCGAACAGCTCGAAGAGCGTGAACGCGTCGGCGGTGGCGCCGGCGAACCCGGCGAGGACATCGCCACGGCCAAGGCGGCGCACCTTGCGGGCGTTCGCCTTCATCACGGTGTTGCCGAGGGTGACCTGGCCGTCGCTGCCGATGACGACCTTGTCGCCGCGGCGGACGCAGACGATGGTCGTTGCGTGCATCGATTCCATGGGGGATTCCTTGTACGAGACCGCAGAAATGGGGCCGCTCCGTGCCCCAACCAACCCCGGGGCCCGGCTAGGACCGGCTGCCCTTCCGCTTCGCCCGTGGGTGGGCGGCGTCGTACACCTTCGCCAGGTGCTGGAAATCGAGGTGGGTGTAGATCTGGGTGGTGGCGATATCCGCATGGCCCAGCAACTCCTGCACGGAGCGGAGATCCCCGGAGGATTCCAGCATGTGGCTCGCGAACGTGTGACGAAGCATGTGCGGGTGGACCCGCTTGGTATGGCCGAGCGAGAGCTTGGCCAGCCGGGCCTGTACCGTGCGCGGGCTGATCGTGCCGCCGTCGCGGCCCTTGAACACCGCCTGGTCCGGGCCGTTGCCGCCCGCGGCGGCGAGATCCTGCAACGCCTTGATCGCAAAGCGGCCGACGGGAAGGATGCGGGTCTTGCTGCCCTTGCCGAGCACGCGGACCAGCCCTTCCTCGAGATCCAGGTCGCTCCAGTGCAGGCCGCACAACTCCGAGAGACGCAGGCCGCTGGAATAGAACAGCTCCATCATGGCGCTATCGCGCGGCGCGAGGCTGCCGCCGAGGTTGGTCTCGACCAGCGCCTTGGCCTCGTCGGCGTCGAGCACATCGGGCAGCTTCCGGCGCACCTTGGGGCCGCGGACCGCGGCGGCGGGGTCGTGGGCCAGCAGGCCCTCACGGCTGAGGTAGCGGAACAGCGTGCGGCAGGCGGAGAGCAGCCGCTGGATGCTCGCCGGCTGCAGGCCGTCATCCTTGCCCTTGCCGCTGCCCCGGTGCGCACGCGCGATCATCATGCGCAGGCGCTCCGGGCTCAGAGCATCGAACGAGCTGAGCCCCTCGGCCTCCATGAACACGAGCAGCTTGTCCAGGTCGCGACGGTACGCAGCCAGGGTGTGCGCGGAGGGCGCACGTTCGGCGGAGAAGTGGCGCAGGAAGGCCTCGACGGCCTCGCGCGGGCTCACGCAGCCTTCCGGGCCCGTTCGATCGCCGAGCCTACCGTGGTTGAAATCATGTCGAGGAACAGCGTGCCCATGCCGGGGTGGAACCGGTTGGCATCGGCGCTGCCGATCGCCAGCAGGGCATCCGGGCCGATCCGCATCAGCGCGGCCGAGCGCACGTCGGGTGCCGCGTCGCCGAACAGCCGGTGCAGCTTGTCGGGTGCGAGGCGGCCGGCCACCGGGTCGCTGTGTTCCAGGAACGAGGCGAACTCCGGCAGGCCCGCGGTGCCACGCGGCTCGCGCAGCAGCCACGGCTCGTCGGGCAGGCCGCCCAGGTCGCCGAAGAACACGAGGCGGACCCGCTCGGACTGGAAATCATCGGTAAGGCGGCGGACGACGCTGCGCACGGTCTCTTCCACATCACCGGCGCTGAGCAGGGCCAGCATCAGGCCGTGCACGCGGCGCATCAGCCCTTCGTTATCGCCGGCGATCGCGGAAAGTTCGCGCAGGCGCGTCTCGAGTTCGGCGTTCTTCTCGCGCAGCGTACGCAACTGGTGCACGGCGAGCGATGCGGCGGGGCCGTTAGCGCTCGGGAGGGTCAGCTCGTTGGCGAGTTCCGGGTAATCGGCGAGGAACGTCGGGTGCCGCCGCAGGTACGACGCAACGGTGGCTGGCTTGATGTCGCCGTCGATCGCGGTGTCGGTCATGGCGCGGGTGTCCTTCGTAATGCTCTGGCGCCGAGTGTGCCGCTTTCGCGCCTCCGCGTCACACTTCGCCTTCGAAAACGAACGCGGCGGGGCCGGTCATCCACAGGGTGTGGCCCGGGCCCTGCCATTCGATGCTTAGCGTGCCGCCGGGCAGTTCCACCGATACGACGGCCGCGGCCAGGCCGAGTGCGTGCGATACGGCCGCAGCGGCGCAGGCGCCCGTTCCGCAGGCCTGGGTCCAGCCACTGCCGCGCTCGTGCACGCGCAACTTCAGCCGGTCCGGGGCCACGCGCTGGGCGAACCCGATGTTGGCGCCGTTCGGGAAAATGGGGTGGTTCGTCAGCGCGGGGCCAAGGCGGTCGACGCGCGGATCGTTCACGTCATCGACGAACACGACGCCGTGCGGGTTGCCCATGGAGACTGCGCCAAAGCTCACCTCTTCGCCCTCGACGTGCAGCGTGTACGTCGCATGCGGCGCGTGGTCGAGCGGGATATGGCCGGGGTCGAAATCGGGCTCACCCATGTCGACCGTGACGGTCGAGCCATCCAGCACCCTTACGGTGACCGGGCCTGACGGGCTCTCCAGGCGGACGGGCACATCGCGCTCGATCACGCCATCGCGGTAGAGCCAGGCCGCCACGCAGCGCACGCCGTTGCCACACTGGCTGGCGGGCGAGCCATCGGCGTTCCACAGGCCGTAATAGAACTCGCAGCCCGGATCGCGCGCCGGCTCGATGCTGATGAGCTGGTCGAAGCCGATCCCGGTGTGCCTGTCGGCCAGCGCCCTGATGCGGTCCGCATTGGGGACGCGGCCGGCATCCTCGCGCCAGTCCACGATCACGAAGTCGTTCCCGATCCCGTGCATCTTGGTGAAGCGGGAAGGCATGGCGGCGTTACTGGTGGATGATGGGGTTGTACGGGGACAGCGAGGTGCTTACCGGCGCCGGGGCATCGACCGTGGATGCGCCGGCGGGCTGTACCGCGGGATTCGTCGCCTCCTGCAGCGTCTGGCCCTGGTGACCCTGGGGCGGCGCGGCGGCTGGTTTCGCGGTCGTGCCGGGCGCGGGCGGCGGCGGCAGGTACAGGTCACCCTTGTTGCCGCAGCCTTCGAGGCTGGCAACGGCGGCGCAAACGAGGACGAGGGGCAGGATCAGTCGGCGCATGGGCGTCTTCCCGGAAACGGCGGCCAGTATAGCCCCCGGTGCCGTCAAAGCGTCTTCTCGAGGCGCAGGGCATCGGCGCCGTCGCCGTAGTACTTCGCGTACTCGCCGATCCGGTGATACCCCATGCGCTCGTACAGGCGGATGGCGACGCCGTTGTCCTTGCGGACCTCCAGGCGCAGCGCACGGCAGCCGCGACCGCGCGCAGCGTCCTCGGCGGCCTCGATCAGCGCCGAACCCACGCCCTTGCCGCGGGCCTGGGGTTTCGTCGCGATCGAGTACATGCGCGCGATCGTCGTGCCCTTGCGGTAGAACACGACCGCGGTGCCGAGGAAGCGCCGGTGGTTCGCACTGGCGACGAGCACCTGCGCGGTTTCACTGTCGAGGTGCTTGCGGTACTGGGCGCGGCTCAGGCGGTCGGTGTCGAAGGTCGCATCTTCGAGAGCGACCAGGTCGTCGAGATCACTGACCTCGGCGCGACGGACGCGTACCGCGGCGGTTACCGGGGGTGGACGCATGCGCTTGGAGACTCCGGCGCGAAAGTGGGGGGGGCGGGGCAAGCGCGGCACTGTAGACCCGTGGGCGCGACGGATCAATGACTTTTCCCTAAACCCCCTGCATGCGGCCCCCTCGCCTGCCTTGTATGGAGGCACGCCGCGGAACACACTGCGCCACCGGCGAACATCCGGCCCCGGGCGGGGTCGATGCAAGGTATCCGCCGTGGAATCGAGGTCACATGAGCCGGCTCGTCATCGTCGTGGAAAAGGCCTCGGACTGGGGCTCGTACTACCCGTCCGCCGATGTCGTCAGCGCCATGGACTACCTCCGCGAGCCCGTCGGCAGCGATGACGAACGCACCCACGTCATCAATTTGTGCCGTAGCTACAAGTACCTGGGCACGGGTTACTACGTGTCATTGCTCGCCGAGGCGCGCGGGCACAAGGTGATTCCCTCGGTACGCACGGTGAACGATCTGCGTCGCCGCTCGCTGTACGGCCTGCACATCGAAGACCTCAACGAAAAGCTCGACACGTTCCTGCCGGAGGGTGGCCGCGACGCCACCGATTTCGGCGTGCTGGTCTATTTCGGCGAGACCGCCTTCCCCGACCTGCAGGATCTTGCGAGGCAGATCTTCGATCTGTTCCCGTGCCCGCTCATGCGCATCGAGTTCGAACGCGAGCGCATCTGGCAGATTTCGTCGGTGAAGCCCGTGGGCCTGCACACGCTGGATGATGCCCAGGAAGATGCATTCGCCGCGGCGCTGGAGAAATTCTCGCGCAAGATCTGGCGCCGTCCGCGCGCGCGCAAGCAATACCGCTACGACATCGCCATGCTGGTGGATCCGAATGAATCGATGCCGCCTTCGAACAAGAAGGCGCTGAAGCAGTTCATCGAAGCGGGCAAGCACCTCGGTATCGAGGTGGATCCGATCGGCAAGAACGATTACCAGCGCCTCGCCGAATACGATGGCCTGTTCATTCGCGAGACGACGGCGAGCGACAACCACACCTACCGCTTCGCCCATCGCGCCGAACGAGAAGGCATGGTGGTGATGGATGACCCGACCTCGATCCTGCGCTGCACGAACAAGATCTTCCTTAACGACCTGATGGTGGCGCGCAAACTCGCGACGCCGAAGACCGAAATCCTCTACCGCGACGACCTGCGGCGGATGCGTGACCTGCCCGAGCGGCTGGGCCTGCCCATCGTGCTGAAGATCCCGGATGGGTCCTTCTCGCGTGGCGTGGTGAAGGTGGAATCGCGCGAGGCGCTGGAGAAGGCGGCTGCGGAGCTGTTCTCGCACAGCGCCCTGCTCATCGCCCAGGAATACCTGTACACCGAGTTCGACTGGCGTATCGGCGTGCTCAACCACGAGCCGCTTTACGCGTGCCAGTACTTCATGTCGCGCGGCCACTGGCAGATCTACAACCACGGCGCGAAGGGCACGGCGAAATCCGGTGGCTTCCGCACGGTGCCCGTGCGCGAGGCGCCTTCCGATGTGGTGAAGCTGGCGCTGAAGGCCACGCAGACCATCGGTGACGGACTGTACGGCGTCGACCTGAAGCAGGTGAACGACCGGGCGGTGGTGATCGAGGTGAACGACAATCCCTCGATCGATGCCGGCGTGGAAGATGCCTACCTGGGCGAAGACCTCTACCTGCGCATCATGCAGGAGTTCCTGCGCCGGCTGGAGCTGAAGCGCCTGGGTATCCAGCCGTAAGGCATCGCGCGCAAGCGCGCCCCCACAAAAGCTGCGACACCAGGCTCTTGTGGGAGCGCGCTTGCGCGCGATGCGTCAGCTCAACGCCGCCACAAAGCCGCAATCAACTCCAACGGCAGCCGCGGCTGCAGCGCCACCAGCACGCTCATCGGCGCGAGCATCAACCAGAACGAGGGCGTCCAGCCCAGCAGCTCGCTGCGCCCCGAAAGCGGCGTGAGCAACAGCAGCAACATCCCGCCGGCCAGCCAGGCCAGGGCGATCAGGGCAACGGTACGGCGCGGGGTCAGGCTCTCGTGCATGGCGGCGGTCACTTCCGTGGTGGTCGGTGGGTGGATCCTCCGCCGCCGGTGTCTCACGGACCGCGACCGGGCCGGTCGGCCGTGGCAGTTGGTAGAATCGGCCTACCGGGCACGCGGCCCGGCCATGAGCCAGGAGCCTCCATGAGCGCTGAAGCGCAACGTTTCGCCGTATTCGGCCACCCCATCGCGCATTCGCTGTCGCCAGAGATCCATGCGGCGTTCGCGAAACAGCTGGGTATCCGCCTTGAATACACGACGATCGATGCCGCCCCGGCCGATTTCGAGGCCGAGGTGCGCCGCTTCTTTGCCGATGGTGGCGTGGGCGCCAACGTGACCCTGCCGCACAAGCATGCCGCGTTCGCCCTGGCCCACGAGCGTAGCGAGGCCGCCCAGCGCACCGGCGCAGCCAACACCCTCTCCCGCCTGCCCGGCGGTGGCATCGCCGCCCACACCACCGATGGCGGCGGTTTCGTGCGTGACATCACCGAGCGCCACGGCTTCGACCTGCGCGGCCATGACGCCCTGCTGCTGGGTGCTGGCGGCGCGGCCAAGGCCGTCGCCTGGGCCCTGATGGATGCCGGCGTGCAGACGCTGACCATCGTGAACCGCACCCCGGAGCGCGCCGACGAGATCGCCGACGCCATCGGCGAGCCCGCCCGTTGCCACACCCGCTATTGGGATGGCCTGGACGGCGAATGCTTCGACCTGGTGGTCAACGCCACCTCCATCGGCGTCACCGGCGGCAATTTCGACCTGCCGATGTCCATCGTCCAGGAGCACTCCACCGCCTACGACCTCTGCTACGGCGCCGCCGCGGCTGGCTTCAAGGGCTGGGCCCTGGCAGCCGGCGTGCGCCCGGACTGGTTCCGCGACGGCCTGGGCATGCTGGTCGAACAGGCCGCCGACGCCTTCGAACGCTGGCACGGCCAGCGCCCGGACACCGACCCGGTGTACCGGGAGTTGCGTCAGCGCTACTGATGGCCCTCGCCTGCCGCCCGGGCTGCGGGGCGTGCTGCATCGCCCCGTCGATCAGCTCGCCCATCCCCGGCATGCCCAACGGCAAACCGGCAGGCATCCGCTGCATCCAGCTCAGCGACGACAACCGCTGCAAAATCTTCGGCCACCCCGACCGGCCGAAGGTCTGCGGGGGCCTCCAGCCCGAAGTCGTCATGTGCGGCCCGAACCGCGAACACGCGATGGCCTGGCTGGCCGCGCTGGAACACGCGACCGCCGCCTGACCTCACTTCACGGCGGCAGGATCGAAGTGCGGGTTCTCGATGATCGCAAAGCGATTGCCAAACGGATCCGTGACCGCGGCGACCTTGATGCCGCCGCCTACTTCAGTCACGGGGTCGAGTGAGGTCGCGCCAATCGCGAGCAAGCGCGCAAATGTCGATTCGATATGGTGGACGCCCCAAAGCGCCTGCGCACCGTCAGTGCCTGGGACACCATCCGGGATAAGCCCAAGTTCGAAGCCACCGACATGGAAGCCGACGTAGAACGGCTCATCGAAATACGGATCTGCTTCAAGCGCCTGGATATACCAGCGCTTCCCTTCGCTTAAATCAGGGACGGGATAGATCGCGGTGCGTAAGCCAAGAATCATCGGTGTGTCCAGGAGCGACATGGGGTTGGTTAAACGTGCCGGGGCTGCGGCCCAGGCTCAAGGCCCGGCTCCCACTAGCTAACCGCCGAAGCATCGCGCGTCGGTGAACTCCCGAAGTTCGGCGTGCGTGCCGCTCGATACGGGCTCGATCGCGAATCGTCCGAGCATGTCGTCGTTGCAGACCTTGACGCTCGTTCGCCCTCCGCCTGACACAAGCGTGCAGAAGCCACCAAAGCTGTGGTTCGAACCGCGAAACCCGACCGGCAGGTCGATCAGGCGATCGCAGCCGATGATCGATCCGGCCACATGGTGATCCTTGAGCGTCTTGTTGAAGGAGGCAATGCGATACGACGTATCCCGATAAGTGATGACGCTGCGACAGCTGCTTCCTTCGGGAATCTCGCAGCTCGATTCATTGACGAGAACGGAGTCATTGGCAGCAAGAACCTTGATGCGCGCCGCATACGCTGTGGTCAGGCACTCATCGTCGTCGCAAATGTCGCGGACGAAGGTGATCCAGTGGCGTTGCTCGCGCTTCAGGTCTCTTTTACTTGAGCCTTCGGCCGCGTCAATCGCCACGCGATACGCTGTCGCCAGTTCGTCGTCTAGATTGCGAAGGGCCGCATTAGCACAGACTCGGGCTTCAGCTGATGACCTCGCATGCGCACAGTCGAAGCTAGCGGATAACGCCGTGTTGTCATGAAGTACTAGAGTTCCTGCCACAATCCATCGCGTCCAGCGCACGCCGTTAGCCCTCGAACGCAAAATCTGTCGCGCAGTCCGAGATCATGACTCGGGGGCTCCCTCGACGGACAAGACGTCCTGGAGATGATCTCGCAGAAGCGATATCGCGTCTTCCACCGCATCGACGTTATCTGGATCCACGCCGAAAAGGACGACGTCCGCATGGGCGCTATCCAGCTCTCTCGGTGTGACCGCCACATCGACCTCGTACTGCTGCAAGTATTCTGGCGTTCTTGCGATGGCGTCGACGTTGGCGAAGGCATATCCGACCAGCTCAGCGTTTCGCTTGAGCGGCCTTATTTGCTCGACAAACTCTCTACCCTCATCCCAAAGGTCGCCTGCCTTTGACATAAGCCTGCCCGAGACTTCGATCGACCAAGGGCGGTCTTTGGTCGGCGGAGAGATTGCCTTGCCCTTCAGAGCTCTATTGTGTATTCGATTCTTTCCGGCTGGGATGAATGACTTGTCAACGAGAAATCGCAACCAAGTATCGCCACGGTCCGCCGGCGTCCACTCTCCATCTCGCATATTTGGTCAGATCCTGAGAAATACGTCGGATAGTCGATGACGAAAAAACTCAACTAACGTAGTCCGTATTTGCGTAACGACGTCTTTCGCGTCCCGACTGTAAATCTTGACCCTTCGATTCGGTCCAATATCGATGAAGGTCTTTTTTACAGAGCCACGGTCGAAAATCCATTCCAACCCAATCGATCCGTCGTCGCCCGGAGCTATCGCCGGGGGAGGTACGCTCGAGGGGAGCAATTGAAGAAATGTACGGGCACTGGCGATCGTGCTTTTCAGTATCGGCTTCGCACCGTCTCCGTCCCAATTTGCATCACAGAATCGATCGAATCCGGCAAACAAATCTTTGCCTCCGGGCCGATGATGACAAAGAGGGAACGTATCTGTGGTGCTGCCGGATGATCGCACGGCGTGCACTATCACGAGCGTGGGCGTTACGGAATCATCGCCATCATCATCGGCCCGGCAAGACCCTGGCTTCAGAAACGCGAATGTGTTGGCTCCCCCGCTGGGCATCGCAGGGGCACCAAAATTGTTTGCCAGAGCCAATTCGTTGACGTAAGGGTGCGTAACTCCCGTGCTGGATCTGATCATGGGTTCGCCTCCGAAAGAACTTCCTTCCACTTAGGCCCACATGCCGCATCGAATTCAGCCCAGACTTCGTTATGGCCTTCTTCGATCACGCTCGCGATGTAACTGGCAGTCGACTCTTCGATAGCCGGCTCCTGCACGAACCGGTCGAGGTCGAGTAGAAGACCTCGCGCGATATCAGTATTGAAAGCATTACCTAGCTGTACGATTCGCCCCGAATGTTGGCTGGTCCAGACCTCGGTGCGAGAAGACAACGGGAGGTCCAGTGTCCCACGCACCGCGTTTGCGGGGATCGAATCGGTCGGATTGACGAATAGATCAACGGTTTCGTTTCGTTCCGATATATCAAGCAAATTGATGTACCGGAGTCCTATGCGCGAAATCTTCTTCGGCTTTGCGAGGTCAAGTATTTCCGACCAGAGCTTCAGAATCTCCGCGCGGAGGACCTCCCACCCAGGATAGGGCTTGGTAACGTGTACCCTAAAGACGTTCGGGCCGACGATGCAGCTGAATATCCCATCGACTGCTAAATATCTGGTCAGTGCGGCCTGCGCTTGAGGGCTTGCAAGGCCGTTCGGTGCCCCGCCCATTACGATCTGAATTACGCCTATCGGAGGCGGGAGTGACTCAAACCGGGAATACCGCTCCCGAACGCGCAAGAAGAACTCTGCGGGCCCCGAGGACGTCCAATCTTGAACGTTCGACGGCTCGAACTGAATTTCGCACAGCGCCTCAACGATCGTAGAGTTGGCGTACGACGGATGCGATTCCATTACTTCATCAGCTCCAAGGGGCAATCAGGCTGGCGCGACGCGTGCCGCCATTTGGCGAACCGCCTCCTTGCATAGTACTGAACTTGCTCGGCTCTCAACCGTCTTGCGCATGTAGGCGTTTGCCGCGACCTGTGTAGTCGTTGCTGAACGAAGATAAATACCCGGATAAAATCGTCCTGTATGCATCTAACGCACCAGCTGCCGAACCCCAAGCGCCACGATCACCGACCCGCACACGCGGTCGATACCCTTCTTCCAATGCCGGTAACGCGCGGCGACGCGTGGCGTGGCGAACAGCACGGCGACCATGGCGTACCAGGTGGACGACACCACGGCGACGGTGGCGAGCATGCCGAGGAAGGTTGGTGGATTCACGTGGGCCGGGGCGGCTGCCGCGAACACGGCGGCGAAGAACGCCATGGACTTCGGGTTGGCGATGTTGGTGGCCACGCCCGCGCGGAACGACTGCCAGATGGTCGGGCCGCCCTCGTCGAGCCGGGCGGCGCCGGCTGAGCCGGCCTTGACGATCAGGCGCCCGCCGAACCAGATCAGGTACGCGGCACCGGCGATCCTCACCGCCAGCGCAATCCACGGGAACGTCGCGAACACGATGCCGACGCCGAGGATCGAGCAGGTGGCCCAGAACAGGTTCACCACGACGATGCCGGCCACCAGGGCCAGCGCGTCGGCGGTGTTGGTCGAAGCCGCCTTATGCGCGACCGCCACGAAGTTCGGCCCCGGGATCACGACGCCGACGATATAGACGGAGAAGACGACGGCGATGGCGTGGATGTCGAGCATCCGGCGATCTTACGCCATGCTCACCGCGATCCACGCGAGCACGATGGCGACCACGTCTTCGATCAAGGCACCCGGCCGGTCCGACTTGAACGACCGCGCCATGGCGCTACGCAGAGCGGAACCGCCGTATGTGCCGATCACCGCGCCGACGATGCCGGCGATGAGCCCGCCCACCAGCATGCCGTGCGCCGCGCCAACACAGGCGCCGCTTAGCGCACCGGTGACGATGCGGGTGCCGAACTGCACGGGGATCTTGCGGCTCGGCGTCGAAGGCAGTTGGTCGGTCACCAGTTCCGTCAGGGCGGCGATGCCGAAGATCCACGGCGTCCACGCGTAGCCCATGAAGGCCAGCGGTGTGCCGGCCAGGGCCAGGCCGCCAAACCGGGCGGCGATGGCGACCGCGGCCGGGGCCAGCATGGCGCGCAGGCCGGCGACGATACCGATGAGCAGGGCGAGCAACAGGATCATGGCGGGGCTCCCTGGGGTGTGCTGGCATTCGAAGCCCCGGAGGCACGCCGTGGCTTGGGGGAAATCACCGCGCCAGGCGCCGCGGGAGTGTGATGGGGCGCACCCTTGTCGCCTCGTTGCAACAATCGGCAGGGAAGATGGCGCGCCCGCAGGGGCCGTCCGACAGGGGGCCGGCCTGGTTGCGGGCAGCGTTACGGAATTCCCCCAATGATCTCCGCCTCTCGCATCGCCGCGGTACCCCGCCGCGCGATCATCGTCGTTGTCGTCACGGCCGTGCTG
>NZ_JBQCFT010000262.1:0-4151 GCF_051958795.1 Luteibacter sp. | reverse complement strand
TCAGCGTCAGATCGTCGGTGATGTAGCTGGTGTACTTGAAGGTGTACAGCTCAGCGCCCGACTTGGTGTTCTGCGACGTGTCCTTGCCCTCGAAAGCGCCCTTGGTCAGCGTCGAGTAGTCGAAGTCATACACGTTGGCGTCATAGTTCTGCTTGTTAGACGCGTACGTGGCTTCGAGGATGTTGCTGTCGTTGATGTTCCAGTCCAGCTTTCCGTAGTACTTCGGATTGCGATAGGAACGATCGTAGTACGCCGGCGAATCCTGCGAGGTGTAGCGATCCTGGTTGACCTTCTCCTGCTCGGCAGCAAGGAAAATGTACAGCTTGTCCTTGATCAGCGGACCACCGATGTAGGCCGACTCGACCTGACGCATCTGGTTGTCTTTCTTGTTGTAGTTGAACAAGTCGCCAGCGTTGGCGTTGTCAGAGGTCACCTGGTAGTGATCGTTACCCGGGGTCGAACGGGTGCCGCGCGGCTCCCACAGCACCTGGGCGCCGAAGTGCCACTCGTTGGTGCCGCGCTTGCCGACCTGCGAGATCACGCCACCGGCCGAACGGCCGTAAGCGGCGCCGTAACCACCGGCGAGCACTTCCTGCTGGTCGATCGCACCGTACGGCAGGGTGATGCCGCCGAAGCCCGACAGCGGATCGGTCGTGTTGAAGCCGTTGATGTAGTACGCGTTCTCGGTGACCGAGCCGCCACCGATCGAGACCAGGGCGTTACCGGTCGGACCGGTGAAGTAACCGCTGCCCGACACGGCGCCCGGTGCCAGCAGCGCGATGGCTTCGGCGGTGCGGCCGAGCGGAAGCTTGGCCAGCTGCTCGGACGTGATGACGGTGCGCGAGTCGACCGACGAGACGTCGACCGGCGGCAGCGAGTTTGCGGTGACCGTGACCGATTCCAGCGACTGGGCGCTGGCGGCCGTGGCAGCGGCGGCGAACGAAACGTCCGTGCCCTTGCCGACGGTGAGGTTCACGTTCTTGCGCGAATCGACGACGGCGCCGTTGCGCTTGAGGTTCACGTCATAGGCGGAACCGACCGGGAGGTTATCCAGGCGGAAACGGCCACTGGCGTCGACCGGCACTTCACGGTTGATACCGCCGCCGCTCTTCACTTCAACGGTATCGCCCGGCTGGGCCGTACCGAAGAGGTAACCCGCGGTGGACTGAGCGAGAACTGCGCCGGTCGCGCCCATGCCGAGTGCAAGGGCAAGCGCCAACGCGGAATGACGCAGGACAGAAGCCTGCCGGGTGCTGCGAGAACTCATGTGCAAATCTCCCCAGATCGGCCCAACCGGGCCTGAAAACGTGCAAAACCAGCCAAAGGCCAGAAAAAAGGGTTCGGCCTTGGGGTGCATGTTTCCGGGGGGTATTACGTCCGCCCCACCTTGCTCCTCCCAGAGTGGTGGGTCGGCCCCCTCGAGACCTGCTCCCGACAAGTCCGTCAACGGTCTCCGGGGTGCCTTTCGCATCTACGAAAAACAAACCCGGATTTCGCCGAACCCGAATCTAGGCGGACGCGGTCCACCGTGTCAACAAATTATTTACACGGGGTGGGCGTTTCCACGACTCAGTGATTACTGAGACGGGTGCACCCAAATCGCGGAAGAGGCTGGATTTTTCTTATTTTGCAATCGTTTCGATCTAAAAAACGCCCCCCATCCCGGGTAGGACGAGAGGCGATCTGGGGAGTTGCCTTTTCGCTCCGTCGACCGGATGGATAGGCCGGCCGCGGTGATCTACTTGTTATGGGTTCGCATTCCCCCGGGCCCGTGGGCCCGGGGTCGCCTTGGTGTCGGCTACGACTTAGAAGTCGTAGCTGATGCCGAAGCGGGCGTAACGCGGGGTGGTCTGGTACAGCGGCACGTTGTAACGCGGGTTAAGCGCGTCGGAAGCACCGTGGATCGGATAAACCTGCGTTTCCTTGCGCTGGTTCAGCAGGTTGAAGACCGTGACGTTGAAGGCAAGCTTCTTGTCAGCCCACTCCGGACGGTATTCGACCGAACCCGTGACGATGTAGGTCCAGGGGTTGTGACCCGCTTCACCCGGGGGCGAGGGCTGGCCATCGCACCAGTGGTAGTACGAGCCATAGCCGAGGTTCGGGTTGGTTTCGTCCGGGCCGTAGAAGCCAAGGCAGCTCTTCGGCGCGCCCGAGGCGAGGTTGATGTTGCCCGAGACCATCCACTCCGGAGCCAGCTGGTAGGAGCCGTAGATCTTGAAGTTGTGCTTACGGCTGTTAGCCAGTTCGCCGTTCGAGTACTGCATGACTTCGGCGTAATCCCAGTCCACCGTCGCCGAGACGTTGTCCTGGCGAATATCCGAGCGGACCTGGCCTTCCGAGTTGCCGTAGCTCTTCGAGTAGACGTAGTCGAAGCGGACCTGGTACTTGCCGTCCCACGCGTGGTCGAGGTACAGCTCGAGGCCGTAGTAGTTACGCTTGGAGTGCGGGAAGCCGAAGTCCTGGTTGTTCATCGGGACGTCGTAGTAACCGCCATTGACGTTCGGGATCTTGAAGGAGTTGGCGCGACCCGGGTTGAACAGGTAGCTACCTTCGATGGTGCCGATCGTGTCCGGATCGATACCCATGCGCTCCATCTTTTCCAGGATCTTGCCGCTGTCGCCGACGTCGTCGTTCGCGTTACGCAGCTTGCGCACCGTGGCCTTCGCACCGTAGGTCCACTTGTCGGTCAGCGCCGCATCGAAACCGAGGATGAACTCATCCTGGTATTCCGACTTGATCGTGGTCGATGCAGCGGTCTTCGGGTCACGCGGCTGGCCGTATTCACCGTTGGCCGAGATGGCGCCACCCGTGCTGCTGAAGATCGGGGTGAGGCCCTGCGGGATACCGTTACCGTCGATGCCGGTGTAGGTGTAGTACTCGCGGGTGTAGAGCGAGGAACCTGCCGAACGCAGTGCGACCGAAGCCGGCAGCGCGAGGAAGTAACGGCCCGCGTTGGCGTAGATCTTCAGGGTCGAATCGCCATTCACGTCCCAGGTCGCACCGAGGCGCGGGGCCCACTGCGGCGAGGTCAGCTTGAGGTACGGTTCGCCGTTCTGGTTGTAGTTGGTGAACTGGTCGTTACGGATACCGACCTTCACCATCCAGCGGTCGTTGACCTGCCAGGTGTCTTCCAGGTACTGCGCGCGCTGCGTGGTACGCACCGACGAAGCCGTGCGGTAGATGTACTTCGCAACGTAGTAGCCCTGGCCACCCGGCGGCGCCACGTAGGCAGCGTCGGTCGGCGACAGGCCGATGATCGGCGTGTTCGGCTTGCCCTTGGTGTATTCCCAGGCGTAGCCCGGGCCCGTGGTGGAATCGCCGTCGTCCTTGTCGAGCACCTTCTGGTTATCGATACCGCCCACGATGGTGTGGTCGCCGATGTGCCAGCTCAGGTCGAGGCGCAGGTTGGTGTTGGTCGACTTGTGCTTCGGATCCGCGGTGGTCGCGGCCGGGTTGGCATTGGTGATCCCGTTGCCGAGCGCCGGATCCTGCTGGTTGGCCTGGATGATCGACGGCAGCGACTGGTCACCGCCCGGGGCGGTGTAGTACGTGCCCTTCATCTTGCCGTACAGGGCCGTCAGGGTCAGGTCGTCGGTGATGTAGCTGGTGAACTTGGCGGTGTAGAGATCCGCACCCGACTTGTTCAGCGGCGCGCCGGCGTTGTCCTTGCCGGTGTAGTCGCCGCGGGTCTTGGTCGCGTAGTCATACTCGTAGATCGAAGCGTCGTAGTTCTGCTTGTTCGACGCGCCGGTGACTTCGAGGATGTTGCTGTCGTTGATGTTCCAGTCGATCTTGCCGTAGAGCTTCGGGTTGCGATAGCTCTGCTTGTAGACGAACGGCGCGGCGGAGCTGGTGACCTGCTCGCCCTGGCGACGCTCCTGTTCAGCGGCAAGGAAGATGTACAGCGTGTCCTTGATCAGCGGGCCGCCGGCGTACGCGGAGTACGTCGTGCGCCACAGCTTGTCCTTCTTGTTGTAGTCGTACAGCGAGCCGGCAGCCGCGCCGACCTGCTGGTAGTAGTTCATCGGGTTGGCCTTGGTGCCCGTCGGCTCCCACCGCACCTGTGCACCGAAATGCCAGTCGTTCGTGCCGCGCTTACCGACCTGGGAGATCACACCGCCCGACGAACGGCCGTACGCCGCGCCGTAACC
>NZ_JBQCFT010000261.1:0-30754 GCF_051958795.1 Luteibacter sp. | reverse complement strand
GCCCTCCATGGCCGGCCCCCTGACGGGCTGTTCCCGCCCAGCCGCCTCGCCTGCGGAACTCGCCTCGAGGGTGGGCGCCAAGGACTCTCGGACGCGGTGGGGTTGGGTGGTGGGAGAGCCGGTGTCGCTTCGATGGCCTGTCACGGCTTCATCGCTGCGTAGGTGATCGCGCGCAAGCGCGCTCCTACAAGAGCATGGTCGTTCGGGCCGTCATTCGCCTTGTGGGAGCGCGCTTGCGCGCGATACCCCACGCCCTGCGCAGCTCTGTTGTAGGAGCGCGCTCGCGCGCGACATCTTTCGCGAAAGCGCTACAGGACCATGTTGATCGAGGCGAAAGCTGTCGCCCACAGGGTGGGCTCCTACGGGGCGAGGCTTTCCTGTAATCGACCTCAGCGCGTCCGAGCGCTAGCGCGATGGCGAAGCCGAGCAACCGCGAAGCCGAGGGCGAGCCTGCTCGTGGAATTGAGCACGAGCCCCACCCAAACAGCGCGCACAAAAAAGGCCGCTTGCGCGGCCTTTTAAGTAGAACCCATCGCGGCTGATTAGCGCTGACGGGCCTTGAAACGCGGGTTCGACTTGCAGATCACGAACACCTTGCCGCGACGGCGAACGACTTTGCAGTCACGGTGACGCGACTTCGCGGACTTCAAAGAAGAAAGCACCTTCACGGCCAGCTCCTGATACAAATGAGATACGGGAAAAACGGGATTGTAACCATCCCGCCGGGCCAACGCAAGCCCCGGAATCAATTCGCGTTTCAGCCAAGCCCCAGCTTGGTCCGGGCCTCGCGCACCGTACGCAGGAAGCTTTCCAGCACGGGGGACGTATTGTCCACGCGGCAGGCCACCGCGAGCAACCAGAACGCTTCGGGGTCGTCGATGTTCGCGAAAGCCACCTTGTCGAGGTGCACGGCGCGCAGCGAAGCCGGGACCAGTGCCACGCCGATGCCCGCCGCCACCAGCGGCAGCAGGGAAGGGATCTGCTGGGCTTCCTGGCGGATGTTCGGGCGGAATTTCGCCTTCCCGGCGAGCAGGGTCAGGCGGTCGATCAATGTGGCGGCGGCGGTGCGGGGCGGTGCCACGAAACGCTCGTGGGCGAGGTCCGCCATGCTCACCGTCTCCTGTTTCGCCAGGCGGTGGCCGGCGGGCAGGGCGAGGATCAGCGGCTCTTCGTCGATGACTTCCATGGTGAGCTGGCGGGCATTGGCGATGCCCTCGGGCGGGGAGCGGAGCAGGCCTACGTCGATCTGGCCGCTGAGCAGGGCGTCGTACTGGGCGCCGGTGGGCATCTCGACGAGGTGCAGGCTGACGCCCGGTGCCGCATGTGAGAAGCGGAGCAGGGTTTCGGGAAGCGCCCTGTGGAAAGATACCGAGGTTGCATAGGCCAGCCGCAGCTGGCCGGTGAACCCGGCCGCGGCCTCGGTCACGACGGTCCGCGCCGTTTCCGCCCGTGCCAGGATCGCCTTGGCCTCGACGAGGAAGATCCGTCCTGGTTCGGTCAGTGCCACCCGGCGGCGGTTGCGGTCGAGCAGGCGCACCCCGAGATCGGCCTCAAGTGCCTGGATCTGCTGGGAAAGCGGCGGCTGGGAGATATGCAGTCGCTGCGCTGCCTGGGTGAAGCTCAGGGTTTCCGCCACTTCCACGAAGTAGCGCAGTTGGCGCAAATCGAACATAGTGGTTTTTCGTATAAGTGATCGCTGAAAGATATATTGGCGAACATTTCCTAGGAAATCTATGATTCGTCTCGGCCTACCACCAACCCCTCCCCCTGGGTCGGTAGTGCCCCTCGCTCCGTAACGGTGCTAACAACCGGCGTTTTGGCCTACCTCCCCCCCCGAGGCCCACGCTGAGGCACCCTCTGCGGAGCGACTTTCTTCTGAAGGCCCCGGGCGTGAGACCGGGGCCTTTTTCTTTAGGGTCGCCGCCAGGGGCTATCGCGCGCAAGCGCGCTCCCACAACAGCTGATCGCCTGATGATCCAGTGGGAGCGTGCTTGCGCGCGATGCTTCTCAGACCTTCGACGTGAAATCGCAGCCCGTCGCCGCGCGCAGCGCGTCGACGTCCACCTCCGGCGCCAGCTCGATCAGTTCGAGGCCGCCCGGAGTCACGTCGAACACGCCCAGCTCGGTGATGATGCGATCGACCACGCCCTTGCCGGTGAGGGGCAGGGTGCATTCCTTCAGGATCTGGTGGCCGCCATCCTTCGCGGTGTGTTCCATGACCACCACGACGCGCTTCACGCCGGCGACCAGGTCCATCGCACCGCCCATGCCCTTCACCATCTTGCCAGGCACCATCCAGTTGGCGATGTCGCCTTCGCAGGTGACCTGCAGGGCGCCGAGGATCGAGATATCGATATGGCCGCCGCGGATCATCGCGAACGAATCCGCGCTGGAGAAGAACGCCGCGCCCTGGCGGGCGGTGACGGTCTGCTTACCGGCATTGATCAGGTCGGCATCGACCTCGTCGTCGGTCGGGAAGGGCCCGATGCCGAGCAGGCCGTTTTCCGACTGGAGCCATACATCCACGCCATCCGGCAGGTGGTTGGCCACCAGCGTCGGCAGGCCGATGCCGAGGTTCACGTAATCGCCGTCGGAGAGTTCCCTGGCGGCGCGCTGCGCCATCTGTTCACGGGTCCAGGCCATGGTCTTCTCCTCAGGCGCGCGTGGTGCGCTGTTCAATGCGCTTGGACGGCGCGGGGTTGTGCAAGATGCGGTCGACGTAGATGCCCGGGGTGTGGATCTGGTCCGGGTCAAGCTCGCCCACCTCGACCATGATCTCCACTTCGGCCACGCAAACCTTGCCGGCGGTGGCGACCATGGGGTTGAAGTTGCGCGCGGTCTTGCGGAACACGAGGTTGCCCGACGGATCGGCCTTCCACGCCTTCACCAGCGCCACGTCCGCGACGATCGAACGCTCCATGACGTACATCTGCCCGTCGAATTCACGGGTCTCCTTCCCCTCGGCCACCTGGGTGCCGTAACCGGTGCGGGTGAAGAAAGCGGGGATGCCGGCACCGCCGGCACGCAGCTTCTCGGCGAGCGTGCCCTGCGGGGTGAACTCCACCTCGAGTTCGCCGGCCAGGAACTGCCGTTCGAACTCCTTGTTCTCGCCCACGTACGAGGAAACCATCTTGCGGATCTGCCGGGTGGCCAGGAGCATGCCCAGGCCCACGCCATCGATGCCGGCGTTGTTCGAGACCGCGGTGAGCCCCTTCACGCCTGAATCGCGCAAGGCCTCGATCAGCAACTCGGGGATACCGCAGAGGCCGAAGCCACCGACCGCGACGATCTGGTTATCGGCTACGAGCCCGGCCAGTGCCTCGCGGGCAGTGGCCACACGCTTGTCGCGCTTGTGCGACGTCACCTGGTTCATGCGTACCTGTTCCTTCATGGCGGGCCAGCCGCCGGTTCGCCCGCCATCATAGCCGACGGCCGTCACGTTCCGTGGCGGTTTTCCCGGGCATGCTTGATACGAGAGATGCTGCAATGCGGCGAATGTCGTGCGAATTTCGCCAATCGCGATGGCATCGCGCCACCTATCCTCGTCCCTTTCCGTGGGCTTCGCCGGAGTATCCCGTGAGCAAGCAGAAGATTGGCGTTATTGGCATGGCCGTGATGGGCCGCAACCTGGCCTGGAATATCGAAAGCCGCGGCCACGCGGTATCCATATTCAACCGCACCAAATCCCGCACCGATGAGGTCATGGAGGAGAGCAAGGGCAAGAAGCTCATCCCGACGTATTCATTGCAGGAGTTCGTCGATTCGCTCGAGAAGCCGCGGCGGATCCTGCTCATGGTGCAGGCGGGCAAGGGCACCGATGCCGTGATCGAGGAACTGCGCCCATTGCTCGACAAGGGCGATATCGTGATCGACGGTGGCAATACCTATTACAAGGACACCGTCCGCCGCGGCGAAGAACTCGCGAAGGATGGTCTTCATTTCATCGGCACCGGTGTGTCCGGGGGCGAGGAAGGCGCATTGAAAGGCCCTTCGATCATGCCCGGCGGCCCGCGCGATGCGTATGACCTGGTGGCACCGATTCTCACGGAAATAGCGGCCAAGGCGCCGGATGGCGAGCCATGCGTCACGTACATTGGCCCGGATGGCGCGGGCCATTACGTGAAGATGGTGCACAACGGCATCGAATACGGCGATATGCAGCTGATCGCCGAGAGCTACGCGGTACTGAAGCACGTGCTCGGCCTCTCCAATGAGGAACTGGCCGATGTCTACGACGAATGGAACAAGGGCGAACTCGACAGTTTCCTGATCGAGATCACGGCGAAGATCTTCCGCCGCAAGGACGAGAAGAGCGGCAAGATGCTCGTGGACATGATCCTCGACCGCGCCGCGCAGAAGGGCACCGGCAAGTGGACCAGCCAGAGCGCGCTGGATCTCGGCGTCCCGCTGACCCTGATCACGGAGTCCGTCTTCGCCCGCGTGCTCTCCTCGATGAAGGAGGAGCGCGTGGCGGCGAGCAAGGTGCTGAAGGGGCCGGGGCAGCCGAAGTTCAGTGGCGATCGCAAGGCCTTCATCGAGTCGGTGCGCAAGGCGCTCTACATGAGCAAGCTGATCTCGTATGCCCAGGGCTTTGCCCAGTTGCGCGCCGCATCAGAAGAGAACCACTGGGATCTCCATTACGGCGAGATCGCGAAGATCTTCCGCGCCGGCTGCATTATCCGGGCCCGCTTCCTGCAGAAGATCACCGATGCCTATAAGCACGATGGCCAGCTGAAGAACCTGCTGCTCGACCCTTATTTCAGCGATATTGTCCAGGGTTACCAGGGTGCCCTGCGCGAGGTCGTCGGCGAAGCGGTGCGGGTCGGCGTGCCGGTGCCCGGCTTCTCCGCCGCCATCGCTTATTACGATAGCTACCGCGCCGATGTGCTGCCCGCCAATCTCATCCAGGCCCAGCGCGATTTCTTCGGTGCGCACACGTTCGAGCGAATCGACGAAAAGGGCAGTTTCCACGCGGAGTGGGCCGGCGGTTAATCCACGGCGCGTGGCTTGTAAATGGCCGCTCCGGGCAAGGCCTGGCGCGGCCATTACGTGCGCGCGTCGCGTTGTTGCAAACGCACGCTAGCGCTGGAAGGGAACCTCCCTATAGAGTTGGGCCTCTAAAGGGGTGGCCACCCGAGGGGAATGGCCGCCGAGTCCAACGAGGGAGTACGTTGTTCCATGTTCAAAAAGCCCGTGATCAGCGTTACGGCGCTGGCGGTAGCGCTTGCCGGATGCACGTCGCTGCCGCAACCCAAGGACGATGGCGCACTGCAGCGTGAGGCAATTGCCGGTACGGAAAAGCCGGCGCCGCGTCCGATTATCGCCCCCCCGGTCGGCCCCCAGGGCGCGGTGGTGGCCCCGGCCCAGATCACGACGGGCACGGGCGAATTCGTCAGGCCGGTGGGATTGGCCGAACCCAAGCCGGTTGCCGAGGGGCAGGGCACGGTTACCTTCAATTTTGAGAACCAGCCGGTCGAGTCGGTGGTGAAAGCCATCCTGGGCGACCTGCTGCACGAGAACTATTCGATCGTGCCGGGCGTGCAGGGCAACGTTTCGTTCTCCACCTCGCAGCCGGTCACGGCCGAGCAGGCGCTGCCGATCCTTGAGACCCTGTTGTCCTGGACGGGCAATGCGCTGGTCCGCACGAACGGCCGCTACGTGGTCATGCCCTCGAAGGACGCGGTACCGGGCAATGTCGTGCCGAGCATCGGCGCCACGGCGCCGCCCGGCGGTTTGCAGGCTCGCCTTTTCCCGTTGCACTTCATCTCGGCGACCGAGATGCAGAAGCTGATCAAGCCGTTTGCGCGCGCCGATGCCACCTTGCTGGCAGACCCCACGCGCAATGTGCTGGTCATGGCCGGTACGGCCACGGAACTGGATAATTACGCGCGCACCGTAAAAACCTTCGATGTGGACTGGCTCCGCGGCATGTCCGTGGGCGTGTTCAGCCTGCAGCGCGCGGAAGTGAAAGACCTGACGCCGAAGCTCGATTCGATCTTCGGCGACAAGGGCAACACGCCGATGGCCGGCATGCTCCGCTTCATCCCGATCGAGCGGACCAACTCGCTGGTGGTGATCAGCCCGAACGCCACGTACCTCGAGGAAGTGAAGAGCTGGATCGACCGCATCGACCGCGGTGGTGGCAATGAGCCGCAGCTGTTCGTATACGACGTCCGCAACGTCCAGGCTTCGGACCTGGCCGATTACCTCTCCGATATCTATGGCGGCGGTTCGGGTGGCGGTTCCTCCGATCGCGGCGGCCGCGTCGGCCCCGGCCTTTCCTCCGGCACGCTGGGTGGCGGCGATAGCGACCTCGGCAACCGCGGCGGTTCGGGCATGGGCAGCACCACCGGTGCGTTCGGCAACAGCTCGTCCTCGTCCAACTCCGGCTATCTCAATACCTCGAACAATTCGGGGCTGAACGGCTCCAGCACCGGTGGCTTCGGCAGCAACAGCAGCGGCTCGGCCTTCGGTAGCACCGGGTCGTCCGGCAGCGGCTTCGGTGATGACGATTCGTCCGGCCGTCGCCAGCACAACGGTGGCATCACCACCGACGATGGCGTGCGCATCACCTCGGTCGACAACAACAACCAGCTGATGATCCGTTGCCGCCCGTCGCAGTGGACGGAGATCGAGCAGGCAATCAAGCGCCTCGATGCCGTGCCGCTGCAGGTGCAGATCGAAACGCGCATCCTCGAGGTCCACCTCACCGGCGACCTCGAGTTCGGCGTGCAGTGGTACCTCGAAGGCCTGGTCGGTGGCACCAACGGTTCCGTCGGCCAGCCCGGCAACAAGCAGCAGTGGGCGCTGGGCAACATCGGCAACACCTATAACCCGTCTAAGGACGCGTTCTTCTATTCCTTCGTGAACAACAACCTGTCGGTCGCCCTGCATGCGCTGGAGACCAACGGGAATACGAAGACGCTTTCCGCGCCGTCGCTGGTGGTGTTGAACAACCAGAAAGCGCACATCCAGGTGGGCGACCAGATCCCCATCCAGCAGACGTATATCAATACGAACGCCAACACCGACAACACGATCGGCCAGGTGGAATACAAGGACACCGGTGTGATCCTCAACGTGCGTCCGCGCGTGAATCCGGGTGGCCTGGTGTACATGAACATCAACCAGGTGGTCAGCGCGCCGGGGCAGAAGGACACCACGACCGGCAACTTCCCGATCCAGCAGCGCGAAGTGTCGACGCAGGTTGCGGTGCAGAGCGGGCAGACCGTCTTGCTCGGTGGTCTTATCCGGCAGATCGATGGCACGACGGATACGGGCATTCCCGGCCTGAACCGCATTCCCATCTTCGGCCGCCTGTTCGGCACCACCAGCCGCAGCCGCGACCGCACCGAGCTGATCGTGCTGATCACGCCGAAGGTCATCACCAACGGTGATGAAGCCAAGCAGGTCACCGACGAGTACCAGCAGAAGTTCGAATCGCTGCGCCCGTTCACCGGCCACGCTGGCACGGCACGCATGGATCAGAAGGAACCGACGGTTACCGTTCCCCTGAAGTAACCGCGATCCTGGTAGGAGCCCACCCTGTGGGCGACGCCATTCGCGATACCGCCGCAGGCCCTGCGTTGGTATCGCGAAAGATGTCGCCCACAGGGTGGGCTCCTACATTTGTGGTTAGTGGACGGGGGAGGGGGACACCGGCGCGGGCGGCCGGTATGGCTGCACGCTGCGCCCGAGGTTCGTGCCCATGCGCTGGCCGAGTGCCGCGGCGTTGTACAGGCCGAGCCGGTTGCTTGGCACCTTGCGTATGTCGTTGCTATCCAGCGGCGAGGGCATGCCGGGGGGCGTGGCGAGCTGCTGGTTGAGGCAGTCGTATGACAACGCGGCGCTGCCTGCGTGTGCCGGTTGCACGCAGGTGGCCGTGGCGCTCGCATGCACGCCGGGAAGTTCCACCACGGATTGCGAATGCACGCTCATCGCGGCGGACAATCCGACAAGCAGAAGACAATATTGCCGATTACGCATAGCCTTGATCCCTCGCTGGCGCGCATTGGATAACACGCCGTTGCCCGGGAAAGGAAGCACGTCACGCTTGTCATGGTTGCGTCATCAACCTTGTCACCGAACCGGCGTCTTTGTGTCATCCACGCTGCCTAGCCTTGGCCCGGATTACCCGTACCGCATGGGCCACCGCGAGGACTGACCGTGACGCGTTGTGCCTTCGCGCTGCTGGCTTGCGCGCTGTGCTTCGGCACGGCGCTTGCCGCGCCACGGGGAGGGGATGCCACGCAAGGGATGACGCATGGAACGACGCGCTTCGATATCGATGCACAGCCGCTCGCCGGCGCGTTGCGTGCGTTCAGCGAAACCACGGGCATCGCGGTGTTGTTCGATGACGCGGTCGTCGCCGGCCGGAGTTCGCCGGGCCTGCATGGGGATGCCGGACCACGCGATGCACTGCGGATCCTCCTGGTCGGTACCGACCTCAGCGCGCATTTCACGTCGATGAACGCGTTCACCGTCAACACCATGCCCGCCGCGGCCGGCGAAGAGGCCGGCACTCCACCGGTGGCGCCGCCAGCGCTTGCCGAAAACGATGCGACCGAACTGCAGCAGGCGCTCGAGAAAGTCCTTTGCCTGCGCCGCGATACAAGGCCCGGGACCTTCCGCCTTGCGCTCCAGATATGGATCGATGGAAACGGTACGGTCGCCGATGTCGTGGCGCTGGCGCCCTCCGACGATGGCGCACGCGATGCACGCGTGCTCGGCGCCGTACGCCAGGCCCGCGTGCCTGCGCGCCTGTCCGCGGGTAGTCCGTTCACCGTGCTGCTCGCGCCCTCGCGGCGCGATGCCTGCGGGGACGCATGACTTCCCAGGTCACGCTCCTCGGCCTGTTCCTCGATAACTACGAGGATTTCCGCCGCCGCCTTCGCCGCCGCCTGCGTTCCGACGATCTCGCCGACGACGTGATGCAGGAGACCTACCTGCGCGTGGAAAAGCTCGCGATGCCCGAGGGTCACGCGACGCACCCGACGAGCTACCTGTTCCGCATGGCGCTGAACATGGCGGCCGACCATCATCGCTCGCAAGGGCGGTTGCTGACCGGCGAGGAAGTCGACGACCTCCTGCATGCCGTGGACGACATCGTGGATCCATCCACCGTCCTCGCCTCGCAACAGGACATCGCGGCGCTCAGCGTCGCGCTGGAGGGGCTGACCCGACGGCAGCGGGAGATCCTGCTCGCCGCCCGCGTGGACGAGCTGCCCCAGGCCGATATCGCGGCCCGCCACGGCATCTCCGTGCGCATGGTCGGCAAGGAACTGAAGAAGGCGCTTGAGACCTGTGCCGCGAAAACCGGCCGTCGTTCGTTCCAGCGGTTCGGTCCCGGCGCCCGGGAAACGTCCTGACCGGTATGGATACGTTCAACCGCCACGATCGCCGCACGGAAGCCCATGGCTGGCTGGTGCACCTGACCTCGGGCACCGCCACCCGCGAGGACGGCGAGGCGTTTCGCCGCTGGTGCGCCGCCAGCGAGGCGAATGCACATGCCTTCGCCGAAGCGCGCGCGCTGTGGGAGGCCCTGGGCCCAGCCGCGGCGCTGCGTGAACACCAGCGCGGCACACGGGGCAGGGCGCCACGCGCGCATGGCGTCCGCCTGTCGCGGCGCGCCTTCCTGGGCGGTGCCGTGGCCGCATCGGTCGCCGCCTTGCTCATGGTGCGCAGCGATGTGTTCACCCGCGGTAGTGCCCCGGATGGCGATGGCCTGCGTACCCAGGTCGGGGAGCAGAAGACCCTGGCGATGGCGCCCGGCGTCGCGCTGGAAATGAACACGGATACCGACATCGCCGTGCGCAAGCGCGGTGGCGTGGTCACCGGCATGCACCTGCGACGCGGCGAGGCCGTGGTCCGGGTCGATCCGTCGCGCAAGGAGCCGTTCGTGGTCGAGGTGGCCGATGGCCGGCTGTTTTCGAGCCCGGGTGCGGCCTTTGCCGTGCGCTGTGCAGACGATGCCGCCACGGTGACCTGCATGAACGGGCAGGCCGTGCTGACCCGCGATGGGGTGAACACCACGGTGAGGCCGTCGCAACAGCTGGCGTTCGACGCCACGGGCGTGGGCGCGATCACCGCGGTGAACCTGGACACCGCGCTGGCTTGGCGCAACCGCGTGCTCATCTATGACAACCAGCCGCTCGGCGATGTCGTGGCCGATATCAATCGCTACCGCCCCGGCCGCATCGTCATCACCGATCGTGCCCTCGCCGAGCGTCGCGTCCATGCGCGTTTCACCCTCGACCAGATGGGTGAAGTGGCCACGCTGATCCAGGACGCGTATGGCGCGCACGCGACGAACCTGCCGGGCGGCTGGGTGCTGTTGAGCTGAATGGAACGGGCCGGCACCCGCGGCCGCATGAATTTTTCGTGACACCGGTTCAGTGCGACGACAGCCCGCGCGTCTAAGGGGCAAACGGAACACAGGGGAACTTGGCGTGGGTACACGAGCACTACGGGTGAACGCATGAAGCGTGCCGCGAACCCACTGGCGAAGGCGTTGGCCCTCGCCATCGCATGCGGGCTTTCCGTCCATGCCACGGCGCAGGATGCGCCGCAGTCGTTCGATGTGAATGAGTACGTCGTGGATGGCAACACCACGCTGCAGGCGCTGGATATCGAAACCGCGGTGTACCCGTTCCTGGGCCCGGGCAAGTCGATGAACGACGTCTCCGGTGCGCGCGATGCGCTGCAGAAGGCCTACCAGGCGAAGGGCTACCAGTCGGTCGTCGTCGACATCCCGCCGCAGCAGGTGAAGGAAGGCGTGATCCGCCTGCAGGTCACCGAGAACACGATCGGCCGCGTGCGCGTCGAAGGCGCCACGTACCGCTCGCCGAAGGATATCCGCGACGGCGTGCCGGCGCTTGCCGAAGGCGACGTGCCGAACTTCTCCAGTGCCCAGCAGCAGCTCACCGACGTGAATCGCCGTGCCGGTGCACAGGTGGTGCCCGTGCTTACCCCGGGCAAGTTGCCGAACACCATGGACGTCACGCTGAAGGTCACCGACAACAAGCCGGTCACCGCGAGCCTGGAGGTCAACAACGACCACAGCGTGAACACGCCGGAACTGCGCACCGTCGCCAGCATCCGCGACGACAACCTCTTCCAGGATGGCCACGCGGCGTCGTTGACGTACATCGTGGCGCCACAGGATCGCAACAGCTCCGAAGTGTGGGCCGGCTCGTACCTCGTGCCGTTCAGCAGTGACTGGAGCATGCTGGCGTCGGGGTACAAGTCGAACAGCAACGCCAACGCCGTCGGCGGCACCACGGTGCTCGGCAAGGGCAACGCGTTGGGCTTCACCTTCGTGCGGAACCTGCCCACGCATGGCGAGTTCTCGCAATCGCTTTCGCTCGGCGTCACCCGCAAGCACTTCGACCAGAACCTGGTGCTTGGCGAGGACACCTCGAAGGCACCGATCACCTATATCCCCGTGAGCGTGACCTACCAGGGCCAGCGCGTGGGCGAGAAGTCGCTGAGCACGATGTCGCTGGGCGCGGTGGCGGGCTTCCGCGCCGGTGGCAGCAGCGCGGCCGAGTTCGACAACCAGCGCTACAAGGCGCGGCAGAACTTCTTTTACGTGAAGGCCGAGGGCGGCCACACCCGCAATTTCGATAGCGGCTGGAGCCTGATGGGCCGCCTCGCGCTGCAGCTTTCCACATCGTCGCTCGTGTCGAGCGAACAGTTCGCGGCGGGTGGTGAAAGCACCGTGCGCGGCTACCTCGAAGCCGAGGAAACGGCCGACCACGGTGTCATCGGCTCGCTCGAACTGCGCACGCCTTCCATCGGCGCGCACCTCGGTAGCTGGGTCAACGACTGGCGCTTCCTCGCCTTTGCCGATGGCGCACACCTGCAGCTGATGAACGCGCTGCCGCAGCTCATCGACGCGAACAACCCGGATGCCGGCAGCCGCACCGTGAAGAGTTACGACCTCTCCAGCGTCGGCGTCGGCACCCGCTTCCAGCTGTTCAACATCGCCACCGGTGCCTTCGAGATCGCCTATCCGTTCAACGACGGCCAGGCCACGAAGGCGCACGACACCCGCATCCATTTCTCTCTCAAGGCCGAGCTCTGACCGGGCACAAGGGCATCCACCCAGGGGTATCACCGTGAAACGACTTCTGTTCCTCGCCTCCATGCTGGTCGGCCTCGCGCCGGCGGCCCACGCTGCCGATGCCTCGTGGTGGAACCAGGATTTCGCCTATCGCAAGGCCATCACCATCGACACCACGGCGAAGGGCGGCAACGTCAGCACCGCCGCTGGCCGCGTGCCCATGCTGGTCCGCCTGCATTCGGGCAACTTCACTTTCGATGGCGTCAACGAGAGCGGTGCGGACGTCCGCTTCGTGGCCGCCGATGACAAGACCCCGCTGAACTACCAGATCGAATCCTTCGATCCGGTCCTGGGCGTCGCGCTGGTCTGGGTGGATCTGCCGCAGGTGGGCGCGGATGCGCAGCAGCAGGTGTGGATGTACTACGGCAACCCCAAGGCGCAGGGCGCCGACAAGGGCAGCGCCACGTTCGATGCCGACTACGCCGCGGTCTACCACTTCGAGGACGCCGCCGGCAGCGCGCCGCGTGACGCTACGGCCTATGCGAACAACGCCGCGGGTACCGTCGCCACGGTCGACGGCATCATCGGCAAGGCCGCACGCTTCGATGGCAAGCAGGGGCTGAAGATTCCCGGCGCGGTCTCGATGGCCGTGGCCCAGGGTGGCGCCTTCACGTTCAGCGCCTGGGTGAAGCCGGATGCGATCGCCGATGGCAAGGTCACGCTTTATGCGCGCCACCAGGGCACGCAGGAACTGATCGTCGGCCTGCAGAAGGGCGCGCCGTTCGTACAGGTGGGTGAGGGCGAGGCCGCCCCCGCGAGCACGCCGGGCGAGCCGCTGAAGGCAGCCGCATGGGCCCACCTCGCGGTCACCGCCGCGGATGGCAACATCCAGCTCTACGTGGATGGCAAGCCGTACGCGACGCTCGCCGCCGCGCTTCCGGCGCTGAACACCGAAGCGTCGCTGGGTAGCGACACCGCCGACGTGACGAACGCGGGCGCCCCCTTCGCCGGCCAGATGGACGAAGTGCGTATCTCGCGCATCGCCCGCCCGGCCGTGATGATCGCGATGGATGCGCAGGCCCAGGGCGCCGAATCGAAGCTGGTGGCCTATGGCACCGACGAGAAGCAGGCCGGCGTGGGCTTCGGCTACTTCGGCATCATCGTGAAGTCCGTGACCGCCGATGCCTGGGTTGTCATCGGCATCCTGCTCGTCATGGCGGTGATCTCGTGGGTCGTGATGTGGCAGCGCGCCTCGTACGTAAACCGCGTAAGCCGGGCCAACGACGAGTTCCTCGACGCCTTCCGCAAGCAGGGCCGCAACATCCTGGCCCTGTCGCGTGACCCGGCCGCCAACCGCCTGGCCGATGCGTCGCTGTACCGCCTGTACAAGGTGGGCGCGGGCGAGGTGTGGGGTCGCCGCGATGCCGACGGCCACGACCATATCGCCCCGGAATCGATCGAAGCGATCCGCGCCACGATGGATTCGACCATGGTCCGCGAGAACCAGCGCCTCGCCAAGTCGATGGTGATGCTCACCATCGCCATCTCCGGCGGCCCGTTCCTTGGGCTGCTCGGCACCGTGGTCGGCGTCATGATTACCTTCGCGGCGATCGCCGCGGCGGGCGTCGTGAACGTCAACGCGATCGCCCCGGGTATCGCCGCCGCGCTGCTCGCGACGGTGGCCGGCCTGTTCGTCGCGATCCCGGCGCTGTTTGGCTACAACTACCTGCTCATCCGCAACAAGAACGTCACCGCGAACATGCAGGTGTTCGTCGATGAGTTCGTCACCCGCCTGGCCGAACAGCAGCGCGTCGTGGCCCCGGCCGCGGTCGCCGCGTAAGGACCCGCCGCCATGCGCGCCCAGGACGACGACAAGCCGTACGACGACATCAACATCACGCCGATGCTCGACCTGGCGTATGTGCTGCTCGTCATCTTCATCATCATGACCACCGCCTCGGTGCAGGGCATCAAGGTGAACCTGCCCAAGGCCTCGGCCGCCGTGAGCATGGCCAAGCCTCAGACCAAGGCCATCACCGTCTCCGAAACCGGCCAGGTGTTCCTCGATGCCTACCCGGTCACGCTCGCCGAGCTGGAACAGCGCCTGCGTTCGCTCAAGGCGCTGAACCCGGATTTCCCGGTGGTGGTGAAGGGCGATTCCACGGTGCAGTACCAGAAGGTCATGGACATCCTGGACCTGCTGCGCCGCGTGGACCTGCCACAGGTCGGCCTCGTGACCGGCAAGGCGCCGAAGGGCTGATGGCGTGGACGCTTTCGAACCACGCCGCCGCCCGCCACGCCGTTGGCTAGGCACCGCCGTCGCCGCGGCGGTGTTCCTGGGCTTCGTCGCGCTGGTCTGGCATTTCGCCTCCAGCACGGTGGGCGTGCGCCGCGAGGCGCCGCGCATCGCGACGATCACGCCCTTGCCGCCACCGCCGCCTCCGCCGAAGGAAAAGCCGCCCGAGCCGCCAAAACCGGAGGAAAAAATCAAGCCGGTAGAAGACAAGCCGCTCGATCAGCCGCAGAAGCCGGTCGATGCGCCGAAGTCCACGCCGGACGTGGCGAAGCAGGTCACCATGAACACCGACGCGCAGGCCGGCAGCGACAGCTTCAACATCGGCGCGGGCGCCGGTGGTGGCATGGTCGGCTCGCACGGCGGTAACGGCAGCGGCACCGGCAGCTACGACCAGTACCTCGGTTACGCGATCCAGCAGGCGAACCAGCGCAACGACAAGGTCAACCGCCTCGCGTTCCAGGTACAGGCCAATGTCTGGCTCGATGCGGATGGCCGCCTCGTTCGCGCCGAACTGGTCGCGCCCAGCGGCAACCAGTCGACGGACGATGCGCTGATCGAAGCCTTGCGCGCGATGCCGCGCATCGACGTGGCGCCGCCGTCCTCGCTGCATTTCCCTCTTCGCGTGTCCATCCGCGGGAAACGTCCCGCATGAACACGCTCATTCCTTCCAAGCCCTTTGTTTCCCGGAGATTCCGCATGACCCACGGAAAGGCACGCCAGCGACCCGCGCGCGCCCTGCTGGCCGCCGCCATCGGCCTGGCCATCTGCGCCACGGGCGTCCACGCCCAGTCCGCGCCGTCGGAGAACGCCACCATCAACCTCGTGCGCCTGCTGGTGAAGCGCGGCGTGCTCACCCAGGCCGATGCGGATGGCCTCATCGCGCAGGCCAACGCCGATGCGGCCGCCGCGCAGAAGGCCGCCGGTACCGCCAATGCCGTGCCCGCCGCTCCGGGGCAGGTTCGGGTGACGTACGTACCCGAGGTGGTGCGTAACCAGATCAAGGACGAGCTGCGCCAGGAAGTGGTGGCCCAGGCGAAGGAAGAGCGCTGGGCCGAGCCGGGCAAGCTGCCTGAGTGGCTCGATCGCATCGAGTGGACCGGCGACATGCGCGTGCGCGACGAATTCCACTATTACGACAAGGGCAATGCCTCGCAGGTCGTGGACTTCGCCTCGCTCAACCGCACGGGCCCCTACGACCTCAACGGCGTGGTCCCGCCGCCGCAGCTCAACACGCTGGAGAACCGCACCAATTCCCTGCGTATCCGTGCGCGCCTCGGCGTCAACGTGAACCTCGGCGACGGCGTGACCGCGGGCATCCGCATCGGCACCGGCAACGACAACAACCCGGTCTCGACCACGCAGAACCTGGGCGGTGGCCTGGGCAAGAAGAACGTGTGGCTGGACCAGGCGTGGCTTGCATGGCGCCCGGCGGATTGGGTGAAGGTGACTGGCGGCCGCATGCCGAACCCGTTCCTCAGCACCAACCTCGTCTACGCCGACGACCTGAACTTCGACGGCATCGCCAGCCATTTCGATGTGCCGGCCAGCGATGATGTCAGCACGTTCGCTACCGTGGGCATGTTCCCGATCGAGTACCAGTCGGATGACTTCCCGTCCCAGGCGGGCACGAAGAACGCCAGCCGCGACAAGTGGATGACCGGCGCGCAGCTCGGCGCTACGTGGAAATTTGCCGACGATGCCGAGTGGAAGTTCGCCCTGGCGTACTACCGATTCGACCACATGCAGGGCCAGCTCTCCGACCCGTGCCCGATCTACCTGGGCGTGACCTACTGCAGCACGGATGCCACGCGTCCGACCTTCATGCAGAAGGGCAACTCGCTGTTCCTGATCCGCGACATCATCCCGGACCCGAACTCGCCCAGCAATTACGCCCAGCCGCAGTTCGTCGGCCTGGTCTACGACTACCACGTCGCCAACGCCACCACGCGCCTCGACATGAACGTCGCGGATACGCCGCTGCGCCTGGAAGGCGACTACATCCGCAACATGGCCTACCACCGCAAGGATGCGTTCCGCGAGGACGTGGGCCTGAATCGCCTGGTCAACAACTTCGGTGCGGGTGATTTCAGCGAGGCCACCTACAAGAGCGGCCCGGTGGGCTGGATGTTCCGCGCCACGCTGGGCAACCCGGATCCGCATGCGGCCGGCGACTGGAACGTGAGCGTCGCTTACAAGTACCTGCAGCCGGACGCGACGCTGGATGGCCTCAACGATCCGGACTTCCACCTCGGTGGCACCAACGCCAAGGGCTTCATCCTCGGCGGCAGCTACGGCATCTCGAAGTACTCCTGGCTGAGCCTGCGCTACTTCAACGCGAAGGAAGTGTTTGGCCCGCCGCTCTCGATCGACGTGTTCCAGCTTGAAATGAACGCACGGTTCTAAGGAGGCGCCATGAAACGCTTGCTCATCGCCATCGCGCTGACCGCCGCCATACCGGCCGCGTTCGCGCAACAGGCCAGCCTGGAGAGCCGCATCCGCAGCCAGCTCGCGGAAACGCGCGGCCAGCTGCAGGATCTCCAGGCCCAGCAGGCCAGCTGGGCCGCGGAAAAGGCCCAGCTGGAGAAGGAACGCGACGCCGCGAAGGCCGAGGCCGAGGCAGCACGCGCGGAAGCGAAGAAGGGCAGTGCGGTATCGCCCGACACCTCGCGCGCGCTGGCTGCTGAAAAGCAGCGCCGCGAGGCGGCGGAAGCTTCCGCCCAGAAGGGCAAGGCCGACGCCGATTCGGCGGCGGTCGCACTGCGTACCGCGGAGACCGAGCGCGCGCGGCTGGCCAAGGCCCTAGATGCCGCGAACGGCCAGGTGGATGTCTGCACCGCACGCAACGTGCAGATGTACCGCGTGGGGCAGGAAGTCATCGCGGCTTATGAAAACATCGACATGGGCGACGTGTTCAGTTCACGCCAGCCGTTCGCGGCGAAGGCGCGGGTGAAGCTGGAAACCGCGGCGCAGGCGTTCGGCGACAAGCTCTACGACCAGCGCTTCGACCCGCGCGCCAGCCAGGCCGCGGCCAACCCATGATCAAGGACCCGTCAACCCCGCGGTGGGTCGCCACGGACGACACAGGAGCCCGCGATGGACAGGGACGTCCCCTTGTCGAGGCACGCATGAGCAGCCTGCACGCGCTTGCCGAGATGCTGCGCCAGCTGTATGCGGCGCGCCAGGCGAAAGCCGCCGACATCCTGCTCGACCGCGTGCCGCGCGATGCGTTGCAGGAGATGCTCGGTGAGTCTTCGGCCTTCCTCGGCGCGCGCGTGCGCTACGACATCGAAGATACGTTGCGCCACCGCAAACGCCCCGAGGATCCGAGCCATACGACGCTGCGCGCGATCAGCGCCGTGCTCAACGCATGGCTGCATGACGGGCGCCGCATGGCCATCCGCGCGGTGCTCCGCGAATGCACCGTGGCCGAACTGCATGAGCTCGCCCATTTACCCGATATCCACGACGAAGTGGCGTCCATGACCAGCGATTTCACGGGCGGAATCGCTCCGTAACCGACGCCCCTACAAAACATGCTTCACGAGGCCTTGCCATGATCGTTCGCCACACGCCAGCCACCACCCGCCCGGCACCGAAGCCGCGGCCGACCCTTCGCCGCCGCGCCATGTGCCAGTTCATCATGGCCGCGCTCGTGGGTAGCGGTGCCGCTCACGCGGCGAACCCACCGGCGTTCAGCCAGGCCTGGTTTGCTGCAAAACAGCAGCAGGGTGCCACGGCACCGGCCCAGCCGGCGGGTGGCAGCGGAAACACGGTGAGCTACAACCCGGGCAACGCGCTCCAGCAGCAGCGCGTCCAGCAGTCCATCACCAACCTCAACAACGCCGCCGCCGCGCTCGCCGCGCAGATGCAGCAGCAGAAGGACGCGCAGGCCGCGGCCGCGCAGCTGGTCTCTTCAGTGCCGAACGGGCTGGGTGATGGCGCGCTGAAGCCATCCGCCGGTGTCGCCACCGATCCCTCGCTGTGGCAGAACGCGCTGAAGCCCACGGATACCGTGGCGGCGGGCGGCAAGCACACGGTGGAAGTGAAGCAGACCGCGAAGAAAGCCATCCTCACCTGGGATAGCTTCAACGTGGGCCGCGACACCACCCTGTACTTCAACCAGAGCGCCGGCAACCTCAGTGGCGGGGGCAACGACTGGATCGCGCTGAACCGGGTGAACGATCCTTCCGCGAAGCCCAGCCAGATCCTCGGCGCCATGAAGGCCGAGGGCACGGTGTATGTGCTCAACCGCAACGGCGTGGTATTCGGCCAGGGCGCGCAGGTGAATACGCGCTCGCTGATCGCCAGTTCGATGAACCTGTTCTCGAACGACCTGAAGACAAGCAATACCGTATTCCTGACATCCGGCATCGCTGATCAGACCCGGTCGAACCAGGCGCTGTTCGTGACGGATCCTGCTTCCGTCGATGGTGCCGGTGTGGTGATCGAGAAGGGCGCATCCATCAATGCGAGCGGCGGCGGCTTTGTGTTGGTCGCGGCGCCGAAGGTGGTCAACCGGGGTTCGATCGTCGCCGACGATGGGTCGGTGATCCTTGCTTCGTCGCCGCAGTTGCAAAACACCAGCAACACGGGTGACATCCAGCTTGCAGTGAACGGCGGCACGTCGGGCGCCTCTGACGGCATCGAGAATAGCGGTCTCATTCAGGCTCGTCGTGGGTCGATCACCCTGTTGGGCCCGGATATCGCCCAGGACGGCGTAGCAGTCGTCTCCACCAGCATAGCGCGACCGGGCAAGATCACTATCCAGGGCACGACCCCTGTTGCTAACGGCGGACCGGTCGAGTTCGGCGCCGGATCGGTCACGACGGTATTGCCCGAGAAGGATGGCGCGACAACCACGTCGACGCCTGAAGCCGACAAGGCCTTTGTCCCGGGCGCCATCCTGGTCTCGGGCTCCCGCGTGACGCTGAATAGCGGATCGCTCATCGAAGCACCGGGCGGTAAGGTAACGCTGCGGGCGGCGTCCGCGGGCGGCCCGACAGCGGGGCCCACCGATGGCCGCGTGTACATCGATAGTGGTGCGATCGTCGATGTCTCTGGCCTGGCGGACGTCGAGCTGCCGATGTCCGCGCTGCTCGTCAGCATTCCCCGCGTTGGCCAGAACGAACTCGCCGACTCGCCGCTGCTTCGCAACAGCTTCCTTTACAGGCAGAAAAACATCGTGCTCGATAGCACGGTATCCGGTACGCGCGCGGATGGCCTTGACTGGATCGGCAGTCCCATTCTCAACGCGGCTGGCTATGTGCAGAACGTGCCCCGCGATATCAGCCAGATGCTGACCACCGGTGGCACGGTAACGCTTGACGGCAATGAAGTCATCGCGCGGACCGGTTCACGTATCGCGCTCGATGGCGGCTACCTGGCCTACCAATCGGGCTGGATCACCACGCCGAACCTCTTGGGCGCGGATGGGCTGATCCACAACATCGCTTCAGCCGATCCGGATGTGGCCTACGTCGGCTTCGCGGGGCAGTTCACCAGCGACCATGCGCGCTGGGGTGTCAGCCAGACGTACAACTCGCCCCTCTTCGGTGGCGCGAAGCGGTACCAGGAGGGCTTCGTCAAAGGCTCCGACGCCGGCACGCTGACCGTGCACGCGGGACAGGCGGTGGCACTCGATGGGGAGATCTCGGCGCAGGCCACGCCGGGGACGCGGCAGACGGGGGATGGTACGCAGCCCGATGGGGGCACGTTCATCCTCGACCAGGCGGCTAACTCGGCCGGCAATGGCCGTAACCCGGCCGGCGTTCGCGTGCAGCAGATGACGCGTACGCTCGAATCCCTGGTGCCCGACTTCGACCAGGATACGAAGTGGAGCGAGCTCGACGTCAGCGGCGGGCTGGACGCACCGTGGATGGTCCTCAGTGCCGACACCCTGGGCAAGGCCGGATTCAGTTCGGTCAGCCTCACTAACAGCGCGATCGAGGTGACCGCTGGTACCCGGCTAGCCGTTCAACCGGGCGGCAGTATTTCCCTTACGGGTTTGGGCAGGGGCATAGATGTATACGGAACGCTTGAAGCACCTGCCGGCACGATCTCGATAACGAACGGCCCGGGGAATGAGATCACCCTGCACGACGGCGCCTTGCTTAGCGCGCGCGGGCAATGGATCAACGACAGCGGCGCGGACAGCGAGCACGCGCAAGGTAGTCGCTGGATCAACGGCGGCAACGTGACGCTTTCAACATCGCAGGCCGGGCGCGTTGGCGGCGGGGACGACACGGCTTCCGTGGTGCTCGATGCGGGCAGCGTCATCGATGTGTCCGGTGGCGGCTACGTCGATACCAACGGCAATGTGCTTCTCGATCACGGCGTGCCGGCAGGACATGGCGGCAATGTGGCGATCCAGACGTACGTAGCCGGTAGCTATCCTTCGGACACGTACGATCGGGCACGCGTGGTGCTGGACGGCACGATTCGCAGCTGGGGCTTTTCGGGCGGCGGCGCCCTGACATTGCGGGCGGCGCAGATCCAGGTGGGTGGCGATCCGTCCGATATGGCCCTGGCGAACGGCCTGTGGCTCGCCCCGGGATTCTTCGATGGCCAGGGTTTCAGTCGTTACAACCTGGATTCGGTCACAGACGCGACGATCGCCGACAACAGTAACGTTATCGTACGCCCGGCCAACCTTCTCGGCGATATCGGTGCGCTGCGTGACCTAGCCACCGGCAGCGACTTGTACTCCACGCCCGCGGTTACCGGGGTTGGCGTGCTCGATGCGTGGCAACGATGGGCAACACGGGGCACCGCCGCGGCGCAGACACCCGGCCTCACGATTCAGGCGGGCGACTACCTGAACTGGCTAAAGGATCCGCGCGACACGTCTACTTACGCGCATGTGCCGGGCGTGTCCGGCAGCGTCGTGATCGGACACGACGCCGCCGTCGCCGTCGACGCGGGTGGCCTCATCGATGTGTCGGCCACCCATGATGTGCAGGTGGAAGGCCAGCTCACCGCGCATGGCGGCGCCGTCAATCTGACGACGATCGAGCCTACCGGCGATACGGGGCTTACCTCGCGCATTGGCCTTGGCAGTGAGGGTGTCCTCGATGTCAGCGGCATCTCGCTGGTGAACCCGACGGCGGCGCCCGCCATGGGCCCATCGGGACGTATGACCCCGCGTACGGGTGATGTGCTGGCGGGTGGCGCCGTGGCGATGACGGGCGACGACGAGACCTTCGTCGTGGCCGACGACGGATCGCGCATCGATGTCTCAGGTGCCTCGGATACGTTCGATCTGCCGACGGCGTCTAGCCGTCTGAACGGGATGACCTCGGAGGTCGTACCCACGGCGGTCTGGAGCGATGCCGGTAGCATGCTGTTCGGCGCATCGGCGGGCCTTTACCTCGGGGCGACGCTGGATGGCCATGGCGGTACGCCGTTGGCGGAAGGCGGCTCGCTTCAGGTGGTGACGCTCGACCGGGGCGACAACTTTGCCAGGGTGCACGCGAAGGGCATCCTTGTGCGCCAGTCGTATGCGAGCAAGCCCGCCTTCGCGAGCGGCCAGGACGTCATCGGCGATGCCGACGGAACCCTGGTGTTCGCAGCCGATGTCCTGCATGGCTCCGGCATCACCACGCTGCAGTTTGGCCCGACCGCGGGTCAGAACCCTGTGGGACAGACGATATTGCCGCTCGGCTTCGCGGGAGATGTCAATCTCAACCTGGGCCGCCAGGTCATCATCAATGCGACAGGTATCGAAGCGCTGGGCGGGGGTGCATCGCGCGTCGACCTGCCATCGGGTTACCTCACCGACACCGGCCACGTGACGATCACCGCGCCCTACGTCCATATCACCGGCACGTCGGCAACGCCCAGGGCGGTGGCGGGCAATGGCATCCTCGATGTCAATGCATCCACCATCGACATGGGTGGGATGGTCAATCTGCAGGGCTGGAAGCAATCCAGCTTCAACGCCAGCGATGACCTTCGCTTCACGTTCCCCGCCTCGGCTGGCAGCGGAACGAATGCTTTGCAGGGCATGTTGTTCTCCACCGGTGACCTGACGTTCACCACCGGCCAGGTCTACCCGGCCAGCAATTATCGCTTCGCGATCGACGCCAACGCTTCCAACCTTCCAGACGCGCAAGGCAATGCCCGCGAGACCACGATTACCTTCCTGCCTTCGGGCAATGCGCCAAGCACGCCGTTGTCGGCGGGTGGTGCGCTGCTGATCAGCGCGGACCATATCGAGCAGAAGGGCAGCATTCGCGTGCCTTCAGGCGCCCTTGTCATCGGCACCACCGATCCGTCGGCGGATGCGGCCGCGTTCGGGCTGGCGACTGGCTTGCCGGCACTGGCAAAAACCCAGAGCGTGCACCTTGCCCCGGGCAGCATCACGTCGGTATCGCTGGATGGCCTCACCGTGCCGTATGGCAATACGATCGATGGCGTCGACTGGCGCTACGGCACCAGCAAACCCTCAACCGTCGGCGGGGTGGCCAGCGTCGTCACGGCGCCACCGGCCAAGCAGATTGAAGTGCAAGGTGACTCAGTGTCGCTAGATGCCGGCGCCACCATCGACCTTTCCGGTGGTGGCCACCTGCAGGCCTCGGAATTCGTGCCCGGTACCGGAGGCACGCGAGATCTGCTCGCCACGGCACCCAATGGGGCGACGGTTTACGCCATCGTCCCCGGTTTCCAGGGCAAGATCGCGGCCACCGACATGTCCATGGAGGGGCTCGGCGTCCCGCAGCCCGGCGTCGGCCGCCAGGTCTACCTCTCGGGCGTGCCCGGCCTCGCCGCGGGTTACTACACGTTGCTCCCCGCCCAATACGCGAACCTGCCTGGTGCGATGCGCATCTACCAGGCGACGGGCTCGCGCGATAGCGTGGTGGGACGTGCCGCCGTCGCTCCGGACGGTGGCTATGCCGTGGCGGGTTATTACGGCGATGCGTTCACCGGGGCGCATGATGCGCGCACGACCACCTTCGTGGTGCAGTCCGCACGCGTGTGGCAGCAGTATTCTCAGTACCGCCTGACGGATGCCGATACGTTCTTCAGCAACGTCGCAACGAAGAAAGGCCAGGTGGCTCCGCAGCTCGCCGCCGACGCGGGGCGCCTGCAGATCGGCGCGGGCCATGCGCTGCAGCTGGGCGCCACGCTGGCGGCGGCGCCGGCCACAGGTGGCCGCACCTCACAGGTGGATATCGCTGGCGAAGCCATCCAGGTGCTCGGCGCGGGCGACACGGCACGCGATAGTTACCTTGGTATTTCCGCCGACGGGCTGACCACGCTGGGTGCAGGTAGCTTGCTGCTAGGCGGCACGCGAAGCAGCGATACCGATGGCGATCACATTGACGTGAGCGCCCAGAGCATCCTGCTTTCGAACGACGCGGCGCATCCGCTGGCAGGCCAGGAGATCATCCTCGTCGCCGGCTCGGGCGGTGACGGCATCACCCTGGAAGACGGTAGCGTGCTGCAAGCGCGCGGTGACGGCAACGCGGTGGCAAACCAGCCCCTGGTGATCGGCCGCGATGCGGGGACGGATGCCAGCGGTAGCCCGGTTTCGGCTATCGACGGTAACGGCGCGTTGCTGCGCGTCTCGCAACATGGTGCCGCCCCCGTCACCCGCCATGGCCTCGCCAATACGACGTCGGCTGGGCAGCTGACGATCGGCGCGGGCGCGTCCGTCCTCGGTGGCAACGCCCTGACCCTGGATGCGACCGGGAGCGTTAGCGTGGACGATAGCGCGCTGCTTGCCGGCAAGAATATCGACGCGACCGCCAACCGCATCGCGTTCGTCGGCGCCGGCGCGACGGCGCCGGATGATGGGCTGACCGTGGGTGCTGGCACGCTGGCACAATGGCGCGCGGCGAACTCGGTGACCTTGCGCAGCCGCGGCGACATCGATTTCCTCGGCGCGCAGGATATCGCCGTGGATAACCAGCTCGTGTTGAGCGCGGGTGCCCTCAACGGCGACGGAAACGATGTCGCGATCCACGCTGGCACGGTGGTATTCGCTAACACGCTGGGCGCTCCGGCCGGCACGGCATCGAGCGCCGACGGCACGCTACGCGTCGATGCGGGCGAGCTTGATTTCGGCCAGGGCACGACGACACTGCATGGGTTCGGTGCATTCGAGGCTTCCGCCTCGTCGGGCATGCTGGCCGCTGGCCAGGGTGGTGCGAATTTCGGCGCGGCATCGGTGGATCTGACGGCGCCGGTGTTCGTCGCGGGCGGCGGCGGTGCGACCACGCTGGTGACCACCGGGGCCATGCGTCTGCACGGCGCGGCGGGTACGGCGCTCACCAACGATGGCCTGGGCGGTTCGCTCACCTCGCGTGCCGCGAGCATCGATGACGGCATGGACCTGAAGGCGGCTGCGGGTGGCCTGACCCTGGACGCCACGCAGGGTGGTGTGCACGTCGCGGCAGGCACGGCGCTGGATGTGGGCGGGATCACAAAGCAATTCTTTGATACAGCAGCCTACGCCCCAGGCGGCAGCCTGGCGTTGAAGGCGGCAGGCGATATCGCCATCGACGACGGCGCGACGCTCCGTTATGGCGGCGCCGCCGAAGCAGGCGATGCGGGCTCGTTCAGCGCCGTCGCGGGTGGGGGCTTGCTGCTTGGCGGCACCTACGACGGCCACGCCGCCAAGGGCTACCGCGGTGGGTATTTCACGATCGGCAGCGGCGGCTCGCTCGACCTGGATGCACTGGCGGGCCTGGTCGCGGCCAGCGGTTCGACCGGCCTGGTCGACATCACGAGCGGGCAGGGCGATCTGGCCTTGTCCGCCGGGCATACGCTCACCGCGCAAAAGGTGTTCCTGTACGCCAACGGCGGGAAGGCGCGGATCGATGGCACGGTGGATGCCAGCGCACCTGCGGCCAGCCGCATCGAAGTGTGGGGCCGCCAGGGCGTGGATATCGATGGCACCCTCGATGCCCATGCAACCACGCCGGAACAGCGTGGCGGCGATGTGGTCCTCGGAACCACGGGGACGTTTAACGGTACGGTCGATCAGACCTACGGCTATGAACAGGTCGACCGCGCCGACGCGGGTTACGTGCATGTCGGGGCGAATGCGCTCATCAATGTCGCCGGCGGGGCTGATACCACTTTCGCAGGCGGCACGATCAGCATCCGCGCGCCGTTGCTGAGCGATGGCGATGTGCCCGTCGCCGTCGATAACCCGGCGTCTCTGCAGGGTACGCGCTCGGTCACCATCGAGCCGTATGCGGTGTGGAGTACGCAGGACCCCTATACCGATGACCCGGGCACTGCTCCGTCGAGGCATTTCGATGGTGTCATCGATCCTGCCGGCTGGTTCACCAGCGACGGCAGCACCATGGTCGCCGGCACCTGGACCGACGAGAAGGGCAACGCGCTTCCAGCGCCCGCCGACGCCGCGCAGCAGGCGGTGTACATGGGCAAGTACTACTTCACCCCCGATGCGATCAACACCGACCACGCCGGCTTCTTCGGCTACGTGAACGGCGATATCGCGCAGGGCCCTGGTGCGTTGATGGGCTTCGTCGAGCAGCCGGGCTTCACCTTCGGCGATCGCTTCGCCGGCATCGCCATCGTCCACGTGCGGCCGGGTATCGAACTGCGTAACCCAGCCGATGGGGCGAACGCCGGCGATATCAGTGTCGTCACCCACTGGAATCTCGGCGCCGGCGTCACCGGCGCCGACGGCAAGCCTCAGCTGGCGTACCGTTACAACGGCGAGGCGCCGATCCTCACCGTCCGCGCCGCCGGCAACCTCAAGCTCGATGCGAGTATCACCGACGGGTTCTACCAGCAGAACGACGGCGCCGCGCTCAATGATCCGCCGCGGGATGATAGCGGCAGCACGCCGGATGATCCGCGCTACGACGCGGCGCTGGCCGCCTACCAGAAGTCGCAGGCCTACCTGGACGCGAACAACGCGTGGAACGGCACGATCAACCTGGCGGCGGGCGACCCTGCCGACGGCATGACGCCGGGCGGTGGCGTGGCCGACATCAGCAAGGATCCGTACTACCAGCCGCTGACCGCGCCTTCCAAGGGGCAGGAAGATGCGTACTACGCCAACTACGCCAACTATATCGGCGAGTTCGGCGACGACGTTAACTCGATGTGGTCGTTCTACTTTGTCCAGCAGAACAGCGGCGTTGGCTTCCTGGTGCACAACCCAACGACGGAGGTGGCGCCCCAGCCGGCGGGCTTCAGCAACTACTCCGATTACGCCGACAGCTACATGAACTGGCTGTACAACACGTTTGGTGTCGGCCTGCGCACGAACCAGACGCCATCGCCGATCCTTCTCCCGGTGGATACGGATTACGCGGCCTGGTCGAACAACTACAACAACATTTACCTCGCCAACCACCTGAACTACTGGCTCTATGTTGACTTTAACGTCGGCGATCCCAGTTCGGGTGCGTTCCAGCTTTCCTACGCGCCATTCGCACCCAAGCTTTCGCCGACGCCATCGAACCCGCTGTACGCAGCGGCACTCACGGCGTACCAGCGTGCGCAAGCCTATCTCGACGCGAACAACGCCTGGAATGGCACGATCAACCTTGCCGCCGGCGACCCGGCTGATGGCATGACGCCGGGCGGCGGTATGGCCGATATCAGCAAGGACCCCTACTTCCAGCCCCTGATCGCGCCGGCTCTCAGACAGACCGACCAGTATTACAACAACTACCAGAAATACATCGCTGAGTTCGGCGACGACGTTAACTCGATGTGGTCGTTCTTCTTTGTCCAGCAGAACAGCGGTATGGGCTTTCTCGTGCACAACCCAACCACCGAGGTGGCGCCGCAGCCCGGCCAGTTCACCAATTACTCGGACTACGCCGACAGCTACATGAATTGGCTGTACAGCACATTCGGCGTTGGCTTGCGCACTAACCAGACGCCGTCGCCGATCCTCTTGCCGCTCGATACTGATTACGCGGCCTGGTCGAACAACTACGACACCTATCTCGCAAACCACCTGAACTACTTCTTGTACGTGGATTTCAATGTGGGCGATCCGGGGAGCGGCGCCTTCCAGCTTTCGTATGCGCCGTTCGCGCCGCGCAACGATGCGGATACGTCGGCGCCGCCGGCCATCTCGTTCGGCAAGCCCGCCGCGAACAACTCGCCGTCGAACATGCCTTCGTATGGCAATGCCGCTTCGCTGGCCTCGGCCACCTTGCTGGGTGGGCCGAGTACGTCGTATCGCCTCGTGGCCGGTGCGGACCTCGCCGGTTCTGATCCGCTGGGGACCGCGGCCACATCGACCGCCGACATTGCGCTGGATGGGCACTTCGCGGTCAAGGACACCCTGACCGACCCGACGGCCGTGACCGTGGGCAGCCCGCTCGCCGGCAAGGTCCTTTACATGCCGACGACGATCCGCACCGGCACGGGCGACATCGACCTGGCCTCGGCCGGCGATATCCGCTGGCTGGATGCGGCGGCGCCCGCGACCATCTATACCGCGGGCGCTCCTGCGGATGGCACGTCTGCTGGCACCAATGTCAACGTTCTGCGCCCGTCCGAGCTGACCTCGGTAGCGGCCGCGACCCAGCCCGACATGCTGGTCAACGGCCTTGTGAATCCTGACCACGCGGGTGATATCCACCTGCGCGCCGGCGGCGACATCGCCAGCATCCAGAACGTTGCCGACAGTGACGGATCGCAGACCAAAGGCAATCCGGGCGGTTCGATCGCGCAGTACTGGTGGCAATGGATGCAGGTGGGCAACGCAACCGATCGCTCGAGTTCGTCCATCGATTTCTCCAACTTCCGCCAGGGCGTGATGAGCATTGGCGGCAATGTCGATGTGGATGCCGGCGGGGATGTCAGCGAGCTGTCGGTGTCGTTGCCCACCACCTGGTACAAGAATGCCGATGGCAAATCGATTACCACCGTCGGAGGTGGTGATCTCTCGGTGCATGCTGGTGGCGACATACTCAGTGGCACGTACTTCGTCGCGAAGGGCACCGGCGATATCCGTGCGGATGGCGCGGTGGCCGCTTCGCCCTCGCTGGCCGCGTTCGGTCTTGGGTATTCGTCGGGCGGCGTTGAGGCTACGACGCCGGTGTCCACCTTGTTCGGCATGCAGGACGCGCAGGTCAACGTGAGTGCCAGGCAGGGCGTGGATATCGGCGGGGTTTACGACCCGTCGTATTATCGAAGCTCCAACCTGCAGCCGATCCTTCCGGCAGGTGGGCCGGACAGCCAGGGCTATTCGACGTCCTCGTCGTTCACCGCCCAAGCCGCAGCAGGCGATGTGGTGTTCGGCAGCCTGCTTGCGCCAGGCGACCTGTTCTCGCACGCGCCCGCCAAGAATACCGGCGGCCTCGCCGGACCGCTCCTGCCCGCGTCGCTCGCCCTGTCGGCGCTCGGCGGTAGCGTCGATATCCTGACCAGCGGTGAGCTGTTCCCCTCCGCGAGCGGCAACCTCACCCTGCTGGCGGCTGACAACGTCTCGCTGGCAAAGATCGCTTCCGATACGACCAGCCGGAACCTTGGCCTTGTGGATTCCTCGCCTGACGACATGCCATCGCCGCTGAGTCCCATTGATGTCCGCAGCAGCTCATGGGTGACCTGGGATCCCAGGGCCGCACAATTCAATGCGATTTACCATGAGGCCGATGCGCTACACGCCGACGATACGAACCCGGTACGGATCTACGCACTGGAAGGAGACATCAGTGAAGGTCGAGTCGGCACAGGCAATCTCTATGGACAATTCCTTACCCTGCTTCCTTCCAAACAGGCTGACATCCGCGCCGGACGCGACATCGTCAATCTTTCGCTCGTGGGCCAGCACACGCGTCGGGCGGATATCACGCTTGTCTCCGCCGGCCGTGACATTTACGACACACCCTCCGGCGGCGATCAAGTCGCGCCCTCGCTCCAGTTGGGCGGCCCGGGTTCGTTCGTGGTCGAAGCCGGGCGCGATGTCGGGCCGTTCATCAGCCAGGCCGATGTCGCTAATCGCGGCAACGGTGTAAATGCGTATCCGACCGGTATCGAAGCCGTAGGTAATGCGTACAACCCGTACCTTCCGCACGAAAGCGCAGATGTTCTGGTGAACTTCGGTGTTGGCCCCGGCGTGGATACCGTGGCGTTCCTCGCGCACTACATGGAAGGCACCGATGGCCTGCCCAGCCTGCTTCCCGACCTCGTCGAGTTCATGCAACGGCGCATCGCGGGCAGGGCGACCGCGACGGGCCATGTGACCGACGACGTGGTGGCTCCGCTCACGACGCAGCAGGCGCGTGACCTGCTGGCCCAGGAGCCCGAGGTCGTCCAGCGGATGTTCGCCCAAACCGAACTGTTCAAGCTGCTTGGCCAGGTTGGCGCGGACTATGGTGACGCGTCCAGCCCTTATGCCGGGCAGTACGCGCGTGGCTATGCGGCGCTGAACACGCTGTTCCCAAGTTCCCTCGGCTACACCGCCAACGGCAGCGGGCAGGGTGGATTGAATGGCGCGGCCGCCACCGTGAATACCGGCAACCTGGATATCCGCAGCTCGACGATCCAGACCCAGCAGGGCGGCGACGTTACGCTGCTGGGCCCTGGCGGCCAGGCACTTATCGGCAGCACATCGGCCCCCGCGCAGTTTGTCAACGCGCAGGGAGCCGTGCTCGCCGGACCTAACTCCATGGGCTTGCTCACGCTCGAGACGGGCAATGTCAATGTCTTCACCGACCGCAGCTTGCTCCTCGCGCAAAGCCGCGTGTTCACCGAGCAGGGCGGCGATGTCACCATCTGGAGCTCCAACGGTGATATCAACGCGGGGCAGGGTGCGAAGACGAGCAGCGAAGTACCACCGCCGGTATTCCTGTGTGACAACGATGCCTGGTGCAGCGTGGACGCGCGTGGCCAGGTAGCTGGCGCCGGTATCGCCACCCTGCAGACGGTCGAGGGCGCCGAGCCAGGCAACGCCTATCTCATCGCGCCACGCGGCACGGTCGATGCGGGCGACGCAGGCATCCGTGTGTCCGGCAACCTGGTGATCGCGGCGGCGCGCGTGGCCAATGCGGACAATATCCAGGTCAAGGGCGACGCCATCGGTATCCCGGTGACGGCCGCCGTTAACGTGGGCGCGCTCAATGCAGCGAGCGCGGCGGCCACGGCGGCATCCCAGGCGGCGGAAGATGTCGCGCGCAAGCAGCAGAGCGATTCGCGCAGCAAGATGCCTTCGGAGATCTCGGTGCGCGTTTTGCGCGATGGCGATAACACCTCGAGCGTATCGCCGGCAGCGGCGGGCTACGACAACACATCACCGGTGCAGGTACTTAGCCGCAACGACAGTGGTCAGCTGACCGACGACGAGCGCAAGGCACTCCGTCGCATGTAGTCGCTGCCACCCCGGGAGGAGCGTGCCGTGGGAGCGTGCTGTGGGAGCGTGCTTGCGCGCGATGGGTGCTAGCGGCAGCACC
>NZ_JBQCFT010000260.1:0-8918 GCF_051958795.1 Luteibacter sp. | reverse complement strand
GTCGGGCTTGTGGCCCGCCCCGTGGGCTAGCTAGGATGGCCGCCAGTCAAGGGAATCCATAGCCTCCATGAATGCCACCAGCCCGTCGCCGCGCCAGGGCATCCTGTCGCTGAAAATCAAGGACGTGAATTCCCTGTACATCTCGTACATGCCGTTCCTGAAGACCGGCGGGCTGTTCGCCCCTACCGCCCAGCGCTACAACCTGGGCGATGAAGTGGCCCTCCTGGTGACCCTGATCGACGATAGCGAGCGCCTGTCCGTTGCCGGAAAGGTGGTATGGATCACCCCCGTGGGGGCGCAGGGTAACCGTACCGCGGGCGTGGGCATCCAGTTCAACGAATCGCCCGAGAGCGAGGCGGCCCGCCAGCGCATCGAGGCCCTCCTGGCCGGCACCCTCAATTCCGAGCGGCCCACCCAGACCATGTAACCGGCAGGCCGGCGTGAAAAACGGGTATTGCACCATCGTGGACCGGTTTTTCCTTCATTAAGACTTGTCGGCATACCTGCACGCACTGGTACAATAGATCGGTTCCCCAACGTGAGATTGTGGATCTCCGGAGTCGTTGGCGCGCCTGGCGCGTCGTCGCGGACCGGTCCATTTGGATCGATTCGAAAAAAGCTCCGGCGCCCCTAGCCGGACCGCTCGTCCCCGTCGACGGTCACTGATGCGCCCAGCGAGGCGCGGAGGTACGCAGCATCGTGCTCGCCCAATATTGGCCCGTCCTGTTGTTCATAGCCGTGGCCGTCGGCCTAGGCGTCGTCCTCATGGTGCTCGGCATGCTCGCCGGCCCGAAGCGTCCCGACGCGGAAAAGCTCTCGCCGTATGAGTGCGGCTTCGAGGCCTTCGAGGATGCGCGCATGAAGTTCGACGTGCGCTATTACCTCATCGCGATCCTCTTCATTATTTTCGACCTCGAAATCGCCTTCCTTTTCCCGTGGGCCGTGGTGTTCGACAAGATCGGCATCGTCGCCCTGGTGGAAATGGCGCTGTTCCTGGCGCTGCTCGTGGTCGGTTTCGCTTATGTCTGGAAGAAGGGAGCGCTCGAATGGGAGTGATGACCACCATCGACCGGGTGATGCACAACCCGGAACCGCTCAACCTCGTCGACGACATCATCCGTCCGAATGGCGACGCGCCGCTGCCGCAGCGCGGCTTTGGCGTGACCAGCGTCGACGCGCTGATGAACTGGGCACGCACCGGCTCCATGTGGCCGATGACGTTCGGCCTGGCGTGCTGCGCGGTTGTGATGATGCACGCGGGCGCGGCCCGCCTCGATCTCGACCGCTTCGGCGTCGTGTTCCGCCCCAGCCCGCGCCAGTCCGACGTGATGATCGTGGCCGGCACCCTGGTCAACAAGATGGCCCCCGCGCTGCGCAAGGTCTACGACCAGATGCCCGAGCCGAAGTGGGTCATCTCCATGGGTTCGTGCGCCAACGGCGGCGGCTATTACCACTATTCGTATTCGGTCGTGCGTGGTTGCGATCGCATCGTGCCGGTCGACATCTACGTGCCGGGTTGCCCGCCGACGGCCGAAGCGCTGATCCACGGCATCCTGCAGTTGCAGAAGAAGATCCGCCGCACCCACACGATCGCGCGCTAACAGGGCCTGCACATGAGCGTTAATAACGAGACCTCGCTGGTCGAACGCCTCGCCGCGCGCTTCGGCGACATGCTGACGGTGAAGGTCGAACGCAACGAAGTCACCGCCGAGGTCGCCCCGCGCGACCTGCTCGCCGTGGCCACCGCGCTGCGTGACGAAGCCGGCTTCCGCTTCACCGTCTTCATCGACGTGTGCGGCGTGGATTACCTCAGCTACGGCAAGACCGAGTGGGATACCGACACCGCCCAGGGCGAGAGCTTCTCGCGTGGCGTGGAAGGCCAGGCCGTCGGCCGCTTCACCTGGGCCGAGCGCCCGCGCCCGGCCGAGCTGCCGCGCCGCTTCGCCTCGGTGTACCAGCTGCTGTCGATCGAGCACAACCAGCGTATCCGCCTGCGCAGCTTCTGCGAAGACGACAACTTCCCGGTCGTGCCGTCCGTGACGGGCATCTGGCCGGGCGCCGATTGGTTCGAGCGCGAGTCGTTCGACCTGTACGGCATCATTTACGACGGTCATCCGGACCTTCGCCGCATCCTTACCGACTACGGTTTCGTCGGCCATCCGTTCCGCAAGGACTTCCCGCTCATCGGTAACGTCGAGGTCCGCTACGACGCCGAGCAGAAGCGTGTTGTCTACGAACCGGTTTCGATCGAGCCGCGCGTGCTTGTGCCGCGCACGATCCGCAACGATGCCGACCTCGATCAGGCCAGGGCGGAAGCCGCCGACCGCTGGCGGGAGAATTAAGCCGTGGAAGAAATCCGCAATTACACGATGAACTTCGGCCCGCAGCATCCTGCTGCGCACGGCGTGCTGCGCCTGGTGCTGGAAATGGACGGTGAGACCATCGTCCGTGCCGATCCGCACATCGGCCTGCTGCACCGTGGCACCGAAAAGCTCGCCGAATCGAAGCCGTTCAACCAGTCCATCGGTTACATGGATCGCCTCGATTACGTCTCGATGATGTGCAACGAGCACGCCTACGTGCGCGCCATCGAGAACCTCATGGGCATCGAGGCCCCGATCCGTGCGCAGTACATCCGCACGATGTTCGACGAGATCACCCGCATCCTGAACCACCTCATGTGGGTGGGTTCGAACGCGCTCGATCTGGGCGCCATGGCCGTGTTCCTCTACGCGTTCCGCGAGCGCGAAGAGCTCATGGACGTGTACGAGGCCGTGTCGGGCGCGCGCATGCACGCCACCTACTACCGCCCGGGCGGCGTGTACCGCGACCTGCCGGAGCAGATGCCGCAGTACCGCGAATCGCCGTGGCACAAGGGTGGTGACCTCAAGCGCCTGAACCAGTGGCGCGAAGGCTCGATGCTGGACTACCTCACGGAGTTCACCAACGACTTCCCGAAGCGCGTCGACGAATACGAACTGCTGCTCACCAACAACCGTATCTGGAAGCAGCGTACGGTCGGTATCGGCGTGGTCGACCCCGAGAAGGCCCAGGCCTGGGGCATGACCGGCGCCATGCTGCGCGGTTCGGGTATCGCATGGGACCTGCGCAAGAAGCAGCCGTATGCCGCCTACGACCAGATGGATTTCGATATCCCGGTTGGCGTCAACGGCGATTGCTACGACCGCTACCTGGTGCGCGTGGAAGAAATGCGCCAGTCGAACCGCATCATCCGCCAGTGCGTGGAGTGGCTGAAGGCCAACCCGGGCCCGGTCATGGTGCAGAACTACAAGGTCGCCCCGCCCAGCCGTGTCGAGATGAAGAACGACATGGAAGCGCTGATCCACCACTTCAAGCTCTTCACCGAGGGCTATGGCGTACCGGCCGGCGAAACCTACGCCGCCGTGGAAGCGCCGAAGGGTGAGTTCGGCTGCTACCTCATGTCGGATGGTGCGAACAAGCCGTTCCGCGTGCACCTGCGCGCGCCGGGCTTCGCCCACCTTTCTTCGATGGACGCGTTCGTGCGTGGCCACATGCTCGCCGACGTCGTCGCGATGATCGGCACCTACGATCTCGTCTTCGGCGAAGTCGACCGCTAAGTCGACGGAGTACACAGAATCATGAAAGCCACCGGTCATTTCGAGCAGGTGAAGGACGTCGATCCGATCGCCGTGCTCAACGATCACACCCGGGAGCATATCGACCACTGGGTCGGCAAGTTCCCGCCGGACCGCAAGCGCTCGGCGCTCATCCAGTCGCTGATGGCCGCCCAGGAGCAGAACCAGGGCTACCTCACCGACGAGCTGATCACCGCCGTCGCCAAGTACCTCGACCTGCCGCCGATCTGGGCGTACGAAGTCGCGAGCTTCTATTCGATGTTCGAGACCACGCCGGTCGGTCGCAACAACGTCGCCATCTGCACCAACATCTCGTGCTGGCTCAACGGCGCCGAAGGCCTCGTGCGCCATTGCGAGAAGAAGCTGGGCATCAAGACCGGCGAGAGCACCGCCGACGGCCGCATCTACCTCAAGCAGGAAGAGGAATGCCTGGCCGCCTGTGCCGGCGCGCCGATGATGGTCGTCAACGGTCATTACCACGAGAAGCTGACGACCGAATCGGTCGACGCGATCCTCGACGGTCTCAAGTGAGGTAAGGGCAATGGCTAGCACCACTGGTCCGGTCGGACCCGCACCCAAGGAACACCAGGTCGTCTACACGACCCTGCATTTCGAAAAGCCCTGGTCGCTCGAGAGCTACGAGAAGGTCGACGGCTGGAAGGCGTGGCGCAAGATCCTGGCTGAAAAGCCGGATCCGGCTGCGCTGATCGAAGAGATCAAGAAGAGCTCGCTGCGCGGCCGCGGCGGCGCCGGCTTCCCCACCGGCCTGAAGTGGTCGTTCATGCCGCGCAACGCGCCGGGCCAGAAGTACATCCTGTGCAACTCGGATGAATCCGAGCCGGGCACCTGCAAGGATCGCGACATCCTGCGCTTCAACCCGCACTCGGTGCTGGAAGGCCTGGCGATCGCGTGCTACTGCACCGGTTCCACCGTGGCCTACAACTACCTGCGCGGTGAGTTCCACCACGAGCCGTTCGAGCACATCGAGGAAGCCCTGAAGGAAGCGTACGCCGCTGGCCTGCTCGGCAAGGATATCGATGGCTCCGGCATCGACGTGGACATCTACAACGCCCGCGGCGCCGGCGCGTACATCTGCGGCGAAGAAACCGCGCTGATGGAATCGCTGGAAGGCAAGAAGGGCCAGCCGCGCTTCAAGCCGCCGTTCCCGGCCGGTTTCGGCCTGTACGGCCGCCCGACCACGATCAACAACACCGAGACCTACGCCTCGGTGCCGGCGATCCTGCGCAACGGCGCGGAGTGGTTCCTCAACATCGGCAAGCCGAACAACGGCGGCCCGAAGATCTTCTCGGTCTCCGGCCACGTGAACAACCCGGGCAACTTCGAGATCAAGCTCGGCACGCCGTTCTCCGAACTGCTGGAGATGGCGGGCGGTGTCCGCACGGGCAACAAGCTCAAGGCGGTCATCCCTGGCGGCTCCTCGATGAAGGTGCTGCCGGCCGACAAGATGATGGAATGCACCATGGACTACGACTCGCTGCAGAAGGCGGGTTCGGGCCTGGGTTCGGGTGCCGTCATCGTGATGGACGACAAGACCTGCATGGTCCGCGCCTGCCACCGCATCTCGCGCTTCTACATGGCTGCATCGTGCGGCCAGTGCACCCCGTGCCGCGAAGGCACCGGCTGGATGCACCGCGTGCTGTCGCGCATCGTCGAAGGCAAGGGCACGCAGGATGACCTGCACCGCCTGAAGGCCGTCGCCGGCCAGATCGAAGGCCACACCATCTGCGCCTTCGGTGAAGCCGCGGCGTGGCCGGTGCAGGGCTTCCTGTACCACTTCTGGCACGAATTCGAATACTACGTGCAGCATGGCCGTTCCATCGTGGATGGCCCGGCTGACACGGCCACCACTGGAGTCGCTGCATGAGTGCGCAGCCCGTAGCCAATGCCGCGCCGGATCTCGTCAACATCGAGATCGATGGCGTTCCGGTGCAGGTAGCCAAGGGGTCGATGATCATCCAGGCGGCGGATGCCGTCGGCATCGCCATTCCGCGCTTCTGCTACCACCGCAAGCTCCCGATCGCCGCCAACTGCCGCATGTGCCTGGTGGAGATCGAGAAGATGCCGAAGCCGGCACCGGCATGCGCCACGCCGGTGGGCGAGGGCATGAAGGTCTTCACCCGCTCGGACAAGGCACTCAAGTCACAGCGCAACGTGATGGAGTTCCTGCTGATCAACCACCCGCTGGATTGCCCGATCTGCGACCAGGGCGGCGAGTGCGAACTGCAGGACGTCTCGCTCGGCTACGGCCGTTCGGTGTCGCGTTACGTCGAGCGCAAGCGCACGGTGGCCGACGAGAACCTCGGCCCGCTGATCGCGACCGAGATGACCCGCTGCATCCAGTGCACGCGCTGCGTCCGCTTCACCAGCGAGATCGCCGGCACGTACGAACTGGGTGGCATGAGCCGCGGTGAGAACCTCGAGATCGGCACCTACATCGGCAAGACCATCGAGAGCGAACTGTCGGGCAACATCATCGACGTTTGCCCGGTCGGCGCGCTGACCAACAAGCCGTTCCAGTTCCAGGCGCGCGCCTGGGAGCTGGTGGCCCGCCCGTCCGTGGCTTACCACGACGCGCTGGGTTCGAACCTGTGGCTGCACACGCGCCGCGGCGAAGTGCTGCGCACGGTGCCGCGCGATAACGAATCGATCAACGAGTGCTGGCTGTCGGACCGTGACCGCTACAGCCACCAGGGCCTGTACGCGGCGGATCGCGTCAAGGCACCGATGGTCAAGCGCAACGGCCAGTGGGCGACCACCACCTGGGACGACGCCCTGTCGGTCGCCCGCGAGGCGCTGAAGAGCGTTTCGGGTGCCGACCTCGGCATCCTGGTGAACCCGGCGACCACGAACGAGGAGGGCGAGCTCCTCGTCCGCCTGGCGCGTGGCCTGGGCAGCGCCCATGTCGATCACCGCCTGCGCCAGCTCGATTTCGCCGATAACGCCTTCGCGCGTCCGTTCGCGTCGCCGATCGCCTCGCTCGACAAGGTCAAGTCCGCGCTCATCGTCGGCTCCGACCTGCGTTACGAAGTGCCGCTGCTCAACCACCGCATCCGCCAGGCGGCGAAGAAGGGCGCGAAGGTGTTTGCCGTGAATCCGGCGCACTTCAACTTCAACTTCGATCTCGCCGGCGAAGCCGTTGCGCCGCCGCACGAGCTCGTTGCCGAGCTGCTGCAGTTCGCCAAGGTCGCCGCTGAAAACGGTGCGGCCGTGCCGGAATCGATCGCCAGCGTGGTTAACGCGGCGACGACCACCGACGACCACCGCGCCGCGTACGCGGAGTTCGCGGTCGAAGGCGCCGTGGTGATCTTCGGCCATGCCGCCGCCAACCACCCGGAAGCCTCGTGGCTGCGTGCCATCGCGCGCTTCATCGCGCAGGCCGCGGGTGCGGCGTTCAACGAAATCCCGGCAGGTGCCAACGCCGTCGGCCTCTCCACGGTGGGCGTGCTGCCGACCGCGGGTGGCCTCGATGCGCGCGCCATGCTTGCGCAGCCGCGCAAGGGTTACGTGCTGTACAACGTCGAGCCGCCGTACGATTTCGCCGATGGTGCCCAGGCCGTCCAGGCCATGCACTCGGCGCAGACCGTCGTCGCGTTCGCTGCTTACGCTTCGGATGCCCTGAAGGATTCGGCCGACGTGATCCTCCCGATCGCGCTCACGCCGGAGCTGGAAGGCACGCTGGTGAACGCCGAAGGTACGGCCCAGGCCGTGCTCGCCGGTGCGAAGGCGCCGGGCGAAGCACGCGAAGGCTGGAAGGTGCTGCGCGCGCTGGGCGGTTCGCTCAATGTCGCCGGCTTCGAGTTCGATGACCTGGCGGGCCTGCGTGATGGCATGGTCGAGCGCACGGCGGATGTCCGCCCGGTGCTTGGCCAGCGTGCCGCGGCCGCTACGCTCTCGCGTATCGCCACGGTGCCGGTCTACCGCGGTGACGCCGTGCTGCGCCGCGCCGGTGCGCTGAACTCGCATCCGCTTAACCGCGCCGCCGCCATCCGCGTCAGCGCGGACGACGCCGGCAAGCTCGGCCTGGCTGACGGCGGCAACGGCCGCATCGGTGACAGCGTGCTTCCGGTGGTTGTCGATGCCGCAGTGCCTGCCGGTGCCGTGTGGATCGATGCCGCGCTTCCCGAAACCGCGATGCTGCCGCCGTACGGCGCCGCCATCACCCTGAGCAAGGCGTAACCCATGGCCGATCAACTCTTCGACCACCTCTTGCTGCCGGTGCTGTTCATCCTGGCGGTGGTCCTGCCGCTTGTCGTCACCGTCGCGCTCTACGTGTGGTGGGAACGCAAGGTGCTCGGCTGGATGCACGTCCGCATGGGGCCCAACAAGGTCGGCCCCGCCGGCCTGCTGCAGGCCTTCGCCGACGTCGTCAAGCTGCTCATCAAGGAGGTGGTGCTGCCGACCAACGCGAACCGGTTCCTGTACTTCCTGGCGCCGATGCTGGCCCTGGTACCGGCACTGGCGGCGTGGGCCGTGGTGCCGTTCGCCCCGGGCGTGGTGCTCGCCAACGTCAACGCGGGCGTTCTCTACCTGCTGGCGATGAACTCGATGTGTGTCTACGGCATCATCCTCGCCGGTTGGGATTCCAACTCGCTCTACGCGATGCTCGGCGCCATGCGCGCCGCGGCGCAGGTGATCTCGTATGAACTGTCGATGGGCATGTCCATCGTCTGCGTGCTGGTGCTGACCGGTAGCCTGAACCTCACCGCGATCGTCGATGCACAGCACGGCGGCCTGCTCAGCTGGTACTGGATTCCGCTGCTGCCGGTGTTCGTCATCTACTTCGTCTCGGGCGTGGCGGAAACCAACCGCGCACCGTTCGACGTGGCGGAAGGCGAATCGGAAATCGTCGCCGGTTTCCACGTGGAATACTCCGGTTCGCCGTTCGCGCTGTTCTTCCTGGCCGAATACGCCAACATGATCCTGGTCTCGTTCCTGACCTCGATCCTGTTCATGGGTGGCTGGCTGTCGCCGTTCCCGGAGAGCTTCGGCATCCTGGGCCACGCCAGCATCCTCTGGCTGTTCGCCAAGGTCTTCCTCTTCGCCTTCCTGTTCCTGTGGTTCCGCGCCAGCTTCCCGCGCTACCGCTATGACCAGATCATGCGCCTCGGCTGGAAGGTCTTCATTCCCATCACCATCGTCTGGGTCCTCGTCGCCGGCTGCATGAAGTATTTCGGCTGGGTCCACATCGGCACGGGAGCCTAAAGAGCCATGTCCCGCGTAACCCATTATTTCAAGAGCCTCCTGCTGCTCGAGCTGTTCAAGGGCATGGGCCTGACCATG
>NZ_JBQCFT010000259.1:0-8870 GCF_051958795.1 Luteibacter sp. | reverse complement strand
GACGGCGAGCGCCAGCCCGGGGAGGACCCGGGTTGAGCCTCTTCATGCAGATTTCCGATCCGCATTTCGGCACGGAGCGGCCCGAGGTCGTGGAGGCCCTGCGCCGGCTGATCACGACGATGGCACCCGAGCTGGTCATCCTTTCCGGCGACGTGACCCAGCGCGCGCGTTCGGAACAGTTCGCCGCCGCACGCCGATTCGTCGATAGCTATGCGCGCCCCACCCTGGTGATTCCGGGGAACCATGACGTGCCCCTGTTCAATATGTTCGCCCGGGTATTCGATCCGTTCGGTGGCTTCCGCAAAGCCTTCGGGAAGGATCTCGAACCGGTCCACGCCAGCGCCGATGCACTGGTGATCGGGGTGAACACCGTGCGCGCCCGTCGGCACAAGGATGGCGAGGTGTCCGACGCGCAGATCGCCCGGGTCAGCGCGCGACTGCGTGCGGCGGATGACGCGCAGTTGCGCATCGTCGTCACGCACCAGCCGGTGCACGTCATCCGTGAGAAGGACAAGGCGAACCTGCTGATCAACCACGAGGCCGCGATCCACGCATGGGCCGCGGCGGGCGCCGACCTGGTGCTCGGCGGTCACATCCACCTGCCGTACGTACGGCCGGTGAATTCGGAGCAGCGCGCGCTGGCGAGCGAGCTATGGTCGGTGCAGGCAGGCACCGCCACCTCGACGCGCATCCGCGAAGGCATCAGCAATTCGGTACACGTGATCCGCCACGATCCCGCATCGGATCGCTCGGTATGCCTGGTCGAACAATGGGACTTCGACGAAGGCCGGCAGGATTTCAAGGCCGGGCCGATGACGACGATTCCGCTGGAGCGCTATTCCAGCACGCGAGCACCGCTATCGTAGGAGCTCACCCTGTGAGCGACGCCGTTCGCGACCGCCTTCATGGATGACGACCCGAGGCGAAAGATGTCGCCCACAGGGTGGGCTCCTACACGTACTGCATCTTGCGGGCCATGCCGCCGTCGACGGTGATGTTCTCGCCGGTGATGAAGCCGGCCTGCGAGGAAAGCAGGAACACCGCGAGCGCGCCGATGTCCGGCGGGATCCCTGCACGACCCACCGCGTGCTGCGCATGATCGGCTGCGGAAAGCTTCGGCTTCTTCCGCGCCGAAGGTTTCTTCCAGTCGTCCACCACGATCCACCCGGGGTTAATCGCATTCACCCGCACCGGCCCTGCGCTGATCGCCAGCGCGTGGGTAAACGCGAGCATGCCGCCCTTGCTTGCCGCATACGCCTCGCTGTGCGGCTCGGATTGATGGGCGCGGGTCGAGGCGATGTTGACGATGGCGCCGTTGGCCTTTTTCAACGCGGGCAACGCGTGTTTGCAGCACAGGAACACGCCGCCGAGGTTGGTCTCCAGGCGATGCTTCCAGTCCGCCCAGTCCATCGCCTCGATGGGAGCGTTGTGCGGATCGGCAATGCCGGCATTGTTCACCAGCCCGTCGATGCGGCTGTAGCGGCGCAGTGCGCCCTCAACGAAGCGTTTGACGCTCGCCTCTTTCGCGACATCCAGCACGAAGAACGCGGCGCGATCGCCTGCCTGCCATTCGTCGAGGCAGGCCTTGCCCGCTTCGGCATCGAGATCGCCGATGACGACCGTGCCGCCGGCTTCCAGCACGGCCTGGGCGATGCCCTTGCCGACGCCCTGCGCGCCACCGGTAACCAGCACGACCCTGCCGGGCCATTCGCCCGTGGCGGCCTGGGGGACAGGCGATGCGTGTTTCGGTGTCACCATGGCGCGCTCCGGCAGTAAGGGCGGTGTGCACTCTATACCGTGCGCGCCATGCAGGTTACGTGGAGCGGTAGTAGTCCACGCTGCGGTAGCTCCGCGCATACAGGCCGAAGGCCAGGGCGGCCAGGCCAGCGAACGCGGCGAAGAAGAACATCTGGAACGCGGTGGCGCCGATGCCGGTATGGGCAATGCCAGCGAGCACCGCATCGTTGCGCACGCCCGCGTTCGCCAGCAGGACCCAGAGGTTGCCCACGGTGACGCTGAGCGTCCAGAAGCTCATCAGCGTTCCCTTCATCGCTGGCGGTGCCTGGCTGTAGGCGAATTCCAGGCCGGTCGCGGATACCAGCACCTCGCCCATCGTCAGGAAGACATACGGCAGGATCTGCCACGCGATATGCACGGGATTGCCGCCATCGAGCGCCAGCTGCAGCATGCCCACCACCACCCATGCGACCGCCGAGAACGCGATACCCGCGGTCATCCGACGCAGCGCCGTGGGCTCGATGCCACGGCGGCGCAGCAGCGGGTAAAGCACCAGGTTGTTGAACGGGATCAGCAGCAGGACCAGTGCGGGGTTCACCGCCTGCATCTGCGCGGGGTGCAGCCACGCGGGCGCCTGCATGGCGGTGGCCTGGAGTACCCAGGTCGAAGCCTTCTGGTCGAACAGCGACCAGAACGGCGTGACCAGGGCGAACACCACGAGCACGCGCAGGACGACACCGACGCCTTCGATCGCTTCCGCAGGATGCAGGCCACGCACGCGCTCCAACTGGAGACGCGTGCCGACCACCATGCCCGCGAGCAGCAGCACGAGCGCGACGCACAGCGTGGCGACGATGCCGAGCGTCGGCATGAGCGCCAGCGCAGCGAGCGCGAGCACCAGTGACGCGACCGCCACGACGAGCCCCGGCCTGCCCTGCCCCGGCGCATGCGCCAGCAGCGCACTCTTCACGATCGGGCCGAAGCCGTGCGGATCGTGCCGCGTCGGCGGCACCATGACGTAATGCTTGCGCCCCATCCAGAAGACGATGGTGGCGATGAACATCAGCGCGCCCGGCAGGCCGAACGCCACCTTGGCGCCGTACTCGCGCAGGAAAAATGGCATGAGCAACGAGGCCAGGAACGAGCCCACGTTGATGATCCAGTAGAACGCATCGAACACGACCTTCGCGAGTTGCCGGTTGCTCTCGTCGAACTGGTCGCCGACGAAGGCGGCCACGCATGGCTTGATGCCCCCCGCGCCGAGCGCGATGAGGGCCAGTCCCGTATAGAAGCCCGGCACGCTGTGCTCGAACAGGGCGAGACAAAGGTGGCCCACGCAATACACCAGGCTCAGCCAGAGCACGGTGCGGTACTTGCCGAGGAAGCGGTCCGCCAGCCAGCCACCCAGCAGGGGGAAGAAATACACGCCGATCACGAAGGCGTGGAACACATCCTTCGCCTCCGCCGCCCGCGCCTCGGCGGGCAGGTAAGTCAGCAGGGACATGACCAGGAACGGGGTCAGGATGTTGCGCATCCCGTAGAAGCTGAAACGCTCGCAGCCTTCGTTGCCGATGATGAAGGGGATCTGGCGGGGCAGCCGGGCGCGCGGGGTGGCGTCGATTTCTAGGGTACTCATGGACTTACCGGGTGGCATGCAACAAAGGGCACGATCCTAAACGAAACGCTGAGGCCGGCCGCGCTACGCTTGGGGCCTGTCCACCCCCGGAGCCCCCATGCAACCCATCCCCACTGGACTCATTGGCTACGGCACGGCAGGCGCTTTCTTCCATGCGCCACTGATCGCGGCGGCCGAAGGGCTGCGCCTGGCGGCGATCGGCAGCCGCCGCGTCGAGGAGATTTCGCGCGACTTCCCGGAGGCACGGGCGTACGAAAATCCTCAAGACCTGATCAGCGACCCGGCTATCGAGCTGGTCGTCATCGCCTCGCCGAACGATACCCACGCCGCCCTCGCCCGCGCGGCGCTGGAGGCCGGCAAGCACGTCGTGGTCGACAAGCCATTCACGCTAAACGCAGCGGAGGCGGAGGCACTGATCGCCCTGGCGGCGGACCGGCGCCGGCTCATCTCCGTGTTCCAGAACCGCCGCTGGGATAACGACTTCCTCACCGTGCGTCGCCTCATCGAGGATGGCCGGCTGGGTGAGGTGGTTTATTTCGAAGCCCATTTCGATCGCTTCCGTCCCGAGATCAAGCAGGGCTGGCGCGAGACCGAGGTGCCAGGATCGGGCCTGTTGTATGACCTGGGCGCGCACCTGATCGACCAGGCGCTCGTGTTGTTTGGCGTACCACGCGCGGTCACCGCCGATGTCATGAAGCAGCGCGCCGCCGCGAAGGTCGACGATTACTTCCATGTGGTGCTCGACTACGGCCCTCGCCGCGCGGTGTTGCACGCCTCCGTGCTCGTGCGCGATCCCGGCCCGCGGTATCTCGTGCATGGCGACGGCGGCAGCTTCGTGAAGTACGGCATCGATGGCCAGGAAGCGGCGCTGCGCGAAGGCAAGCGCCCGGGTGGCGCGGGCTGGGGCGAGGATGACCCGGCGATGTTCGGCCGCTTCACCGATGCCGACGGCAGCGCCACCACGATCGACACCCTGCCCGGGCGTTACACCGAGTATTACGAAGGCGTGGCAACGGCGATCCGTGGCGAAGGCGACCTGCCGGTGCTTGCGCAGGAAGCGCGGGACGTTATCCGTGTGATTGAAGCCGCGCAGATTTCAGCACGCGAGCGGCGGACGGTGCCGCTCTAGGAAGCGGAGACGCGGGGATCAATGATCCCCGGTAGCCACGGCCCGGCTACGATCGGACACCCACCCGGACCACGACGGCGCATACAACCGCGACCCGCACAGTCCGGCGTATTCCATCGCCAGCAGGTTGTGGCACGCGGTGACGCCCGAGCCGCACATGTGCACGACCTCTTCGGCGGCATGCGGCCCGATGATCGCTTCGAACGCCTGGCGGAGCTCTTCGGGGCGACGGAAGAAACCTTTCTCGTCGAGGTTGTCGGCGAACGGGCGGTTACGCGCGCCCGGCACATGCCCGGCGACGGGGTCGAGCGGCTCGACATCGCCGCGATAGCGCGGCGCTGCACGGGCGTCGAGCAGGACAAACCGACCATTCGCCAGCTCGGCGGTCAGCTCTTCGGCCGACACGGTGCCCGCTTCATCGAAACAGGCCTCGACGCTGGTGGGCTCGCGCACGGGAACCCGGTTGTCGACAGGCAGCTTCGCTGCGAGCCACGCGGGCCAGCCGCCATCGAGCACGGCGACGTTGTCCAGGCCCGCCAGACGCGCCAGCCACCAGAAACGGGCCGCGGCGAGCGAACCGCCCGCGCTGTCATAAGCGATCACCTGGATATCGGGGCGCCAGCCGATGCGCGAGAGGAAGGCCTCGAAGGCGGCGCGCTCCGGCAACGGATGGCGACCGCGGCCATTCGCCGGCGTCTGCATATCGGCAAGGTCGCGGTCGAGATCCGCGCGCACCGCACCAGCGATGTGCGACTCGGCGTAGTTGCGCTCGCCCATCGTCCGGTCGGCGAGGTCCACGCGGCAATCCACGAAGAGCACTTCATCGGCCGGCAGGTTCGCGGCGGCGGCCGCGTCGATCAGGGTGCGCGAAATCAGCATGGCTGGTGGCCCATCCGCTTCAACAGGTTGAACAACATGGACGCCGTGGCGCCCCAGATGCGATAGCCCGCGTGCAGGAACTCGACCATCTCGCGGTTATGCCCGCGGAAATCCATGCGGTAGCGACGCAGGTTCGCCGGATCGGTGAAGAACGCGAACGGCACTTCGAACACTTCGGCCACTTCACCCGGATCCGGCTTGAGCGGCGCATCGGCAGCGATCCGCGCCACCACCGGGGTGACGCTGAAGCCGCTGATGGTTTCCATGGCTTCGAGGTAACCGAGCGGCGTGACGTAGCGTTCGTCGAGGCCGATTTCTTCGCGGCTCTCGCGCAGGGCGGTCGCGACGACGTCGGCGTCGTCAGCCTCCACGCGCCCGCCGGGGAAAGCGACCTGCCCCGCGTGCTGCTGCAAGGTGTCGGTGCGCAGGGTGAACAGCACGTTCTGCTCGCGGTCGTCGCGGATGCCGATCAGCACCGCAGCGCGCCGGCGTGGCGTGTCGCCGATGAGGCGGACCATGTCATCGTGGTTCCAGCCGTGCGGACCGGGGGGCGCCTCAAGGGGCAGCAGCGCGCCGTGCAGCCTGGCCAGCAACTCGTCCATCAGCCAGCCTGCCGGTGCGGAAGCACTTCGTCCATGATCCAGAGCTTTTCCTGGTCACTGAGCGTGCGCCATGCGGCGATCTCGCCGCCGGTGCGCAGGCAACCCATGCACAGGCCACGCGCATCGAGCCGGCACACACCGGTACAGGGCGTCAGGGGAAGGCTGGCGGTGGGCGGCGGCGGAAGGGTGGCCATGTCGCCGGCCATTCTAGCGCGGCCGGCCTACTGGCGGATGTCCACCAGTTCGATCTCGAACACCAGCGCCTCGTTGGGGCCGATGCGCGGCAGCTCGCCGCGCTCGCCATAGGCCAGCTGCGGCGGGATCACCACTTTCCACTTGTCGCCCACGTGCATGCGCGGGATCACGTCCTGCCAGCCGGGGATCACGCGGTTGACCGTGAAGGTGACGGGCTTGCCGTGCGCGTACGAGCTGTCGAACTCCGTGCCATCGATCAGCGCGCCACGGTAGTTCACGACCACGGTGCTGGTGACCTGGGCCTGCGGGCCGCGCCCGCGCGCCAGCACGTTGTACTGGATACCCGAAGGCAGCGTGACCACGCCGGGCTTCGAGCGGTTCTTCGCCAGGAAATCCGCACTGCGCTGGGCGTTGGCCGTGGCGACGCGACGGAACTCCACGACGGAATCGCGCTGGACCTTCGCATCGAAGTTAACCAGCTGCTGCTGCATCACATCGATGGGCACGCCCGGCGCACGCTTTGCGTAACCATCCTGCAGGGCCTTCACCAGGATGCCGATATCCACGTCGGGCTGGGCGCTGTTCGCGAACTGCGTGCCGATCTGGTAGCCGATGGCGTACGAGAGCTTGGTCTTGTCGAGGGCCGGCGCACCCGGGGCCGGCGCCGGGGGCGCGGACTGGGCGATGGCCGTGCCGCAGCACAACCCCATGGCGATGACTAACAGACGCGAGGGTGACATCCCGTTCTCCGTGGACCCGGATTCCCGGGCACGCGTGGAGGATAGTCCATCGACGCCGGCCCGTGCCCGTATGAGCTAAGACGCCATTCGGGGGCCAAGAGTTCCCCTGTTACCATCCGTGGTCTTTCCCCCACGCCGGAATCACCATGGCCTTCCGCACCCTGAGCACCGCCGACCGCGGCGCTGTCCGTACGATCACCGTCAATCGCCCCGACAAGCTCAACGCGCTCAACCGCGAGACCATCGGCGAGCTGACCCTGGCGTTCAACCAGGCCCGCCTGGACGATGCCGTGCGCGTGGTGGTGTTGGCGGGCGCGGGTGAGAAGGCCTTCGTGGCGGGTGCGGACATCGCCGAGATGACCTCGCTGACGCCGGTGAAGGCGCAGGAGTTCTCGCATGCCGGCCAGGCCCTGATGCGCGGCATCGAGCGCCTCGGCAAGCCGGTGGTGGCGAAGATCCAGGGTTATGCGCTGGGCGGCGGCATGGAACTGGCCATGGCCTGCCACCTGCGCGTCGCCAGCGAGAAGGCGAAGTTTGGCCAGCCTGAGATCGGCCTCGGTCTCATCCCGGGTTTCGGCGGCACGCAGCGCCTGACGCGTCTCACCGGCCGCGGCGTCGCGCTCGAACTCTGCCTGCTCGGCCAGCAGATCGATGCCGCCCGCGCCGAACGGCTGGGCATCGTCACGCGCGTCGTGCCGGCCGATGAACTCGACGCCAGCGTCGACGCCATGGCCGACCAGCTAGCAGCCGCGGCGCCGCTGGCGCTCAAGGGCATCCTGGAAACGATCATCGAAGGCGGCGAATGCGCGCTCGACCAGGGGCTGGCGTTTGAAACGCAGGGCTTTGCCATCGCGTTTTCGACGGAGGATATGCGCGAGGGTACTGCGGCGTTCCTCGAGCGCAGGAAGCCGACGTTCCACGGCAAATGATCTAGTCGCGACACCGTAGGAGCCCACCCTGTGGGCGACGCCGTTCGCAGAAGCGCATCAGGATTCCCGGCGCTATCGCGAAAGATGTCGCCCACAGGGTGGGCTCCTACCTTTGGCGTCACTCGCGATATGCAACAGGATGGAGCCCGCCCTTACGGGTGCCCGCGGTAATTCTTCTCGCCCGCGGTGATTCGCACACCCAGGCGGTTTTCCGGCGGGGCCAGCGGGCACGTTGCGTAGGGCGTGAATGCGCAGGGCGGGTTGCGAGCTTCGTTGAAATCGAGCACCAGCTTGCCGTCCTTCGCCAGCGGCGTATCCAGGAAGCGCGCGGCGCCGTACGTTTCCTTGCCGCTCGTCCGGTCGCCGAACACGAAGAACAGCGAGTCCGGCTCTTCCTGGATCGGATACAGCTCGAAGGTCTGGCCATCGCGGGTGAACACCGCCTTGCCGGGCACCTTTTCCTTGTCGATGGTGCCGAGCACCGAACCTATCTCCAGTTCGTGCGGCGGATCGAACGGCACCCAGTCGGCGACGACGCGCCACGACGGATCGATCGGGAAATAATCCAGGCCGAGGAAGTGCGTGCGGGTCTCGGCGTTCTCGTCCTTCACGCGCAGCGCCTTGCGCCCATCGCGCGCGATGACGAAGAACTGCGCCGAACCGAAGCGCACTTCGGTGGGCTTGTGCCCGGGCGCATCGTCCACGAGCGTAGCGCGCTCGACCTCGCGGCCGTCAACCCGCGCGCCGCTGTTTTTCGCCAGTTCGATCGTCGCCGTACCGCTGTCGTCCAGGGTGATCGTGCCCAGGTGCGCAGGGCCGGCCTTGAGGACGATGTCGTTATCGGCGGCACTGCCTATGCGGTTCGCGCCAGGCTGCAACCACTCGAGGCCGATGAGGCTGAGCCAGCCATCCGGCGCGGTGAGCGTGGCGAGGCGTTCGGCGCGGGCCTTCTCAACCGACGCCTTGAGGTCGTCGGCGGCGAAGGCGTGGCCGCTGACCACGGCGACGGCGGAAGCGAGGGAG
>NZ_JBQCFT010000258.1:0-39064 GCF_051958795.1 Luteibacter sp. | reverse complement strand
GCCATTTCCGATGCCGGCCCGGCCATGCTCGTGGCTCTGGCCCGCATGGCGCAGGGGCCGGCGGATATCGGCCTCTATGCGGCCGGCGCGGTGCTGGCGGCGCTGGTCGCGCTGCCGTTGGGCCGCCGCCGTGGCTGACTTCAGACCGGGTAAATGCCGGCCGGGCAAGATGGGCTTGCACACGACGTCAACCGGCGGTCGCCGACCGCGTTTAGCAAGGTGAAACCAGGCCGTCTGGAGCACGAGGATGGCAAGACTGACGACGCGGAGAAAGCCGTGAACGGCTCGCTCGCGCTCGATAGTGCCTCCCTCGAGGAACTGCGCGATGTCCCTGCCAGCATGGATGCGTTCCTTGCGGCGATCGAACGCCGTGCGTGGCGCATGGCCGAGATCCACCTCGGCAACCGTGACGACGCGCTGGACGCGGTGCAGGACGCCATGCTGCGCCTCGTAAGGCATTACGGCGAGAAGCCGGCGCAGGAGTGGACGCCGCTGTTCTGGGGCATCCTGCGCCGCCGGATCGTCGACCTGCAGCGCCGCCGCAAGGTCCGCTCGATCGTCGTGGGCTGGATCGGCGGGGGGCAGGACGACGATGGCGCCGACCTGCCCGTCTGGGAACCCGCGGACGACGCGCCGGATCCCTCGGCGCGGCTGCAGGATTCGCAGGCCTATGGCGACATCGTCGAGGCCGTGCGCAAGTTGCCGCGGCGGCAGCGCGAAGCATTCACCTTCCGCATCATGGAAGGCCTGGATGTCGCGGAAACCGCCGCCGCCATGGGTTGCTCCGATGGCAGCGTAAAGACACACCTTTCGCGCGCGATGCATGCGCTGCGCGAACACCTGGAGGCATGGCGATGAGCCAGCACGATCACGAACTCGAACGCCGCGCGAGGGATCTCTATCTCCGCGCCAGCCGCGACGTGGACCCGGCCACGGCCGGGCGCCTGCGCGCCGCGCGCCGCACGGCGCTGGCCGGCCCCACCGCGCACTCGGCCGCCCGCCGCCTCCTGATCCCCGCCGGCGCGTTCGCGGTGGTGGCGCTCGCCACGCTGATGGTGTGGCAGCCGCTGGGCGGTCCGTCCTCGGCCCCGCCCGCCGTGATGCAGGCGGCGGATGGCAGCGACCCTACCGACCTGCCGCCCGATGCCGACAGCACCGATCCCAGCCTGTACAAGGACCTGCAGTTCTACAGCTGGCTGGCTTACAACGATGCCGGCAGCCAGGGCCGGAGCAACAAGTGAGCACCATGCGCCGCCTTGTCCTGCCCTTCGCACTGCTGTTGGCGTCGGCCACGCCGCTTGCCGCCAGCGCGCAAGCCATGCCGCCGTCACCGTCGGAGGACTTCCGGCCGCCGGATGACCGCCGCCCGCTGCCGCCGCCGCGCCCGTGGGCGCAGCTCACGGCGGATGAGAAGGACATTCTTTCGCCGCTGGCGAAGAATTGGGATACGTTTCCGCCGCAGCGACAGTCGCGCATGCTCGACAAGGCGCAGCGCTGGCGCGGCCTGCCGCCCGAACGCCGGGCCGAAATCCGTGACCGGATCGCCCACTGGCAGCAGATGACGCCTGAGGAGCGCGCGCAGGCGCGGCGAAACCAGCAGAAGTTCAACGACCTGCCGCCGGAGCAGCGGCAGAAGCTGCACGATGCGTTCGAGCGCTTCCGCAACCTGCCGCCGGACCAGCGCCGCGCGCTGGTGGAGCAGTGGCGCAACCAGACCCCGGAGCAGCGCCACGAAGCGCTCGATCACCTGGGCCCCAACGATGCCCTGCCCCCGCCCCCGCCGCCGCGCGACCGCTGATAAAATGGCGGGATGAACCAGCCTACCCTGGATATCCTCACCACCCGCCGTTCCGTGCCTTCGCGCCAGCTCGGCGAACCCGCCCCCGACGATGCCACCCTGCGCCGCCTGGTCGAGGCCGCGATTCGCGTGCCCGACCACGGCAAGCTCGTGCCGTTCCGCATCCGCGTCCTGCGCGGCGACGCCAAGCACGCCTTCGGGCGGAAGCTGGCGAAAATGGCCGTGGAGGCCAACCCGGACCTCTCCGAAGCCAAGCGCGAGAAAGAACAGCGCCGCTATGAGTTCGCCCCGCTCGTGCTGGTGGTCTCGGCCAGGATCGACCCCGAGAGCAAGGTGCCCGAGCTCGAGCAGAACCTTACCGCCGGCTGCGTCGCCTATAACCTGTTGCTCGGCGCGCAGGCACTGGGGTTTGGCGCGCAGTGGCTGACCGGCTGGGCCGCCTACGATCGCGACGTGGCGAAGCTGCTGGGAATGAAGAAGCACGAACACGTCGTCGGCTTCATCCATATCGGCACGCCATCGATGGAGGCGCCGGAGCGTGATCGTCCCGCGTACGCCGATATCGAGGAGACGTGGGAACCGTGACCGGCAACGATACCGTCCACCTGGTCGATGGCAGCCTGTACGTCTTCCGTGCCTGGCATTCCATGCCAGATGAGTTCCACGACCACGATGGCGAGCCGGTCAACGCGGTGCATGGCTTCACGCGATTCCTCTGTGAACTGCTCGAACGCAGCCGCGCGGAACACATCGCCGTCGCGTTCGATGCATCGCTGACGACGTCGTTCCGCAACACCATTTACCCGGCCTACAAGGCCAACCGTGAGCTCCCGCCGCCGCAACTGGTGCGCCAGTTCGCGCTGTGCCGCGACATCTCGGCCGCGCTGGGCCTGACCGTGCTCAACGACCACCAGTACGAAGCCGACGACCTGATCGGCAGCGCGCTGTGGGGCCTGCGCGTCCACGGTTTTCGTGGCGTGATCGTTTCGGCGGACAAGGATTTTGGCCAGTTGCTGGGCGAGCACGACCTGCAGTGGGATTTCGCGAAGGATCTGCGCTGGGGCCCTGCCGGCGTTTTCGACAAGCTGGGCGTGCATCCGCACCAGGTGGCGGATTACCTGGCGCTTTGCGGCGACGCGGTGGACAACATCCCGGGCGTTCCCGGCATCGGTGCCAAGACCGCGGCCGCGCTGCTCGCGCATTTCGGCAGCCTGGATGCGCTGCTCGAGCGGGTGGATGAAGTGCCGTACCTGCGTATCCGCGGCGCCGCGGCGTGTGCCGCCCGCCTGCGCGAGCACGCGGAACTGGCACTGCTCTACCGCCGCCTCACCCGGATTGCGCTTGACGTCGCAGTGGCGGAAACCGCCGACGCGCTGAGCCGCCGCCAGGGCGATGCAGGCGCCGTCGACGAGCTGTGCGAACGCATCCGCTTCGGGCCGATGACCCGCTCGCGCCTGCGGGCGTTGCTGTAACGCCCATCGCGCGTAGGAGCCCACCCTGTGGGCGACGCCGTTCGCGTAAGAGCCGCAGGATCTGTGGCATCCGGCGAAAGATGTCGCCCACAGGGTGGGCTCCTACGCGATGCCCTGCCCGGTCACACGGCCGAGATGGTTTCTCGACCATACTCCCCCGATCGCCTCAAGGAGCCCGCCATGCAGACCAGCCCGCTGCCCCATGCCTCGCCCATTCCCGACGATGCCAGCCTGCCCGAGGAAACGCTGTTTTCCGGCAAGTGGCTGACCCTGAAGAAGCGCGGGCGGTGGGAGTATGCGTCGCGCAATAACCCGGGCGGCGCGGTGATCATCCTGGCGGTGACACCCGACGACAAGGTCATCTTCGTCGAGCAGTACCGCGTCTCGATCCTCGCCAACACGATCGAAATGCCTGCTGGCCTGGTGGGCGACCTGGAAGGCGCCGAGGACGAGGATGTGCTGCTGGCCGCCGAGCGCGCACTCGAGGAAGAAACCGGTTACGCCTGCGGACGCATGGAGTTCGTGCACGAGGGCCCGTCGTCCTCCGGCATGAGCACCGAGATGATCGCCTTCGCCCGCGCCTGGGACCTGAAGAAAGTCGGCAAGGGCGGCGGCGACGAGACCGAAAACATCATTGTCCACGAAGTACCGCGCTCCGAAGCGGGCAAATGGCTGTTCGACCGCGCGGCGGAAGGCTTCTCGATCGACGCCAAGCTGTTCGCCGGGCTGTGGTTCATCGAGCACCCGGAAGCGCACAAGCGCTGACCAGACGCCATCTTCCGTAGGAGCCCACCCTGTGGGCGACAGCTTTTCGCCTTGCCGCCACAGGTCCTGGACGGTATCGCGAACAGCGTCGCCCACAGGGTGGGCTCCTACTTTTCCAATGTGTCAATTCTTGCCCCAACCCCCTCCCCCGGTTAGCCTTTCCCATGGCCTGAACCGGCACCCCGCATGACCGTCCGCTTTGCCCACCTCCACCTTCACAGCGAATACTCGCTGGTCGACTCGACGATCCGCATCAAACAGCTGATCGCCGCGTGCGTGCGCGCCGGTATGCCGGCGGTCGCGCTGACCGACGAGAACAACATGTTCGGGTTGGTGAAGTTCTACAAGCAGTGCGTGGCGGCGGGCATCAAGCCCATCGGCGGCAGCGATGTCTGGGTCTCCAGCCCGGATGATCCGCGCCCCTGGCGCCTCACTCTTATCTGCCAGGACCGCGACGGTTACCTCAACCTCTCGCGGCTGGTGTCGCGCGCCTGGCGCGAAGGCCAGGGCACCGGCCGCGCGCTGGTCGACGCCAGCTGGCTCACGGCCGACGCCCTCTCCGGGCTCATCGCCATGACCGGCCGCGAGAGCGAGATCGCCCGCGTCGCCCTGGGTGCCGGCTTGCCGGCCGCCTCCGCGAAGCTCGGCTTCCTTGCCCGGCTGTTCCCGGACCGCCTGTACCTGGAACTCACCCGCACGGGTCGAGAAAACGAGGAGACCTGGGTGCGCGCGGCCATGGCGCTGGCCGGCCAGCACGGCCTGCCGGTCATCGCCAGCAACGATGTGCGTTTCCTCGAGCGTTCCGGCTTCGAATCACACGAAGCGCGCACCTGCATCCACCAGGGCCGCGTACTCGCCGACCCCAAACGCCCGCGCTTTTACAGCGAGGAGCAGTACTTCAAGTCGGCCGAGGAAATGGCCGAGCTGTTCGCGGATATCCCCGAGGCGCTCGAGAACACCGTCGAGCTGGCGAAGCGCTGCAACCTCGAGCTTTCGTTCGGCACGTACTACCTGCCCGACTTCCCGGTGCCCGAGGGCCACACCCTCGATACGTATATCCGCGAGCAGGCGCAGAAAGGCCTGGAAGAACGCCTCGCGGTGAACCCGCTCGCCCCGGGCAAGACGCTCGAGGATTACCAGGCGCGCCTCGACCGCGAGGTCGACGTCATCATCCGCATGGGCTTCCCCGGTTACTTCCTGATCGTGGCGGACTTCATCGGCTGGGGTAAGGACAACGGCATCCCCGTGGGTCCTGGCCGCGGTTCGGGTGCGGGCTCGCTCGTGGCGTGGGTGCTGAAGATCACCGATCTGGATCCGCTCCAGTTCGAGCTGCTGTTCGAGCGCTTCCTGAACCCCGAACGCGTGTCGATGCCCGACTTCGACATCGACTTCTGCATGGACCGCCGCGACGAGGTCATCGACTACGTCTCGCGCAAATACGGCCGCGACCACGTCAGCCAGATCATCACCTACGGCTCGATGGCCGCGAAGGCGGTGCTGCGCGATTCCGGCCGCGTGCTCGGCATGGGCTACGGCCAGGTCGATCGCCACGCCAAGCTGATCCCGGCGCGCCCGCTCGACCTCACCCTGGGCGATGCCCTGGGCCGCACGGAGAAGTCGAAGAAAGAACCCGATCGCGTGGTGAAGGAGTTCTGCGAGATCTACGAGACCGAGGAAGAGTCGCGCACCCTCATCGATCTCGCATTGAGCCTGGAAGGCCTCACCCGCAACGCCGGCAAGCACGCCGGCGGCGTGGTGATCGCGCCCACGCCGCTCACCGATTTCGCCCCGCTGTATTGCGAACCCAGCGGCGAAGGCGTGGTGACGCAGTACGACAAGGATGACGTCGAGGCCGTCGGCCTGGTGAAGTTCGACTTCCTCGGCCTGCGCACGCTCACGATCATCGACTGGGCCGTCAAGGCCATCAACAAGCGCCGTGCCGTCGAAGGCACCGAGCCGCTGAACATCGATACGCTGCCGCTGGATGACCCCAAGGTCTACGACCTGCTGAAGAAGGCGCAGACCGTCGCCGTCTTCCAGCTCGAATCGCGCGGCATGCAGGGCATGCTCAAGGAAGCGCAGGCCGACCGTTTCGAGGACATCATCGCGCTGGTGGCGCTGTACCGCCCCGGCCCGATGGACCTCATCCCCAGCTTCTGCGCGCGCAAGCACGGCAAGGAAGCGGTGGAATACCCCGACCCGCGCGTCGAGCCCATCCTGAAAGAGACCTACGGCATCATGGTCTACCAGGAGCAGGTGATGCAGATGGCGCAGATCGTGGGTGGTTACACCCTCGGCGGCGCCGACCTGCTCCGCCGCGCCATGGGTAAGAAAAAAGCCGAGGAGATGGTGAAGCACCGCGCCACCTTCCGCGAAGGTGCCGCGAAGGACGGCATCGACGGCGACAAGGCGGACTCCATCTTCGACCTGATGGAAAAGTTCGCGGGCTACGGCTTCAACAAGTCGCACGCGGCTGCATATGCGCTGGTCTCGTACCAGACCGCTTGGCTGAAGGCGCACTACCCCGCCGAGTTCATGGCCGCGACGATCTCGTCGGACATGGATAACACCGAGAAGGCCGTCACCTTCCTCGATGAAACGCGCGCCATCGGCATCAAGGTGCTGCCGCCGGACGTGAACGCCTCGGAGTGGATGTTCGAGGCAGTCGAACCGCGCGTGGTGCGTTACGGCCTGGGCGCGATCAAGGGCGTGGGCCAGGGCATCTGCGAAGAGATCGCGGCCGAGCGCAAGGCGCGCGGCCCGTTCAAGGGTCTCGTCGATTTCTGCCAGCGCATCGGTTCGAACAAGCTCAACAAGCGCGTGATGGAAGCGCTGGTGCAGTCCGGCGCGCTCGACGCGCTGGGCGAGAACCGCGCGACGCTGGTGATGCATATCCCGGAAGCCATGCGCGCCGCCGACCAGGAAGCGAAGAACCGCGCTTCGGGCCAGGTCGATATCTTCGGCAACGCGTTCGGCGATGCCGAGGCACCCAGCATCATCGAGCTTTCCGGTTCGGTGCCGGAGTGGCCGCTTGAGCAGTTGCTGCAGGGCGAGCACGACACGCTCGGCCATTACCTCTCGGGCCACCCGACCGATCCCTGGACCACCGAACTGGCCCAGCTCGGCAGCTGCCCGATCGGCGAGATCCCGCACCGCTACCAGCCACCCAAGCCGCGCCGCAACGATGACGACGAAGGCAGCCGCTTCCGTCGCAGCCCGGAGACGCCGTGGACGGTCGCCGGCATGGTGGTCGGCATGCGCAAGCGCGGCGACAGCGATGCATTCGTGCAGATCGAGGACGCCACCGGCCTGCTCGAGACCAGCTTCTTCCGCGAAGTGTTCACCGATGCGGCACCGCTGCTAACGCGCGGCAACATCATCGTGGTGGAAGGTGGCTTGCGCATCGATGATTTCGCGGGTGGCTACCAGTTGCGCGCGCGCAAGGCCTATTCGCTTTCGGATGCGATGGAACACTTCGGGCGCCTGCTCACGCTGAAGCTCAACGGCGTGGACGAGGATTTCCCGAAGCGTTTGAAGCACGCGCTGATGGGGTTCCGCGGCGGCCGCACGCCGCTGATGCTTTCCGGCTACCGCAACCTGGTGGGCCAGGCCAGCCTGGAACTCGGCGACGAATGGCGCGTCCGTGCCCTGCCCGACCTGGTCCGCACGCTGCGCACGTTGCCGGGCGTACTTGGCACGGAACTGCGCCTGGTACGCCCGGCGGACTAGCTACTGACCCGCCGCATCGCGTTTACGAACGCGGGCGGCATGCCTGGTCAGCCTGCGTCCACGCCGACGCTTTCGACGACGTAGACATCATCCACCTGCACCTGCGTGCCCGTGATGCTGTCGTTGGCCAGCGTGACGTGCACGTGCGGCGCCCCGCCGAACGGCTTGCCCGTCACGAACAGCTCGCCGACGCTCCACTCGCCACGGGTGACACGTACGGATGTGCCGCCGAGATCGATCTTTTGCTTACCGGTGTCGTCCGACACAGCCACCCGCACGTCGATGCTGCCGTCGGCGCTCTCACCGAGCACGCGGAAGCGGATCGCATACGTGGCATCCTGCGGCAGGTTGGCGGTGGGAATACCAACGGCCTGGCTGATTGCCGCGCCCACCGGCAACGCCGCGTAAGCGTTGCCGCTTGCGTCGTAACCGACGACGGGCAAGCCCTGGCGCTGCCAGCCGTTCAGGGCACCTGCGCTGAAATCGCCATCGCGCACAGGGAGCCGGCAGGCCTTGTCGTTACCGGCGCTGGAGCAAGCGGGGAGGCCCGAAGGATCCGGGCTGGTGCTGGCCAGCGCGGGCAAGGTTGCAGCGGCACACAGGACAAACAGGGCCGCGGCCGGGGTTGTATAGCGCATGATCACTCCTTTGTTCATGGGTAGAACTGCCTGCGGCCCGGTGGCAGCGCCGCAGGCATCGTGCTTAGCCGTGGCCAACACTGACGTTGTCGATGGAGATGGCGCTGCCGGCAGAATTCACGAACTCGATCCGCAACGCTGCCGGGGATCCGCCCGGATCGGCGACGCGGAAGGTGTGCGTGTTGCCGTCCGGATCGGGCGTAGCGTTGGTGCTGAGCAAGGTCGTTACCTGGCCGCCGTCCGCGATAAGCTGCAGACGAACACCGAGCGCGCCCCTGGCCGCATTGCCGGCAGTCGAGGTATCGAAGCGGACGACGAAATCGCCGACACCGCGCACTCGCGTCTCCTGCCACATCGACTGTCCCGGCTTGAGGACGGCGAACTTGTTGTTCACCTGCGAGCCCACCCAGGCCCGGTAGGGGCCGCGATCGACCAGGTAGGTGAGCTTTCCGGTGAATTGCCAACCCTCGAGGCGGTCGAGTTCGTAGTCGGTACGGGTGCCATCGTTGCGTACATCGATGTGCACTTTCTCGAAATCGCCGTTCGTGAGGCTGGTGGCGAAGGCGGGCGAGGCCGTGGCCAGCGCGAGGGCGGCGAGGGGGAGGATGCGGTTCAACATGGTGTCACTCCTTGACATGGATGGTTGGGCGGCTATCGCGAAGAGGAAAGCCGCACCGCCATTGGAGCAGGACGGCCCCGAAACTAGGGCGGGGACTACAGCGTTAGGGATGTTCCCCTACAAGCTCTTCGGAATCCCCCTTCACGGCCCCGCGAAACATCCTTTCAGATCATTCACTTACAAACCCGTCCCGCACCGTACTGCGGCGCACACCCACATCCTTGTGCCCCGGCTATAATGTCGGGTCTTGCCCGGAACCCTCGTATTCCATGAATCCCAACTTCCTCGATTTCGAACAACCCATCGCCGAACTGGAAGCGAAGATCGAAGAGCTTCGCCACGCCAGCAGTGGCCAGGCGTTCAATATCGACGAAGAAGTGGCGCGCCTGCGCGAGAAGCTGAAGCTGAAGACCGCCGAGATCTTCCGCAACCTCTCGCCGTGGCAGATCAGCCAGCTGTCGCGCCACCCGGCGCGCCCGTACACCCTCGATTACATCCAGGGCATGTGCGAGGAGTTCCATGAACTCAAGGGCGACCGCATGTTCGCGGACGACCAGGCGATCGTGGGTGGCCTGGCCCGCATCAATGGCCGCTCGGTCATGGTCGTGGGCCACCAGAAGGGCCGCGATACCAAGACCAAGGTGAAGCGCAACTTCGGCATGCCCCGTCCCGAGGGCTACCGCAAGGCGCTGCGCCTGTTCAAGCTGGCCGAACGCTTCCATATCCCGGTGTTCACCTTCATCGACACCGCCGGCGCCTGGCCGGGCATCAATGCCGAAGAGCGCGGCCAGTCCGAAGCCATCGCCCGCAACCTGCTGGAAATGGCCGAGCTGAAGGTGCCGGTGATCTGCACCGTCACCGGCGAAGGCGGCTCGGGCGGCGCGCTGGCCATCGGCGTGGGCGATCGCGTGAACATGCTGCAGTACTCCACGTACTCGGTCATCACGCCGGAAGGCTGCGCTTCCATCCTGTGGAAGAGCGCGGACAAGGCGAAGGACGCCGCCGAGGTCATGGGCCTCACGGCACCGCGCATCCTCGAGAACGGCCTGATCGACAAGATCGTCCGCGAGCCGCTGGGTGGCGCCCACCGCAACCCGCAGAGCATGGCCACCCGCCTCAAGGCCGTGCTGCTCAACCAGCTCGATGAGCTGGAGAAGCTGCCGGTGAACGAACTGCTCGAGCAGCGCTACGAGCGCCTGCGCAGCTACGGCGCGTTCACGGAATAAGCCCACCCCGCGCGCACGCGGCTGTCACCGCGGCGCGCTACCATGGCGGCTCGCACCAGGGAGCCGGCCATGGCCAACGATGTGACCCAGAAGCTCGCCGTACTGATCGACGCGGACAACGCGCGCCCGGCGATCGTGAACGGCCTGCTCGCCGAGGTGGCGAAGTACGGCACGGCGCACGTCAAACGCATCTATGGCGACTGGACGGGGCCGAACCTCAATGGCTGGAAGTCCGCCCTGCTCGATCACTCGATCCAGCCGATCCAGCAGTTCGCGTACACCTCGGGCAAGAACGCGACCGATTCGGCCATGATCATCGACGCGATGGATCTGCTGTATTCGGAACGCTTCGACGGCTTCTGCATCGTGTCCAGCGATAGCGACTTCACCCGGCTGGCCTCGCGCATCCGCGAAGCGGGCCTGCTGGTGTACGGCTTTGGCGAGTTGAAGACGCCCAAGCCCTTCGTATCGGCGTGCGACAAGTTCATCTACACCGAGGTGCTCGCCAGCGAGGATGATGACGAGAAGGAAGCGCCCGCCGCGCCCAGATCCGCGAAGGAACTGCGCGGCGATACCCGCCTGGTGAACAACCTGCGCGGGGCGGTCACGGATGCGTCGGATGAAAGCGGCTGGGCGGCGCTCGGCGGCGTCGGCAGCATCCTCAACAAACGCATGTCGGACTTCGATTCGCGCAATTACGGATTCTCGAAACTGAGCGGTCTCATCCAGGGCATCGGCCTGTTCGATGTCGAAGAGCGCCAGCACGGGAATGCCAAGCACGTCTACGTCAAGCTGCGCGCCAAGGGCAAATGAGCGTTTCACTCACCGACCACCTCGCCGCCGCACTGGCGGAACACGACGATACGCCGCTCGTCGTCGCCTATAGCGGCGGCCCGGATTCAACGGCGCTGCTCCATGCACTGGCGCTGCAGGCACCACGGCCTGCCCTGCGCGCGCTGCATATCGACCACGGGCTGCAGGCGGAGAGCGGCCTCTGGGCAATGCACTGCCGGCGCTTCTGCGAATCGCTGGACGTGCCCTTCGAGTCGGTGCGGGTCAGCGTGGACCTTAGCCGTGGCGAAGGCACCGAAGGTGCGGCACGTCGCGCACGGCGCGCCGCCTTTGCTGCCGCGCTGCGGCCTGGCGAACGGCTCGTCCTCGCCCACCATCGCGATGACCAGGTCGAGACGGTGCTGCTGAAGCTCATGCGCGGCGCCGGCCCCGAGGGCCTTGCCGGCATGCGCGCCCTGCGCGCGCTCGGGGCCGGCGACCAGTGGCGTCCGCTGCTCGACCTGCCGCGTGAAGCGCTCCTCGACCATATCGCGCTGCACGCGCTCGACACGGTCCACGATCCGTCGAACGACGATCCCCGCGTCGCCCGCGCGTGGCTGCGCGGCACCGTGTTGCCCGCCCTGCGCGAACACTGGCCGCATGTCGCGCAGAGCGTGGTGCACAGTGCGCGCCTGTGCGGCGAAGCGGCGGCCTGCCTGCGTGACGGCTGGCTTGCCGCGTACGCTGAACTGCGTGGCGCGGACGGCAGCCTCGACGTGCCCGGCTGGCTCGCCCTGCCTCACGCATGGCGCGGCCCCCTGCTCGACCATTGGCTGCATGGCGCCGGCCTGTCCGCGCCGACCACGGCCCAGCGCGAGACGCTGGAACGCCAGGCCCGCGAAGCCGGCGCCGAGCGTTTGCCGCTGGTCGGCTGGCTGGATACCGAGGTGCGCGTCTGGCGCGGCCGCCTGTGGGCGATGCGGCGCCAGGGCACCTTCGACCAGCGCTGGTCGTCGACGTGGCACGGTGAACCCCTGGCGCTGCCCGGGGGCGGGTCACTCACCCTCGGCGGCCACCGGCTGGACGCGCCCGTGACCGTCCGTTACCGCCAGGGGGGCGAAAGCCTAAAGCCGGTCGGGGACCGACACACCCGGGAATTGCGCGACCTGTTCCAGCGGGCCGGTGTCCCGCCTTGGGAACGGCCACGGATCCCGCTGGTCGTGGCGGGCGATGCCGTCCTTGCCGTCGCCGACCGCTGGCTCAGCGAGGCCGTGAAATCCGTGTTCGACACCGCCGGCGCAGCGCCCCTGTGGCATCGCGGCGATTGATCGAAACGCCCATGTGAGCTAGTTTTGCCGCCATGCCGAAGTCCCCTGCCGCCACCGTTCCCGCGCCGTCCATCGCCGAATTCGAGCACTCGCTCGATGAGCTCGAGCAACTGGTCACGCGCATGGAAGGCGGCGAGCTCAGCCTGGACGAATCGCTGAAATCCTTCGAGCGGGGCATCGGCCTCTACCGGCAGTGCCAGACGGCGCTGGAGCAGGCCGAGCTACGCGTGCGCCTGCTGCTCGACCCCGAAGCCCCCGATACCGCCGAACCCTTTGACTCCCGCATCGACTGACCTGCCGGCGCCGCTGAAGGCGCTGGCCGGCCGGGCTGACGACGCGCTTGCGCGCGTGCTGCCCGGCGACGACCTGCCGCCGACCGAACTGCACCGCGCCATGCGCTATGCGGTGCTGGGTGGCGGCAAGCGCCTGCGCCCCCTGCTCGTCTACGCCGCAGGCCACGCGCTGGGCAGTGATGGCCCCATCCTCGATGCACCCGCCTGCGCGGTCGAGATCATCCATGCGTATTCGCTGGTCCACGACGACCTGCCGGCCATGGATGACGACGATATGCGCCGCGGCCGACCGACCTGCCACATCGTGTTCGGCGAGGCCATGGCGATCCTGGCAGGTGATGCCCTACAGGCGCTCGCGTTTGAAATCCTTTCCGCCTCACCCGAGAGTGACGATGCCACCCAGCGCATCGCCATGCTGCGTACGCTCGGTGCCGCCTGCGGCGCGGAAGGCATGGCGGGTGGCCAGGCGTTCGATCTCTCCGCGGTGGGCCGCAAGCTCACCCTCGAAGAGCTCGAGCGCATGCACGCCTACAAGACCGGGGCACTGATTCGCGCGTCGGTGCGCCTGGGCGCGCTGGCGGCAGGGTGCCGCGACGACGATCTGCTCGCGCGCCTCGACCGCTACGGCCACGCCGTCGGCCTGGCCTTCCAGGTACGCGACGACATCCTCGATATCGAAGGCGAGTCCGCCGTCATCGGCAAGACCGCCGGCAAGGACGCCGCCGCCGACAAGCCGACGTTCCCGTCGATTATTGGGCTCGACGCATCGCGGGCACGGCTCCGGGAACTTGTCGACGAGTCACTCGAAGCCATCGCGCCGCTCGGCGTGCGGGGCGAATGGCTGGCCGAACTGGCTCGTTATTCCGCAGCACGCGGGCATTAATCGGCCGCGGATTGTCGCGCTGATCGTACGCGGCCTCGTGCATTAAAGGATCGCAGCGAGGCCCTTGTCGGCGACCACGTTCAGCAGCTTCAGTGCCGGACCGGTCGGACGTGTTTCGCCCTGCTCCCACTTGCGCACGGTCGATGCGGTCGTATGGAGATGGTGCGCAAACACCGGCTGGCTAAACCGGAGCTTTTCGCGCAGCTGCTTGATATCCGAAGCGCTGAAATCGCGAACGGGCGGCGGGCAGATCGCCTCGAACTCACGCATGGTCACTTTGTTGATGGCGCCTGCCTGATGCAGCGCCACCATGGTTTCGCGCATGGACTCAATGATGCGGCTCACAACATACCTCCAGTAATTGACGCGTTTCGCAAGCTACCCAAAGCGCCTCATGAGAAAGTTCGAGGAAGGCCTTGCCCGCGAACCGCATCACTTTCAACTCGTCCAGCGTGACGTTTTCCTTGTCGCATTTAGCGAAGCCATGCAGGAAGACGTAACGATGACCGATGCGAACTGAAAGAAGCGTACGGTAGCCACCGCTCTTGCCGCTCCCAGTGCGAGCGATGCGCTTCTTGAACAGCGCGCCACCAAGGTCGGCGTCAATCAAACCACGCTCCATCTCACGCACAGCCTTGCACAGCGAGGCGTCGGAAATGCCCTGATCGGCTTGCCAGCGAGAAAACCCTTTCTGCTTGAGCACCCGGGGCACCCTGCGGCTATAACCATACCCTTTTCGGGCACACTTTTCCATCGCGCGATATCCTGATGACTAGGACGACGCAGCGTGCCGATCCATGTCGTTTGGATATGCCGGGGTGCAACTCGACTACGTGTAGGCGAAGCCCGACGCGGGCTGACCCAGACGCAAAAAACCCCGCATCAGCGGGCTTTTTTGCGAACACGTCGGCGGGCTCAGCTAATCAGCCGCAATGTATACGGGTACCGATAGCTGCCATCGGCGCTGACCTTCAGCGCGGCGACGATCGAGAACACGAGGTTCGCGAGCCATACAAGGCCCCACAACAGGCCACCGATCAGGACGACCATAAGGATGGCGCTGATGAAATACGCCAGAACGATCGTGATCTGGAAGTTCAGGGCTTCCTTAGCCTCGCGCACCAGGTACCGCTTGTCCTCACGATCCTTGAAGACAAACCAGACGACCAGCGGCACGACCACGCTGAAGAATGGCCCCGACAGATGCGTCAGCATCGCGATGTTCTTGTCATCGGAACTGGGCGCGGCGAACGGCGGCGCGGGCTCGTACGGCGGTGGCGCGGGCGGCGGTGGAACCTGATCGGACGGGGTACTCATGGCGCGACTCCCTGGGCGATGTCGGCCCCACTCTCCGGGTTGCCCCGGCCCCCTGTCAACCCGACTTGCGGCACGGGGGCAGGAAGTCATGCCCCCTCGGGCCGCGGGCTACTCGCCCGCGATGGTCATGTTCTCGATGAGCCAGGAGCCGGTAAGGATGTGCGAACGGCGATCCACGTCGCCACCCACGGCGACCAGGTTCGCGTACATGTCCCGCAGATTCGCGGCGATCGTGATCTCTTCCACCGGATACGCTATTTCGCCGTTCTCGACCCAGAAGCCCGAAGCGCCACGCGAGTAATCGCCAGTGATGATCGACACGCCCTGCCCCATCACCTCGGTGACGAGCAGGCCCGTGCCGAGCTTTTTCAGCATGGCCGCGAAGTCGTCCCCGCCGTTGGCGACGACGAGGTTATGCACCCCGCCCGCGTTACCGGTGGTCTGCAGGCCCAGCTTGCGCGCCGAGTAGCTGCCCAGGATGTAGCGGGAAAGCACGCCATCGACGACGAGCGGCGAGTCCACCGTGGCCACGCCTTCGGCATCGAAGACGGACGAGCCAAAGCCGCCCGGGATGAGGGGTTTCTCATCGATGCGCATCCACGACGGCAGGATCTGCTTGCCCACGTGATCGAGCAGGAAGCTGGAACGGCGGTAGAGCGAGCCACCGCTCACGGCCCCCAGCAGGTGGCCGATCAGGGATCGCGAGATTTCCGGCGCAAACAGGACAGGCGCCTGGCGGGTGCTGAGCCGGCGTGCGCCCAGGCGCGACAGCGTCCGCTCAGCCGCTTTCCGGCCCAGGGCGGCGGCATCCATGAACTGGCGGGCGTCACGGACGCTGTCGTACCAGTAGTCACGCTGCATGCCCTCGTCGTCGCCAGCGATCAGCGCCACGGAGAGCGAATGGCGGGTGCCGCGCTCGCGGCCCAGGAAGCCGTGCGAGTTGGCGTAGACCGAGAGGCTCTGCCCCGCATTGACGCTGGCGCCATCGGAATTGGTGATGCCATCGAGGTCACGGCCGGCGTTCTCGATATCGCAGCCCAGCGCGATCGCCTCATCGACGCCCAGCTCCCAGGGGTGCCAGAGATCGAGATCCGGGAACGTGGTCGCCATGCGGTCGGCGTCGGCCAGGCCGGCGGCCGGGTCTTCCTCGGTGAACCGGGCGATGGCGCAGGCCTGGTCGATCGTGGCCTGGATCGAATCCGGGTTGAGGTCCGCCGTGCTGGCCGAGCCCTTGCGCTGGCCGAAGAACACCGTGAGGGCGAAGCCACGGTCGCGGGTGTGCTCCACGGTCTCGACCTCACCCAGCCGCACGTTCACGTTCAGGCCCACGTCGACGCTGGCGGAAACCTCGGCCTGGGTGGCGCCCGCGGCGCGCGCCCGGCGGATCGTATCCTCGGCCAGGCTGGCGAGGCGGTCGAGGTCCTGGTGGCTGGTGTCGAGGGTGGAAACTTGGCTCACGTGGGCTTCCCGGGGGCAGGCGGTTAGAATGGCAGGCCGCAGGCGGCCGAATCTCCCTAGTTGGGGGCGCGCCGCCCGAATACAAAGCAAACGCACCGCCCATGGTGCCATGGAAACCCTATGACCATCCGTGTCGGCTACTACCGCCACTTCAAGGGCATGCCCTACCGCGTGCTGGGCACGGCCCGGCACAGCGAGACCATGGAGGAACTGGTCGTGTACCAGGCCCTCTACGGCGAGCACGGCCTGTGGGTACGCCCCGCGGCCATGTTCGCGGAAACTGTTGAACACGAGGGCCGCGTGCAGCCGCGCTTTGCCTTCGAAGGTGAGGAGGTACAGCCATGAGGAACTGGGACAAGCCGCCGCCGAAGGACGACGACGAGGAAGATTTCGGCCCCAGCCGCACCGAGAACCGGCGCAATGCGCTGGATATCCTGAAGCTGGCCAACCAGCTGGTGGAACTGCCGCCCTCGCGCATTCCCAAGCTGAACCTGCCGGAAGACATCATCGACGAAATCGGCCGGACCCGTAAGGTCACGGCGCATATCGCCCGCAAGCGGCAGATGGCGTACCTGGCGAAGCTGATGCGGCGGCATGGTGACGAGGCGTTTGCCGATGCGCGTGCCGCGCTGGGCGAAGACCGCGATCGCCAGCGCCAGGAAGCCGCGCACATGCACCGCCTGGAGGCGGCGCGCGAGAAGCTGCTCGAAGGCGGCGACAGCGCGATGGGCGAGCTGTTCGACAAGCACCCGGAACTCGACCGCCAGCACCTGCGCTCGCTGGTGCGCCAGGCACGCGCCGAGCGCGAGGCGAACAAGCCGCTGCATGCGTTCCGGGAGATTTACCGGATCCTGAAAGAGCTCGAGGCCGCGTCGGACGAGTAAGGCCGCAAGCCGCCGAAACCTCGTAGGAGCCCCCCCTGTGGGCGACGCCGCTCGCGGAGGAGCTACAGGGCTCCAAGCGCTATCGCGAAAAAGATGTCGCCCACAGGGTGGGCTCCTACGGTGAGCGGCTGGAAATGGAAAGGGCGGTGAGGTTTCCGTCACCGCCCTTTCTTTTTACGTGTCGCTACGGGTTACCAGCCGATCCCGAGTTCGAGGTGTTCCGGCTGCGGCTCGATGAGGCTGGAGCTCTGGTCGGAGACATCGTCGTACGCGAAGCCGTAGGCCTTGCCGTTCACGCCGTGCAGGTGCCAGAAGCGCGAATAGTAGTTCGCCGGCGACTGCAGGTAGAACGAACCCGGATCCTTCCACTCACCCGTATCTTCCATGACGTGGCGGTTGAACGCCGCGCAGATCTGCGCTTCGAGCTGGCCTTCCACGCCCCACGGGTCGTTGGAACGCGCCAGGGCGCCCTTGCCTTCCAGCACATCCTGCGTGGTCGGCTTCTGCACCGTGAACAGCATGCCTTCGGCTTCGTCCGGCTCGTGGGTATCCGCCCAGTTCACGTGGCGGAACACCAGCGCACCGTTCACCACGCTGCCTTCGAACTGCTTGGCACCGATGGTCATCTGCAGCACATGGCTCCGGTAGTACGTCCAGCTGCTGTCGATGTATGCGTCGAAGTAATGCTCCTGCGGCTTGCCGGCATCGAACTGATCCTTGCCCGGGGCGAGGATGCGGATCGGGTCGGCGCTGGCCAGCTGGAACTCGGCCGGCACTTCCTGGTTGTACGCCGCGAAGATCTCGGCGCGGGTCTGGGTGATACCCGAGTTCACATGGCGCGTCTTGTTGCCGCCATACACATCCAGCGAAAGCGGGATGGAGAACTGATCGACCTGCGTGGTGTTGATGAACAGGGCGTCGTTGTTCCAGGTGAACTCATACCAGTCGTAGTACACGCCGATGTTCGGGTCGGTCGCGTTGAGCGGGTTGGGGCCCGCAAAACCGATCGTGCCATCGGCTGCCTTCAGGATCTTGATGTACATCGGCTCGCCGACGGACACGAAGATCCGGCCCGAATCCATCTTCGGCAGCTTCATCAGCTTGGCCTGGGCCAGGGTGAAGAAGTAGTTCGGATAGTTCTGGCCATTCTTGGTCAGGTGGCCCGCACCGTCGTTGTCTTCTTCCTTCGCGGCGGTGAGCGTGCCATCCGGCTTCACCCACGAGAACACCTGGGTGGTCGGATCACGGCCGATGACGGCGACGTAGACCTGGTCGTCGCGCCACTTGCCGTTGGTGGCGTTGCGCAGCTGGGTACCGATGTAGCCCGGGTAGGTGTCGTAGTCGAAACCTTCCGACGGATCATTGTTGCCCGGCTGCTGCGGCTGGCCCGGATCGCTGCCATCCGCCGCGCCATACACTTCCATTTCCCACAGCGAGTAACCGTACTGCGTGTTGCGGGTCTGGCCCTGCATGCGCACGTAGCGGGCCGACACCGGCGTGAACGCCAGCGTTTCCACGCCACCGTTGCTGCCGATCTTCGCATCCGCCACCTGCCACGACTGCCCGTCGAGCGACACCTCGATCTGGTAGTTCACGGCATGTGCGTTTTCCCACTTCAGGATCACCTTGTTCACCGTCTTCACGGCGCCCAGGTCGACCTGCACCCACTCGTCGTTGAAGAATTCGGACGACCAGCGCGAACCTTCGTCACCGTCGGTCACGTTGGCGGCCTTGAATGCCACCGGGTTCTCCGAGGACGACGCGAGCGCCGGCTGGTGGAGCGCCAGGTTGGTGTCGGACGAAACCGGCGGCGGCACCTGCTGGGCCGGCTGGGTCACGGCGAGCGTGGCCGGCTGGCTGGTGGCGCTATGGCCGGCGGCATCCGTCGCCACCACGTCGTAGCTGCCCGCGTTGGCGAGCGAGGCGGTGAAGGTGTAACTGGCCTGGTTCGCACCCGACACGGCCGCACCGTTGCGACGCCACTGGTAGCCGACGTTGCCGTTGGCCTTGACGCTGACCGCGAAGGTCACCGGCTGGCCCGCGGTCACGGACTGCGCCTGCGGCTGGCCGAGGAAGGTCGGCGCGGCGGCCGCGTAGACCTCGAACTCGTACAGCGACACACCGTAGTCGGTGTTCTTCGCCGAGCTGGTCATGCGCACGTACTGTGCCGTGACTGCGGCGAAGTCGACGCGCTCCACGCCACCCTTGCCGGCGACCGGCTGCGGGGTGACCGACGTAAAGTTCGTGCCGTCGTTCGACACTTCGACGATGTACGACGTCGAGTGCGCGCGTTCCCAACGCAGGATCACGTGGTCAAAGGTCTTCGGCGCACCGAGATCCAGGCGGATCCACGCGGTGGGCTTGAAGTCCGAACCCCAACGGGTGGTGAAGTCACCATCCGTCGCGCCCTTCGGGCCGAGGTAACCATCGTTTTCATTGCCGCTGGAGGTCGCGGTGGCGCCCGTGGCGACATTCACGCCGCCCTGGCCATCACCCGGCGTACCCGGGCCGTCCGGATTGTCCGGCTGGCCCGGATCGTCGCCGCCGTTGCCCGGCTGCGTCGCCGTGCCCTGCTGCCATGCCGGCGGGTCGAAACCATCGGTCGAGTTATCGACCGTGATCGCGGCCAGGTGGCTTTCGGTCGTGAGGCCCTTGGCGCTGACCACGCGAACCTTGTACTGCGTGCCATTGTCCGCCGCGACGAGCGCGGGGGTGGCGTACGTGCCATCGGTGGACGAAGCGGCGAACTCATCCGTGAACGTGCCATCGCCCTGCGGCAGGTGACGGTACCAGTTGTAGGCCATCGGACCATCACCGGTGGCGGTCACGGTCAGGTGTGCCGAGCGGCCCACGCCAGCCTTCTGCGCGACAGGATCCGCCGAGATCGACGGTGCCACGGCCGTGGGGCCGGAGACGCACAGCGCGTGCGAGGGGTTGTTCTCCGCGACGAGGCGGAAGGTCGAACCATCCGACGCCACCTGGTAGGCGTACGTCTGGTCATCCGGGTCGTTCGTCGAAGTCCAGATCGTCCAAGCCTGCGGGAACGCATTCGTGGAGAGGTTCTGGCCAGCGACGGCCAGCGCTTCGTCGATCGTCGGCAGGCGCGCGCTCACCTTCGCGCAATCCGCGATGGCGTTGGACTGCTTGTACTGCGCACCCTGGTCGGCCAGGCCGCGCTGGGCACGTTCCCAGGTCAGGCCACTGAAGTGGTCCACGACATGGTTCGTATCCTGCACGGTGTAGCGGTCGCCATCCTGGCAGCACGTGGGCGAGTCATAGACCTCGAACTCGTAGAACGAGTAACCGTAGTCGGTGGCGCGCTTGATGCCCTGCATGCGGACGTAGCGGGCCGAGACGCGCGTATCCGTCATGTCTTCGGTGCCGCCAAGGCTGGTGTCGTTCTCGTGCCAGTCCTTGTAGCCCGTGTCCTTGTCGTTCGAGTACTGGATCTTGTACTGAGCGGCGTGGGCGTTTTCCCACTTGATGACGACGCGGTTGAACGAGCGCACGGCACCCAGGTCGACGGTGAACCAGGCGGCATCGTTCTTCTGCTCGGACGCCCAGCGGGTGCCCTTCTCGTCACCATCGACCGCACCGGCAGCCGGCGTGCCCTGCACGTTCTCCACGCCACTGGCGTAGGTCACCTTCTGCCGGGCCAGGTTGGCACCCGGCGGGGCCAGGGTCAGCGCGGCGGGGTTGCTCGTCGCGGCAGCGGTATCGCCAAGGATGTTGGTAACCACGACCACGTAGTTGCCGACATCGCTGAGGCTGACATTCGGCACGTTGAGCGTGGCGCTGTCATCACCCACCGGCTGGCCATCGTGCGTCCACTTGTAGTGGAACGGCGAGGAGCCCGCGACGGACACGCTGAACTGAGCCGCCTGGCCCGGGTTCGCGCGCACGTTGCCCGGCTGGCCGGTGATGACCGGCTGGCGCGCGGCGTTCACGGTCAGGTGGGCGGCCGTCGAGGGCGTGTCACCCAGCGGGTTGGAAACCACGACCGTGTAGTCGACATTGCCATCGGCGGCGGTGAGCACCGGCGTGTCGTAGGTCGGGTTGTTGGCGCCGGGGATCTCCGCGTTGCCACGCATCCACTGGTAGGTCACCTTCGGCGAACCGGTGGCCACGACCGCGAAGTGCGCCTGCTGGCCCACGTCCACGTTCGCCGCCTGCGGCTGCTGGCTGATGACGACGTTCTGCGCCTTGAACACGCGGAGGATGGCCGGGGTGGATTCCTGGTCGCCCTTCGCGTTATGCACCACCACGGTGTACGAGGCGCCGTCGTCCGTCGCGGCCGAGGCGGCCGTCGTGTACGTCGCCGCGTTCGCGCCGGGGATCTCCTGGCCGTTCTTCTTCCAGGTGAAGGTCAGCGGGGCTTCGCCCGTGGCGGTCACCGAGAAGTGGCCCGGGAAGCCCTGGGTCACGTCGTCCTCGACCGGGTTCGCGATGATGGCCGGCGGACCGGACGCACCCTGCGAGACCCTGGGCACCGCAACGATGTTGAACGACGCGCTGCCCGGCAGCAGGCCGGCGGCCGTCGCGGTGACGGTCACGGTACCCGTGTCGAACTTCGTGCGCAGCGCGATCTTCTGCAGGCCACCTTCGAACTTCAGTTCGTGGTCGCCCGGTGCGTGGTAGCCATGGATCGGCTCTTCCGTGCCATCACCGTTCATGGTGTGGCCACCGGCCCAGTCGACCAGCTGCTGCGTGCCACCCTGGTAGGTGACCAGCGAGGCGCCACCCGTGACTTCGAAGTTCACGTTGACGTCCGAACCCACCGGCACGGTGTTGCCGTCCTTGTCGACGACGCGGGCCACCACGAAGGCGGCATCCGAACCGTTGGCGGTGACGGCGAACGCCGTACCGTCCGGCTTCACCAGCTCCGGCACCATGCTCAGTTCGATGTGATCGGCCTTGCCGGCCGTCGTCAGCGAATCCTGCACCGGTGCGCCGTTCGTATCGTCCACCACTGCACCGAGTGCGTCGATGCACTGCGCGGTCGCGGTACCCGACTGCCACGGCAGGTTCCAGTGGACCTGGCCCGGGAGACCGGTGGTCTTCTGCGCCTGGGCCGAACCCTTGATGCGGCCGGTCTCCGGGTCAGTGCCCGAGTTCTCGACGTCGTAGCTGGCCTCGTCGATCGCATCCCAGTTGTTCGGCTTCTGGTCGCTGCCCTGCGGCACGCCATTGACGAGCAGGCGGACGGCCGGGCAGTTGCTGAACGCGTTGACCTGGATCGAACCGGTCTCGTTCGCGCGGTTCCAGTGGTGCGCCAGCTTGACGACCGGCTTGACCTCGAACGGCGTCCACACCGACTGGTAGATGTAATACATCATCCGCGGGAAGCGGTTCTGGTCGACCATGGAGCTGCCGATCGAACGCACGTTGTGCTGGAACTGCTTGGTCTTGCCGTCCTGGCTCCAGCTCCAGTGCGTCGCGTCCTCGTAGCCCTCGTCGAACTCGATCGTTTCACCCGGCGTATCGGCGAAATACCACTGTGCCATGCCGAAGGTGCCCGCCTTGCGGCCCTTCGAATACGGCACGAGGTAGTTCAGCGCGTACGAGAGCTCGTAGTCGAACGCGTGGCGCGCCGAGCCGATGCCCCAGTATTCCGCGCCCCACGCGGGCTTGTTCGGGAACTGCTTGTGCACGCCTTCCTCGCACCCTGCCTTGCTGCAGCTCAGGATGTCGCCGTTGGCCGGATCCGGCGAACGGTCGGCGGCGGCGCGCGGCGCGATGCTGTCCCAGTTACGGGCCATGTTGCGCAGCTCGACGGCGAAGTTCGTATCCATCTTGCCGTTGTCGGATTCCCACGCGAGGATCGACGGATGGTTACGGTCGCGGATCACCAGGTCGCGATGCAGTTCGCGCTTGATGTTCCACATGTTCACGCAGGCATCGTCGCCCGCCGCGCAACGGTTCGAGAAACCATTCTCGCCATCGCCGCTGGGCTGCACGATGAACACGCCCAGCGCGTCCGCGGCCTCGACGAACTCCGGGCTCGACGGCGACTGGCCAGGACGCCACAGGTTGCCGCCAGCCGCGGCCAGCTGCTGCAGGTCACGCCACTGCTGTTCTTCGGGCACGGACGAACCGAGAGCCGGGTAGTCGTAGCGACCCGAAGCGCCCCACGTGTACTGCTTCTTGCCGTTGATGTACGGGAAATCCTTGTCCCACGTGATCATGCGGATGCCGAGCGGGCTCTGCTTCGCGTCGACCACGGTGCCATCGATGCTGACCGTGTGCAGCACCTTGTACATGTACGGCTTGCCGTAAATGCTGTTGTTCGGATACCACAGCGTCGGGCCGTTCACCGTCAGCTTTTCGTCGAAGATCGGGGTCGCGTCGCTCGGGGCGACGTGCGGCGCCAGCTGCTTCTGCTGCTGGTCCGATGCGACGACCTTGCCGGTGGCGTCGACGATCTGCGTGGTCAGGGTGACGGTCACCGGCACGTCGCGGTCGTTGACCACGTTGGTCTGCACGCGGACCACGGCGCTCTTGTGGTCATCCGTGAGCGATTCCGTGCCGACGTACGTACCCCAGGTGTTCTGGCCGGCGTAGACGTTCTCCGGGATGTGCACGAGGTTGGTGACGTGCAGCTTCACCGGGCGGAACAGGCCGGCTTCCGCCTGGCCGAAACGGAAGGAGCCGGAGAAACCCGGATCCTGGAAGAAGCCACCGCCGCTGCGGCTCACCTTCACCGCAATGACATCCTTGCCATCGTAGTTCAGGTACTTCGTCAGATCGACAATGTGCGGGATGAAGCCGATGACATGGGTCGCGTTCTCGTCGACCTGGCCCTTCTGGTTGAGGGGGCCGGTGCCGGGGACGAACGTCCCGTTGACGTAGACGCGATCGCCTGTGTGCGCGCCTTCGAACTCCACCATGACCTTGCGGCCGCGGTAGCTTGCGCTGTCCTTCAGCGTGGTGCGGTACCAGCTGGTTTCGCCATCCAGGCTGCCCTGGCCACCACCGGATTCCTGGTTGAGGAAGGTTGTGAAGTCGTTCGCGGCATGCGGGATGCCGACGGTTTCCCACTTCGAATCATCGAAGCCGACGGCCGCGCCGTCGTCACCGTTGGGTACCTGCGCGTGGCCATTCTGGTTCTGGTACTGCTTGATGTATTTCCACGGCTGCGCGCCGAGGTTCACATCCACGCGATCGGAAGGCGCGAGGGTCACGGCGTGCGCCGTCACCGTCGCACCAAGGCACAGCAGCGCGAGCACGGCGGATAACCGTGTTCGCATCGCGTGCCCCGGGGGTGCTGCGGGGTGCATTGTCATGGAGGAAATCCCCTGTGGGTTGGTCCGTTGACAGCGGCGTTCCGCGCACGCACGACGGCACCGGCCGGCGCATGCGCCAGCCGTGGTTCATCGTTTCGTACTCAGGGGGAAGTCAAATTCCCGCCACGCGCCAAGGCTTTGTGGCTGAAGGGGATTTGGCCGTCCATACGCCAACTGCGGGCGGATCATCGCGCCGCAGCAATGACACCCACAATACTAAAGCTGACTCTAAGGGGGGCTTTTCGCACCATACGCGCGCGTTCCGTGACGCACGTCCCGCTTGGCGTACGAAAGCTCGTTTTGTGCAAGAAGCCGTAGAAACGTAGGAGCCCACCCTGTGGGCGACATCTCTTCGCGATACGCGACAGGACCTGTGGCGTCATCGCGAACGGCGTCGCCCACAGGGTGGGCTCCTACGGGCAGCGTACGGTCAGGCGGCGGTGCCGCCGACGGTCATCGCATCGACGCGCAGCGTCGGCTGGCCTACGCCGACCGGCACGCTCTGGCCATCCTTGCCGCATACGCCCACGCCTTCGTCCAGCGCGAGGTCGTTGCCGATCATCGAGACGCGCGTCAGTACCTCCGGACCGGCGCCGACCAGCGTGGCGCCCTTCACCGGCCGGGTGATCTTCCCGTCTTCAATGAGGTAAGCCTCGCTCGCCGAGAAGACGAACTTGCCGTTGGTGATATCGACCTGGCCACCGCCGAAGTTCACCGCATACAGGCCCTTCTTGACCGAGCGGATGATTTCCTCGGGCTCGCGGTTGCCCGCCAGCATGTACGTGTTGGTCATGCGCGGCATCGGCAGCTGCGCGAAAGATTCGCGGCGGCCGTTGCCGGTGGACTTCACGCCCATCAGGCGGGCGTTGAGCTTGTCCTGCATGTAACCCTTGAGGATGCCGTTCTCGATGAGCGTGGTGCACTCGGTCGGCGTACCTTCGTCATCGATGCTCAGCGAGCCACGGCGGCCCGGCAGCGTGCCGTCATCCACGACGGTGACGCCCTCGGCCGCCACGCGCTGGCCGATGCGGCCGGCGAATGCCGAGCTGCCCTTGCGGTTGAAATCGCCCTCGAGGCCGTGGCCGATCGCCTCGTGCAGCAGCACGCCGGGCCAGCCGGGGCCGAGCACGACGGTCATGGTGCCAGCGGGAGCGTCGACCGCCTCGAGGTTCACCAGCGCCTGGCGCACGGCTTCCTCGGCGAAGGCGTGCGCCCGCCCGTTCTCGAGCAGCTCGCGGTAGCCATAGCGACCGCCACCACCGGAGTGGCCCGCCTCGCGGCGGCTGCCCTGCTCGGCAATGACCTGGACATTCAGGCGCACCAGCGGCCGCACGTCGGCCGCCAGCGTGCCATCGGAGCCGGCCACGAGGATCGTATCCATGGTGGCCGCGAGGCTCACCACCACCTGCTTGACGCGCGGGTCGCGCGAGCGGGCATAGGCGTCGACCTCGCGCAGCAGCGCGATCTTTTCTTCGTTCGGCAGGCTTTCCACAGGGTCGATCGCGGGATACAGCCCGCGGCCGGTCGCGATGGCCAGCGGCTTGCCCGCGCCAGCGCCGCCCTGCGCGATGGCGCGCGCGGCACGCGACGCCTCGAGCAGCTGCGGGAGCACGATTTCATCGGAGTATGAGAAGCCGGTTTTCTCACCGGAGATGGCGCGGACGCCCACGCCCTGCTCGATCGAGTGGCTGCCATCCTTCACGATGCCCTCTTCCAGCACCCAGGATTCGCTGCGCGAATGCTGGAAGTACAGGTCCGCCGCATCGATGGAGGGACCCATCAGCTGGGAGAACACGCGGTCGAGGTCGGAAGAAGCGAGGCCGCCCGGGGTAAGCAGGCGCCGTTCGGCGAGGGTGATCAGGGAGTCCATCAAGGCTGCCGGTCTGGGAACGTGGATAAGCCCAACATGGGGCCTGGGGCGCCCAGCTTAAACCCCGGCGCCCCAGCTGGCGAATTGGTAGGATGCCCGCGCAACCCAAGGGAAAGGAAAATCGATGAGCCAGGGGAAGAAGCGGGCATTCGCCCGCCGTGTCGCGACGGCGCCCGCGCGCCGGGCCGAGGTCGTGGTCGATGAAACGGTCGACCTGCTCCACCGCAGTGGTGAGCTGAAGCCGGGGAAGGCCATGGTGAGCACGGCCATCGCCCTTTCGCTCGCCATCCTCTCGTTGCTGGCCGTGGTCGCGTTCCACTTCCCGGAATACCTGACCACGCCGGACCTGCGCCACAAGTACTCGGTGGACGTGCTGCGCCAGCTCCTGCTGGGCGGCCTGCTGGTCGCGGGCGGGCTTTCGCTGGCCAACGTCATCCTGGGGCGCCAGCGCAACCTGAACATCGGCGCCTTCGTCCTGGTCATCGCGGCGGTCGCCCTTGGCGGCAATCGCGTGCCGGTCGGCGCCTTCCCCGACCACACGCCGTACATCGGCCTCGACTGGTTCATCCTCGACCTGCTTGGCTCCACGCTGATCTTCGTGGTGCTGGAGAAGCTCTTCCCCCTCTACAAGGGCCAGTCGCTGTTCCGCTTCGAGTGGCAGACGGACATGAAGCACTTCGCGGTGAACCACTTCATCGTGGGCCTCGCGCTGCTGATCGTTAACTTCCTCATCCACCATGCGTTCGGCTGGCTGGTGAACAGCGACTTCCAGCGCATGGTGGCGTCGATCTGGTTCGTGCCGCAGCTGTTGCTGTGCATCCTGGTGGCCGACATGGCCCAGTACTGGACGCACCGCGCATACCACGAGGTGCCGTTCCTGTGGCGCTTCCACGCCGTGCACCACAGTGTGAAGACGATGGACTGGCTGGCCGGTTCGCGCCAGCACATGCTGGAGCTGATCTTCACCCGCGTCTGCGTGCTCGCGCCGCTCTACGTCCTGGGCTTCAGCGAAGGGGTGATGAATGCTTACATCATCGTCGTGGGCTTCCAGGCCGTATTCAACCACGCGAACGTGCACCTGCCGTGGGGCCCGCTGCGCTACGTGATCGTCACGCCGGATTTCCATCACTGGCACCACGCGTCGGATGACGAGGCGATCGACAAGAACTACGCCGCCCACTACGCCTTCCTCGACTACCTGTTCGGCACCGCGGTGAAATCGAAGAAGACGTTCCCGGAAAAGTACGGCGTCGTCGGCGACTACATGCCCGACGGCTTCGTGAAGCAGCAGATGTTCCCCTTTAGCAAGACCAAGACCTGACGAAACCTGTGGGAGCGTGCTGTGGGAGCGTGCTTGCACGCGATGGGTGCTTGCAGCAGGCCAATCGCGCGCAAGCGCGCTTCCACGAATCAGGCGCGCTCGGCCTTCGCACGACGTTTGCCAGCCGCCTTTCCCGAAGTGTCCACGTCAGCCCACGGCACAATGGCCGCTAGCACGGGAGCCAGCTGCGGGCGCACCATGGCACGGTCGTAACCGTCCTGGAGCCCGGTCCAGAACTCTTCCGACTGCCCAAAGAAGCGCGACAGGCGCAGCCCGGTATCGATCGTGATGGCGCGTCGCCCGGCGACAATCTCGCTCACCCGGATTGCAGGAACACCAATCGCCTTCGCGAGACGGTACTGCGTAATGCCCATGGGCGTGAGGAATTCCTCCTGGAGGATTTCGCCAGGGTGGGGATAGGGAACCTTGCGGGTCACGGGTTGCCTCCTAGTGATAGTCGACGATGCGAACGTGGTGTGCGTGGTCGTCGCGCCAGACGAACACCACCCTGAACTGATCGTTGATGCGAATGCTGTGGTAGCCCGCCAGGGAACCCTTCAACGGCTTCAACCGGTTCGATGGCGGAATGCGCAGATCGGCAAGGCGTTTCGCATAATCGAGCATGGCCAGCTTTCGCATGGCTGGACCCTCGATATGTGCCCACCGACGACATGGGACGCCGCGGTACAGGTCGCGCGTTTCCCGGTCACCGAACGACTGGATCATGATTAGTATCGCCACTCGATAATAACGAGTAGCGATACTATGTTCAACGATTCGGTAGGGCTGCCGGGTGATGCCGACGAATTGTGTAGGGCGTCGCCCGCTACTTCGCAGGCGGCGTAGCCGTGGAAGGCAGGCCCTTGTCGATCGGGGTGAAGACGGGTTTATCCCAGCTGCCGGTGACGTGGTAGCGCTTGCGGGCGGCCTGGTTGAGGCCGTGGCCTAGCAGGCCTTGCACCGCGAAGCCGGCGGCGGCGCCGACGGGGCCGCCGGCGAGTGCACCGACCACCGGCAGGCTGTTGCCGACGTGCGGCACGACCAGCACTTCCTGGTCGTAGTCGCGGGCCTTGAGCCCTGCCCGGCCCGAGATGGAGATCTCCGCCGCGGGGGCCTTGATCTTCAGATCCTGCGTGCTCGCGTTGCCATTGGCGAAAGTAAAGTTGCCGGTGATCGAATCGAAGCCGAAGCCCTTGCCGAGCACGTCGCCGAAATCGAGCGCCATGCGCCGCGGCAGTTCGGTGATTGACACCAGGCCGAACAGGCGCCCCACGCCAGGCTGTACTTCGAGGATGCGGCCGTTGGCGACGTTGATCTTCAGCGTGCCATCCATGTTCGCCAGCGCCAGCGCGGAAGGACCGCCTGGCCAGGTCGCATCCAGGCGCGCCTCGGTGCGCCCGCCCGACATGATGCCGGCGAAGCCGTGCGCATCGAGCATGCGTGCAACGTCTTCGGAGACGAAATCCATCGCGAGGTGCGTGCGGCTCTTCTTCTCATCGCCGTTCCAGTCACCCGTCGCGGTGATCTGCACATTCTTCGATTGCGCACGTAGCTGGTCCACGTGCAGGCCTTCGTCCGTCGGCCAGGTTTCCAGGCGCGCTTCACCCAGCCGGGCCTTGCCCAGGCGCATGTCGCTGACCTGCAGGTGCAGCGGCGGCAGGCTGGACGGCGCGACACCGGCTTCGTTCGTGTCGGCGGGTTTCTTGCCGTTCGCGTCCTTCGCCTCTTCGGCGTGCGCGACGGTCACCGCCGCGGTGGCGGCCTGCCCCGCCGCGGCACGGCCCTTCTTCGCGGCGTCAGCGCTGTCATCCGCCGAGGGCCAGTACAGGCGATCCATGCGCGCGGTGATGCCGCGACGGCGCAGATCGTCGTTTGGCACCGTCATGGCGCCGGCCATGCCATCGCTGTCGACGCGCAGGCTGAGTTCGCGTGGCCCCGGTCGCGCCACGATGTGCATGCTGTTGAAGTGCTGGCCGAACACCTCGGCATCGTCCGTGCTGATGTCGAGCCCGGAGAGCCCCGGACCGGTCGAACCGGTGGACAGCCCGACCACATACTGGACCCAGCCGGAGACATCGAGCTTCGCGGCGTGGCCACTGAACAGGTAGCCCTGGGCCGGCATGACCGCAGGCGGCGTGGTGCCAAGATTGAACGCGGCGGCGATGGGCGCATTCGTCTTGCTGTTCGCCAGGCGCAGCTGGCCGCGCACGATATCGCCCAGCGCGATATCGAGACGCGCACCGTCGATCGGCAGGCCCAGGCGCACCGACAACGGCAGCGCCTGCGTGGGCGGCTTTTTCACCGGCGTCGGCATCAGCATCTCCACGCCGCGGAGATCGGAATCGACGCTCAGCAGCTGGCTGAGCTCGCCCTTATCGCCCATGCGCGTCAGGTCGAAGCCAACACGAAAGTTGCCGCGACCCTTGGCGATATCGCTCAACCATTTGAGGTCCGGATAGTCGGCGACCATCTCCTCCATGGTGAACGCGCCGCTGACCGCCGCCGTGAGTGCTTTGCCGGGATCGCCCGTGCCGCCCGCGATCGCAAGATCGACATCCGCGGGCTGGCCGTGGAACTGGGCCTTGAGGCCTTTTGCCGTGAACCCGGTGCCGTTGAAGCTCATCGGCCCGGTGATCTTGTCGAGGCGCAGCTTCCACGCGTCGGCGACGAGGTCGGCATCCTTGATCGTCGCCCTGCCCTCCAGCGTGAAGTCCTTCGCGTCCTTCAACGGCATGAGCAGGTTGAAGCCGAACTCACCGGTGCCGCCGAGCTTCATCTGGTCAATGGCTTCGCGGCTGCTGCTGGCGATCGGGCTGTTCTTGATGAAATCGAGGAAGCTGTTGCCCGTGCCAGCCCCGCTGATGCGCAGGTCGAGCACGCCGTCGGCGAAGTCAGGGATCGCGGCCGTCGCCGAGCTGACCGCCGTGCCCAGCGAGTGGCCGTCGCTGGCTTCGATGAACATGCCGTTGTCGATAAAGCTGGCAACAGCGGTGACGCCCTCGGCCCTCGGCCAGCCCGTGCCGTAATCCAGCACCAGGTCGTCGATCAGCGCGCGCGCTTCGAAGCGTCCTTCCTGGTTCTTGAACGGGAACTCGCGCAGGTTGCCGCGGATCATCGCCGAGCCACCCGCGATGTGGCCGGAAACGAGGCCACGGTTCAACCAGTTCTGCGCGCTCTCCGACATTGAATGGATCGGCCAGAAGAGTTTCGCTGCCGGCACCTCGCCTTCGCCGAGCGCCACGTACATGTCGATGAACGGCCCGGTGTCGCCAGGCGGCAGGACCAGTTCGCCGCGCGCCTGGCCACCGTAGCCTTCGCCGCGGAAATCGAGCGCATCGATGCCGATGTGCCAGCCGGCGTCATCGTTGAAGACGGCGACGTCGCCGCCGAATGCCGACATCGCGAAGGGTTTGCGGAAGATGCCCGTGGCGTCGATCGTCGTGGCCTGCCGGGGCAGGCTGAGCACGATCGCTTCATCATCACCGAATACCTGGCCGCTGAGCGACGACAGCCCCGGCAGCTTGCCGCTGGCATCGATGCCCAGGCCGGAGAACGAGGCATGCGCGAAACGCAGGCCGTCGGCCGAGTTCCAGTCGGCGCGCACATCGTCGAAGCGGCCACGCGGCCGGCCTTCGCCCAGCCAGCGGGCCAGCGCCGGCGAAACCTGCGGCAGCAGCCCGGCCCAGGGCAGCAATGGTGCGAGTTCCAGCTTGCGAGCGACAACGGTACCTTCGCTGATCTCACCGCGCGTCTGCAGGACGATCGCGGCGTCGCCGCCATCCCGGCCGGCCCAGTCGATGCGCTGGCCGCCGGCGAAGCGATGCAGATCGATGATGCCGTGCAGGCCCACGGTGCGCACCGTGCGCGCCGGGCTCCGCACCGCCAGATTGTCCAGGTCGATGCTAGACGTCGCGCGCACGACGTGTGCGTCGCGCCAGTCCAGCCAGGTCTCGAAGCGGCCCTTGCCGCCGGCGAGCGCGTAGCCACCCGCCTCGAAATCGCCGGTGAGCGCGGCGAAGTCCACGTTCGCGCCTTTCACGTAGACCCTGCCGCTGGAGCCATCCGCCGCGAAACGCCCCGCCGCGGAGAGCAGGCCGCTGGCATTCTCGCGACGCAGGCTGCCGCCGACGCGCACGACCTGGCCTTGCAGGCTGAGGCGCAACTGGTCGGCGATCAGGCCGAACTGGTGGTTCGTCGTCTCATCGGCGATATCGATGTGGGTATTGGTGAGCCACAGGTCGATCGACATGTTGCCGAACGAGACCTTCTGCGTGGTGCCACCCGACGCGAAGCCATCGATGCTCCAGCGCCCGTCGGGCGCGCGGCGCAGGCCGAGGCGCAGGTCCTGCAGGCGCAGGTTGATCAGGTGCCGCGAGGGCAGCACCAGGCCGCCGAAGTCGAGCTTCACGGCTGCCTGTGGCAGGCGCAACGGCGGTGACCCTGGCTCGCCGCCGATGGTGACGTCGCGCATGACGAACAGCGGCCCGGTCGGCCGCCAGAACCCCTCGAGCGACGCAAAGTGCACCGGCTTGCGAACCTTCTCGCTGAGCATCGCCGCCACGCGCGCGGGATAACGCGCCGCCAGCGGCAGCAACAGCTGGCCGAGCGCCATGACGATCGCCAGGGCGACCAGCACGGTCGCCACCAGGCCCAACAAGAAGAACCGCAGGCGTCGTGCGCGATGGCGCCAGGACGGCGTCACCGGCCCATCCGTTGGCGACGCCCGCGTTTAAAGCAAGACAACATCGAACTGTTCCTGCGAGTAATGCTCTTCCGCCTGGAAGCGGATGCTCTTGGCGATGAATTCTTCCAGCTCGGCCACCGCCGCGGATTCCTCCTCGAGGATACGGCCGACGACCTTCGGACTTGCCATCACCAGCAGCTTTTGCGCGTTGAACTGACGTACGGCGCGGGTGATCTCGCGGAAAATCTCGTAGATCACGGTCTCCGCCGTCTTCAGCGTGCCGCGCCCGCTGCATGCCGGGCACGGTTCGCACAGCTGGCGTTCCAGGCTCTCGGTCGTGCGCTTGCGGGTCATCTCCACCAGGCCGAGCGCGGAAATCGGGTACACCGTGGTCTTCGCGTGGTCGCGCGAAAGGCCCTTCTCGAGCATGCGGATCACCTGGCGCTTGTGCTCGTCGTCCACCATGTCGATGAAATCGATGATGACGATGCCGCCGAGGTTGCGCAGGCGCAACTGGCGCGCGGCGGCCTGCGCCGCCTCCAGGTTGGTGCGGTAAACCGTTTCCTCGAGGTTGCGGCTGCCGAGGTAGCCGCCGGTGTTCACATCGACGGTGGTCATGGCTTCGGTCTGGTCAACGATCAGGTAGCCGCCCGACTTCCGCGGTACCTCCTTGCGCAGCGCCCGCTGGATCTCATCCTCCACCCCGTACAGGTCGAAGATGGGCCGCTCGCCCGAATAGTGTTCCACGCGGTCGGACAGCACCGGCATGAACTTCTGCACGAATTTGACGGTTTTCTCGTAGGTCTCGCGTGAATCCACGCGAACCTTCTCGATCCCGTCGTTCAGCGAATCGCGCAGCGAACGGAGCGGTAGCGAGAGTTCTTCGTAGACACGCTCGCCGACCTTTGCCTTCGCAATGTTTTCCTGCACCACGCGCCAGACCTTGCCGAGGTAGGTCACGTCGAACGCCAGCGATTCCTCGGACTGCCCTTCCGCGTTGGTGCGGACGATGTAGCCAAGGTGCGGCTCGCCGATAAGCGGGGTGATGATGTCCTTCAGGCGCTGCCGCTCGGCTTCTTCCTCGATGCGCACCGAGACACCAAGCGTGCGCGAGTGCGGAAGCAGGACGAGGTAGCGCGAAGGGATCGAAAGATGGGTGGACAGCCGGGCGCCCTTGCTGCCGATCGGATCCTTGACCACCTGGACCACGATTTCCTGGCCCTCGTGGACGAGTTCGCTGATCGGCGGCACGGGCCCGTGGCCGTTCGACTTGCCGCCCTCGGGCGCATCGGTGGCCGGCAGCTGCGGGCGCACGATATCCGAGGCGTGCAGGAACGCGGCACGCTCGAGGCCGATCTCGACAAAGACCGCCTGCATGCCGGGCATGACGCGCTGGACGCGCCCTTTGTAGACATTCCCCACGTAGCCGCGCTTGGAAGCGCGCTCCACGTGTACCTCCTGGAGCATGCCGTTTTCGACGATCGCCACCCGCGTCTCACGCGGCGTGACATTGATCAGGATTTCCTCGCTCACCGGCGCCCCTTTTCCTTAAGCCATCGCGCTTTATAGCCGCGCGGCAGCAACATGTCACTGACCCCGCAAGAGCTGCGAAGTTTCGTAGAGCGGCAGGCCCATGACGCCAGAGTAACTGCCGGAGAGATGTTCGATGAAAGCCGCGGCGCGGCCCTGGATGGCATAGGCGCCCGCCTTGCCCATGCACTCGCCCGTGGCGACGTAGGCGGCGATGGCGGCCTCGTCCAGCACGGCGAAACGCACGGTGGAAACCGAGGTGGCGCAACGCTCGCCGCCCGCCCCGACCAGCCACACGACGGATACGACGCGGTGCTCGCCCCCCGAGAGGCGGCGCAGCATGGCGGCGGCATCCGCGGCGTCGCGCGGCTTGCCGAACACCTCGTCGCTAAGGATCACCTCAGTATCCGCGCCCAGCACGCGGGCACCCGCTTCACCGGCCACGCGCCACAGGCCGGCGCGGGCCTTGTCCCGCGCCACCCGGCTGACATAGGCCTCGGGAGCCTCGCCGGGCTGGCGTTGCTCCTCGACGTCAACATCCAGCGTACGGTGGGCTTCGCCCAGCTGATCGAGCAGTTCGCGTCGGCGCGGGGATTGCGAAGCCAGGTAAAGCACGGGCGGTCCTTCAGGCGCGGTGGTAGGGGTGGCCGGCAACCAGGGTGGTGGCCCGGTAGAGCTGCTCGGCGAGCACCAGGCGCACCAGCATGTGCGGCAGGGTAAGCGGGCCAAGTGACCAGCGCTGGTCGGCACGCGCCAGCACGTCGGGCGCGTGGCCGTCGGGACCTCCGATCAGGAAGGCGATGTCACGGCCACCCATCCGCCATTGCTCAAGCTGCCCGCCCAGGTCCTCGCTGGACCACAGCTTGCCGCGGCCATCGAGGGCGACCACGTGGATATCGCGGGGGAGCGCGGCCAGGATGGCGGCGCCCTCGTCCACGATGGCACGGGCGTCATCGCGGCCCTTGCCGCGAACGCCTGGCTTGATCTCGACGAGGTCCAGCGGCAGCTCGTGGGACAGCCGCTTGCGGTATTCGGCGAAGCCTTCCGCCACCCAGGCGGGCATGCGTTCGCCGACCGCGATAAGGCGCGCCTTCACGGCGCGCTCAGTCGTTGGCGGCGGATTCGGGGGCGTCGTCGCCCACCGTCCACAGGCGCTCCAGGCCGTAGAACTCGCGGATGCGCGGCAGCATGACGTGGACGATGATGTCGCCCAGGTCGACCAGCACCCATTCAGCTTCGGTCTGGCCTTCGACGCCGAGCGGCATCACGCCTGCTTCCTTCGCGAACTTCACCACCTCATCGGCGATGGACTTCACGTGGCGGGCGGAGGTGCCTGAGGCGACGAACAGGATGTCGGCGATGGAGGTCTTGCCGCGGACGTCGATTTCGCGGACGTCCTTGGCCTTGAGGTCTTCCAGGGCGGCGATCACGCGCTTGCGGAGAAGCTCATTGCTGGCGGCGGTCTTGGCCTTGCGGGATGCAGTCGAACTCAAGATACGGAAACCTCATGCGGCGGGATGCCGGGTTGGGGGCAGTATACCCCCCGCCGGGGGCACCTGCGTCAACCCGCCCCGCCCCTTACTCCCAGTGCACCGCCAGGCGGAAATCCACCCGCCAGGCGTCCTGGTCGGGCACCACCCTGGTGAACGCATGGGCCACGTCGCCGGTAAAGGTCAGCCAGCGGCGGTAGTTCCAGTTGGCGCCGAGGCCGGCACCGGTGATCTGGCGGTTCCGCGGGAAGGCCGCGAAGACCGCGCCGTGGTCGGCAAAGGCGTAGGTATCCACGGCGCCGATCGGGCGGTGCAGCTCCAGGTCGAGGAAATAGCCGCGGGCACCGGCAACCACGCCGCGGTCGTAACCGCGCACGCTGCCTACCCCGCCCAGCTGGAACAGGGACGACGACGGCAGGGTGTCCTTGTTGCTGTACTGCCAGCCGGCGCCGAGGCGAAGGGCCCAGGCTTTGCCGAAAGCCTGCACGCCATCGAAGCTGCCGGTGGCGGTCAGGAACGAACCCGAATCGGCGATCGGCTGGCTCGCGCTTAGGTGGCTGACCTGCTGGGTCAGGGTCCATTCGCGCCCTTCCGTCCGGTGGTTCAGCAGGATCCCGATGCCAAAGCCATTCGTCGTCGTATCGGCGACCGACGTGCCGGCGATGTCCGTGGACGAGCGGGCATGCGTGTACGCCGCCGTGCCTTCGAACAGCCAGCGCTGGTTCGCGATGAACGGCTGGGTGAAGTCCAGCGCGGCGACGGAGGAATGGCCGACGATGTCGAGGTCCCGGTAAGGACCGTTCACGATATCGATCTGGCTGCGCGCATAGCTGATGCCAAGGCGGCCGTTGCTCGGGCTCACGATGCCCGAATACGAAAACTGGCCATCCGTACCACCGCTGGCATGCGCGATGTTGAGGTCCATGCGGTCGCTCACGCCCAGCAGGCCGTTCACGTGGCCGGCAACGCCGACGCGCGTGGTGCCGCTCGTATCCACACCCGCGTTGTCCACGAAGGCGTCGAAGCTACGCGTGGCCGGTTCGGTCACGTCGACCAGCACATCGGTGAGCCCGCGCGAGGCGCCCGGCTGGAGGAGCGCTGCCGCGCGCACGTCGGTCGTGCGGTTGAGGTAGGTGAGATCGTTGCGCAGCGCGTTGGTGTCCAGCAGCTCGCCTTCCACCGCATGGATCCGGCGCTGCACGAACGCTTCCTTCGTGCGGTGCACGCCCTGCACCTTCACCTTACCGAGGTGTCCCTCGATCAGGGCGACATGCACGACGCCGTTCCCGACGCCTTGCGCACCGAGCACGGCGCGGGCCGTACTGATGCCGCGCTTCGCATATTCGGCGTTGATCGCATCGAGCAGCGCATTCAGCTCCGTGGCACCGACCTCATGGCCGATATACGGCTGGGCCATCTGCTGCAGCGTGGGCTCATCGAGCCAGGCCGACTTGTCGAAGGTCACGCCGGTCAGCGTAAAGCGTACGTCGGAGCGGACCGCGGCCGGCGCAGGCGTGCTCGCCGGAAGCGGATCGGTCGGTGCCTGCGGCTGCGTGGGCGCTTCGCGCTGGTCGTAATAACGGTCGGCCCGCTGGGCGGGCGTCTGCTGCGGGGCGGGCGCGGTCTGGGCGCTGGCCTCGGCCTGCAGGGCCAGCAAGGCCAGGCAGGCAGAAGCAAGGGTGGTGCGATTCATCGTGCAAAGGTTCCGGAAGATCAATGGAGGGCACCCAGGTTCACGCCACCGTCGACGGAGGGAGCGACCAGGTCGGGGCCGTCCATCCGCGTCGGGGCCGGACCCGGCTGGCCGTCGCTACCCGGCGTGCCGCGCTCGTCGTCGGCCGGGGTGTCGTTGGTGTGCAGCGTGAGCGTGCTGCCGAGGTAACGCAGGACGCTGCCGCCGTAGTAATCCAGGTTGGTCATGTCGTGCGACTGGATGTAGTTAGGCGAAGTCACGTCGTAACCCACGGTGTAGCGCGACACATAGGCGTCGGACACGGCGGCCACGCCATCCAGCGCGAACTGGAAGCGGGTATCCGGTTCGAAGTACTGGATATCCGCGGTGACCAGCTTCGGCGTCACGTTGTTCATGTAGACGCGGGCAAGCGGCGTCACCAGCAGCATGTCGCCCTGCACCGTCGCATCCGGCATGGTCACCTTCGTTGCCGAGGTGGCGAAGCCTGCCTGCACGGTGGCGAGGCGGTCGATCATCCAGCTATCCGCGTTGCGCAGGTCGATCACGATCTTGCGCGCCACGCCGTTCCTGTAGCCGGTAAGCGTCATCGTCATCGGCTTGCCGGTGCTGGTCTGGATGGTGTGCACGTCCACGTCGGTCGCCGCCAGGTTCAGGCGCGTGCCGATGTGCGAGGTATCGAGTACCACCGCGTTTGCCGCGGACAGCGTGGCCACGTCCGTGATGAGGTCGCCACCGTGGATGCTGCCCTGGGTGGATTCAATGTTGGCCGGGCCACCCGTGCTGATCGTGCCGAAGTTGAGGTTGCCGCCGAGGTTCAGCAGCAAGGTACCGCCGTTCGTGCCTTGCCCCAGGGTCATGTCGCGACCCGCGGTCAGGCCAACGTTGGCGGAGACATCGTAGAGACCGAGGGACAGGTCGCGGCCTGCCGTAGCCGTGAGGTCGCCCTGGGCCACGTACGCCGCGCCGCCGCTGATGTCACGACCGGCGACGAGCACCGTGCCCGTCGCCGAACGACCCGTGCCGAAGACGATATCGGTGGCTGCGCTGGCGTTCGTCGTGCTACCGGAGCGCAGGTCGCCGCCAAGCACGCTGCCATGCAGCGAACGCAGGACGATGTCGCGCCCGGCATCGACGTTGCCGAAGCGAAGATCGTCACCTGCCGTGCCGAACGTATCGCGGCCCGTGCTGAGCGTGCCCAGCGTCATCGCATGGCCGGAATCCAGCGTTGCGTCGTTGCCGACCGTTGCGTTGCCCAGGGCCAGGTTGCGATCCACCACCGCGGCGACGTCGTGGCCCGCGGTAAACGTGGCGACCGTGACGTTGGACTTCGCGCTCGCATTCAGGTCGTTACCCACGTTGAGGGTTCCGACCGTGGCATCGCCGACCAGTGCGAGCGAGGCGTCGTGGCCCACGCCGATCGTGCCGGCATCGAGCGTGCCGTGCAGCGTGCCGTTGAGGTCGTTGCCGACCTGCAGCGTGCCGAGCGTCGTATTGCCGGTCACCGCGAGCGTCGCATCGCCGTCGACCTGCGTGGTCTTGAGTGAGGCGTCGCCACCTACGGAACCGTCAAGGTCGCCGTGAACGGTGGTCTGGTTGGCGGCGAGCTTGCCGGCGACGTTAAGCGTCGCCGTGCCGTCGATCGTCGTGGTATCGGCGAGCATGTCGCCGCCCACCTGGATACCGGCATCGCCGCCCACGGTCGTGGTTCCGAGCGTGAGGCTCTGGCCCACCGTAGCGGCCAGCGTGCGGCCGACGGTCAGCGCCGTGACGTCCACGTTCGACTTCGCCGTCGCCGTGAAATCGTTGCCGGCCTTCAGCGTCGCGATCGTGGCATCGCCATCGACCGCCAGCGCGGCGTCATGGCCCACGTAGATCGTGTCGGCGCCGAGCGTGCCGTGCAGCGTGCCGTTGAGGTCGTTGCCGACCTGCAGCGTGCCGACCGTCGTGTTGCCGGTCACCGCGAGCGTCGCATCGCCGTCGACCTGCGTGGTCTTGAGCGAAGCATCGCCGCC
>NZ_JBQCFT010000257.1:0-30222 GCF_051958795.1 Luteibacter sp. | reverse complement strand
TCGAAAACTGGCGCCGTGAGTACAACGAGGAGCGCCCGAAAAGAGCACTAGGCGGGCTGACGCCCGCAGCCTACGCGAAACAGTTACAGTAACCTCGGGCTCTAAATCAGACCGTTACTGAAGGCGGGGGGACGTCGCCGCCACCACGATTAACCACATGCCGTTCGTGATGTACCTGCCGCGCGTGCTCGAGCGCGACAAGATTACGCTGCCGTCGCCGACCACCCGCGAAACCGTGCTCACCCACCTGGGACATGCCGCCTGCTGCCCTGGATTGCCCAGCAGCCCTTCGCACCGAGCTACTGGGCGTTTACCTTCGGTCTAACCACGCTGTTGGGAACGCCACCGTCATCCTCTGGCACATCCCGGGCTCTCGAAACGACCCTCGGGACTCAAGGCGGCGCCGCGGCCATTGTGCGGTCCGATCATTGAGACTTCCATGGACGTTATACGAATGCACAGGACGTCAATCTCAGATGCAGTGATTCTTGCCGAGGGCGATGCTTGGGTGATGTTGCGCCGGACGAGAGGGCGCTTGTCGGGCTCTTTCAAGTTAAGCGAGCCGCATTGCGAGGTTCCTGGAGGGCTCGCCTGGAGCGAACAGGCGGGAAACGATTGTCCAGCAGGCTGCTGGACAAACGAGGCCGTGCTCAGTTGGTTGTGATTGGCTGGCAGCTAAGACTCTGAACGCTTCGACGACAAATTGTCGTGCGACGCACCGACGAGGTGGTGTGATGGATAGCGACCAACGACGAGTAAGGGAAGTCCGCCATTTCATGTAGGACAATGCCTACAGCAACTTCTTGCTGGCAAAGTAAACATATACTTGTGACCGTTTTCCAAGCGTAAGCGCAATATCTTGCGCTTCACCAGCGGAAGATCTGGTGCGAAGAACCGAAATTCTTTGATACCGTCGCGGCGGTTCGATGCCCCGAATTGGGACCAATTCGCTTTCAAACCCTGGAGTGAAAGCCGCATGTCTGTCGAGATCATGGATCCGATCCGCAAGTCTGTTCTTGTCACACCCCACGGCGGCATTCTGAAGGACCTCAATTCAGTGAGGCTGGCCACCGCATCAGACCAGCAATTTGGCCGACGGCCGAGCGTTGCATTGGATCATCGGCAACGTTGTGACCTGGAGTTGCTGCTCAATGGCGCATTTTCGCCATTGGAAGGTTTCATGACGTTCGACGACTACAGCCACGTCGTTCACCGTATGCGTCTGAGCAATGGGCTGCTATGGCCAATGCCGATCACATTGGATGTTTCCGAAGAAGCTGCCGAGCGGCTATCGATCGGACAGGCAATTTCATTGACAGATGGACAGGGCACGCCTGTCGCCGAGATGTTGCTGGAGGACATATATCGACCCGATAAGCGCGCCGAAGCGCAACATGTCTTCGGTACGGTCGACCCCGATCATCCGGGTGTCGCCGAACTTCTCAGACGTGGAACGGTTTACTTGGGCGGCCCGCTTCGCGGGGCGAGGGAGCCAACGCACAATGATTTCATCGACTTGAGGTCCTCGCCGCGTCGACTTCGCGACTGGTTTACGCAGATGGGATGGGAGCGCATCGTAGGGTTCCAGACAAGAAACCCGATGCACCGCGCACATTTTGAGCTCACGCGACGAGCGTGCGAGTTTATCGACGGTCGCCTTCTACTTCATCCCGTGGTGGGGCATACAAAAGAAGGCGACGTCGATGCGCATACACGAGTGCGTTGCTATCGAGCGCTCCTACCCTACTACCCCGAAGGGCAGGTGAAGCTTAATGTGTTGCCGCTGGCTATGCGCATGGCCGGCCCTCGCGAGGCGATGTGGCACGCCTTGGTACGCAAGAATTATGGCGTCAGCCATTTTATCGTTGGCCGAGACCATGCGGGCCCCGGCTCGGATCGCACTGGACGCCCATATTACGGCCCGCGCGATGCCCAGGAACTTCTGGAGCAGCACAAGGACGAGTTAGGAATTCATATCATGCCGTTCTCGGCGATGATGTTCTCGCAAGTCCGAACGCAGTTCGTTCCAAGCGACCGCTTGCAGGAGGGCGAAGATGTCGCTGACGTGTCCGGCACCGAACTTCGGCAACACCTTCGTGCAGGAACGCCAATTCCTTCCTGGTTCACTTTTCCGGAAGTCGAGACGATTCTCCGTCAGCGTTTCCCGACAGGCGCAAAGCGAGGATGCGCCATCTTCTTCACAGGCCTGTCCGGCGCAGGGAAATCCGCGATCGCTCAGGCCCTCATGGCCCAGATTTTGGAAGAAACGGGAAGGCCGGTCACTATGCTCGACGGAGATGAAATTCGGCGGACGCTTTCCGCCGGACTTGGCTTCTCCAAAGCAGACCGTTCCGCAAACGTCCGGCGTATCGCGTTCGTCGCCGCAGAGGTGGTACGTCACGGCGGCGTTGTGATATGCGCTCCAATCGCACCTTATGCGGACGATCGCGCGGAGGCGCGACGACTCACCGAAGCGTTCGGCGATTTTATCGAGGTGCACGTCAGTACCGCCATTGAGGTGTGTGAGAAAAGAGACACAAAGGGCTTGTATGCTGAAGCGCGAAAAGGCCTTATCAAGGAGTTCACAGGAGTTAGCGATCCATACGAACTCCCTATACGCCCGGACTTTCGCCTCGATGGAGCGACGAAAACCCCGTCGTTACATGCATCGATCATTCTTGAAGATCTTCTGCGCCGGTGGCGGTCCCACTGATGAGAATACATTTCGCTCTGTAGTTTTCTCAAACATGCCCTTTCCTTGACCCAGAACGGCCATGCGGCTTTCAGATCACCAGCGCAGAATAAATCCTGCATCACATCCCACGCTCGTATGAAGTAATACGGTCTTCGGCGCTCCCGGAGGGGAGCGTCGTGGGGCAAGGATGCCGCTGTGCGTCCTGTTGCCTGGATACGGTTGACGCACGCCAGCGCCCTGCTGGCATCCACGGAGGATCCAATGGAAGTTCGACGGCTTTCTGTTGTTGTAGCGTACGCGTTGTCTGGTTACCAGCTCGGCGCGTCCGCGGCTCCCGCGCCGCACGATGTCACGTTTGGCTCAGCTCCCTCACGATCAGACCCGAAAAGCGGTTTAGCTCGAGCTCCTGGACATAACATCGAGCAAACCTCGTCGGCCATGAGGCCGCTGACAGTGGAGGAAATTGAGCTCATCATGGGCACAAACTCGTTCACTACCCCGATGACCGGCACAACCGTGACCGCGACAATCTTCCCTACCGAGCCTCCGGTTACGGTGACGCCTACTGGCGGTGGTGGTGGCGATGGTGGAGGCGGCACAGGTACCGGTGGCGACGGCAACGGTGGTAGCGGCGGCGACGGCGGCAGTGGAGGAGGCGGCGGAGGAAGCGGATCGATCGGAAGCCAAGGACAGCATTGTTACATTCCGCTCGCAGCAGTCGATCGAATCGATCCACAGCATGTCTGGGCTAATGAGGATGGAGTGCATGGGACGGGATACCTGATACCGGGTGCACCTAACGCGGGCGTCACTATTGGAGCGGGTGTCGACTTGGGTCAACAATCCGTAGCCGGCCTGCAGGCCATGGGGATTGGGCAAGCGATTATCGACATCGTGTCGCCCTATCTTGGCCTCAAGGGTTCAGCAGCCGCCGCAAAAGTCGCCTCGGCCGGCGAGCCAGTATTGGGCAACGCGTCGGCCATTTCGCTTTCCTTGGGTTTGCTGAATTCCACGGAGCATATTGTCGCGACCCAATACAACGCAGCGACGACAGGGATCCAATTCGAACAGTTACCAGCTGATGCGCAGACGGTGATTGTCGACGTTGCCTATCCAAACGGACCTTACCTCAGTGCGTCAGCGCCTGGTTTCTGGAGCTCTGTGACAACAGGCAATTGGAGTGCCGCCGTAAGCGAGCTGCAAAACTGGTATGGCCCGAACAACACTAACAATCGGTATTTGGGTGACGCGTCTATGATTCAGTCGGCGATTGCTACGTCCAACCTTCCTAGCGACAGCTCGGAAGGTCATTGTCACTGAGCAACTACCTAACCATGCAAGGAGAGTTTATATGGTAATGAAACTGATGACATTGGCGCGTGTGACGATGGTCCTGGCCGGTCTATGTGCGTGGGGCTCATCCGTCGCGCAAGTCACGTCTGGGTCTGCTTCCCCCCAGAGCTTTGATTGGGCCAAGCCCGCACCCCGCGAATCTCTTAGCGAGAAAGGTTCGTCTTTCTTGTCGGGCGGCAAGGGTACATTTGTAACCAGCCAAGCGATTCGTGCGAATACGATCGGAGCATCGCAGAAGGTGGCGGCCAAAGATGACGCAGAAGACGCCCCTCTGGATTTGTCCGCACAGTTTGAATACATTTTTGGCGGCATTCCAGGGCCGGAGTCGACGCTCGACGGCGGTCAAAAGCTGTTTACCGCTTGCGAACCGCACAACTGTGTCGGACGGCGGGCCTTCATGGTGACAGACAGCGGCGGTATTAACGTACTTTCGGCAGGATTTCTCAGTGTGGAATGCGCGGTGCCAGGCGCGGCGAACCGAAAGGGGCCGGCTCTTATTTCTTCGTGCGATACGGTACCGACCCTGACGATCTACTACCAGGACCGCCAGACCAGGCAGCCCGCGCTTGCACTGGAGATTATCAAGTGGGCGCGCCTGGAGGTTGCACGGAGCAAGCAGTCTGATCGGATGAAAATCCAAGAGCAATTCTTGCGCTGATATTACGGCCGAACAGAGACGGGGGCCGTCATGTGGCGGCGCCTGTCATCGCACAAGGAGCGAGAAATGGTTGTTCCCGCAGAACACCTCAGGGATGGTAAGCCACACTTGGCTACCCAATATTATGAAGCACACATGGACTTCAACTGCTTCGGCGAACCACCGAAGACCAGCTATATGCTGGCGACTGTGCCGCGGTCAGGAAGCACCTATTGTGCCGTTCGCCTTTGGCAGTCGGGGGCCATGGGCGCGCCTATGGAATATCTCAATTATCGAGTCATCGGAAACCTTCTGAGAAGGCTAGGGTATAGCCTTGAACTAGAGGCCAAGTCGCTGCAGGGCTACTGGCGCGACGTTCAGCGACTGCGCACAGGAAACAACGGAGTCTTTGGTTTTAAGATGTTCATAGCCAATTATGTCGAGATCGCCAAGCGAGCGCCCGCGTTCTTGGAAAACATTCGTCCTGGGCATGTCATCTATTTGACGCGTCGCGACGCTGTCGGCCAGGCACTGTCGTATTCTCGCGCGCAACGGTCAAAGATTTGGTTTGGAGGGGTGGCTAATGCACCTGAGGTGGAGTACGACTTTGCCCATGTAAAGATGTGTTTGCGATCAATAAATCATCAAAAGAATGCCTGGGAGAAAACCTTCGCAGTTACTGGCGTCGAGCCATTGCGCGTCACTTACGAGGATTGGTTGGACGATGGCGCCGCCACCATTGGATTCTTAACGGCCAAGCTTGGTCTCTCGTTCGATGCTGCGGCGCAGATACCGGTGCCGATGATTGAGCGCCAGACGGACGGCATCAGCCGCGAATGGCGCGACCGCTTCCTCGAAGACCTGCATCGAGAGTCCAGCGAGCTAGCAGTCAACGAATAGGCTACGTGCGTGCGTTTATCCGTTCCCCTTCTCCGACTGCCTGATCCGGCGAGTCTGCCCCATACGGCGCTCGGGCCCGCAGAGCGCTTGGGGGCCCTTATTCTTAGCGTTACGGATGCTGGAATGGATCCCGTCCGCAAATGGCTCGGTTCCGACCCCGTCCGTTATGACAACTACGGGCCGTTTAGCGCTGGCGAACTCGCCCACGAGCTGTCGCCTTGGATGACACCGTATGTTTCCGATGTTGAGGTTAGCGGGCGATCGTTGGCCGAGATGAGCGCCTTGACGTCTCTTTCAATACCGACCGTCGACGCAGCAATACATGGCGGGACCACGGCATTCATAAGCGCCGTCTACAGCCTCTATGAAGCCATCATGGGCCGCAGGGCGGTCATTCGAACTACGGAAGTAGGTACTCGTCTGGATAAGCGGGGCAACGGAATCATCTACCCGCCAGCGCGCATCGTTGAGACCAGGCTTCAGGAGCTGGCGACGTATTGGCTGTCGCACCTCGACACATATCCGGTGTTAACGGCCGCCGTCAGCATGATGGCGATATCCAACGTCCACCCCTTCGATGACGGAAACGGGCGCGTTGCACGATTACTGTTTCATTGGACCTTAAACCGAAGCCGCACGAGTCTTTTCTATCTGCCTCTGCATGAACTAGCAGCGCTTTCTTCGTGTGGCTATTTGATTAGAGCGCGCCAAGCGCAACTTCACGGCCACTGGGATCCTCTACTGGTATATTTTGAACTGGTCGGCAATCGGTTCTTCGCCGAACCAGTGTCTCGAGCCTAAAAGACCTACGTGGCATGTGAGTTCTAGGGCAACACGCCGCCGGCCGTTGATCATTGCTCAATGTCGATCGAACCGACAACGGGTTATTAGCGTGCGTGCAGGGGCGGCGCGTGTGCGACAGCAGCGTTGATCCTGGACACATCCCCTATCGCCGATGGGCGTGGCGAAGGCACGAGCTGAGAGCCGCGGAAGCTCGTCGTATGCAGGCATAGGATTCACTATCGTTCCCTCAGTTGGCGTCGGTCTGACTGCCGCTTGGGTGGTCGATGACCCCTAGAAGCCGCTGCGAGTACCCCGTGGTAAGGCGACCCGGCCCGCTAGGTGCCAAACATCGGACCTAGCGACAAGGCCCTTGTACGTGGTGCCTGCGAGGCGATGGATTTGCCACATCTGTAGGTATGAGCCGACCTCACGGCAGGTCTGAGCGCCGCATCTTCATGAGCTTTGCTCACCACCGAGTCAAGTTGTTAGTCTCAGATCCGCTGACCGCACAGCGGAGGCGCACATAGGACAAGGGGAATGGAACGATGAAAGACTTTTTAGAATTTCTTTCGCAATCGATCGCGGGCTTAGTTGGTGGTGGAATTGCGGCAGCGATTGTCATCTGGCTCGCAAAAACGACCATTGCCGTTCGTGTTGCTGAGGCGGTCAAAGGTGAGTATGCGAAAGACCTTGCAACGCACAAGGACAAGCTGAAGCGCGAGTCAGATGCGCTTGGCGACAAGCTACGAGATGATCTGAAGGCGACGACAGACTCTCGGATTGAAGTGCTACGTCATGATCTTAAAGCTAAGTCCGACGTTGAACTGGCGAGACTAACGGCTCAACTGAGCATCGAGGCGGCAGAACGCCAAGTGCATGTGGCTGGACTCTACGACCGCCGGGCTGATGCGCTGGTCGCCATATATGCCTTGCTCACAGATCTAAAGGACGCACTCAGGGCATACGTCTCCGTGTTTGAAATGACGGGCGGACCCACGAAGGAGGATCTAAGGATGAAGGCCGCCGCCGCATATAACAGTTTCACCGCAGGCTACAAGCCTCTGCTTGTCCTTGTCCCGAAGCCTACTGCGGTCAGTTTGCGAGACATCGAAGCGAAGGCGCGTTCGACGTACAACAAGTTCTTTTACATGGTGCAACTGCATGGTTCGACTAACGCAGCATACGAGGAGTGGGGAAAGCTATCCGATTTCGTAGATACGACCATCGAGGCCGCGATGGAGGGCCTCGAAGATGACTTTAGGATGATGCTCTCCGGTCGCTTAGACGCTGGCGTAGTCCCGAGCGGTGTACCCTAGCCTTGATCCTCCTAGCAATGCGGGGATTTCGCGACCGACCGGGCTATGGGGGTAAGTACCTTCGCCAGTCTAAGCATGGCGTGGCCTAACCTGGCAACGGCTCAGACCCTGGAGGCCGCAATAGGACGATCACATCGTCCGCACCGCTAGCACTCCAGCTAGGCCCATTTCCTGGGCGGCTGTGCGGATCAGGTGGGCCCGAAACCGGGCCTCGTCCAAGTCATCGTCCAGAGCCGCCTCATTCATCGCCATCGCCTCTACGTTGAGTTGGGCTATGCGCAGGACGGTCTCTTGGTCGGTCATGTCCATCAACGCAGGATACCCCGGTTCTCCATGGATCGGCGACGCCGATATCACGGTCCGTTGCGCAGCTTTGGCGCTTTCAAGCGGAGGTGTGCCATGAGCGACGATAAGTCAAATCGGGGTCCAGCTGATGCCCAGCGAATTAATGTCAATGAGGCCTACGAGATTCGCTATTGGACCAAGGAATTTGGAGTGTCAGAGGACAAGCTCCGGGAGACCGTGAAGCGTGTCGGCGTCATGGCTAAGGACGTTCGCACGGCCCTAGGAAAGGCATGACAGAAGAAGAGCCGCTAGAGCATTTCGACCAAGCCGACGAGGGCGGGCTAGCGCTATGGGCGCTTGTGCTAGGGGTCACACCCCAGGCCGTGCTCTCTGCCGTGACTGCCGTGGGCACAAGTGCCCGGCAGGTTCAGGTGGAAATAGAGAATAGTCCCAGCACCTACCATCCCCGACGAGCCCAAGCGTCATCACCTGTGTGAAGATCTCACGCCTGCGCAACGCATCTACGTGCTTTCCGTCACAGACTCTGGGGGACCGTAGTAGTGCACCACTGGAGCCCGGCTATGACAAACGATCGCCGCGAAAACCAAATTTCCACTGGCGATCCCACTTCGCCTGACAAACAACCGCCGTCACCGGACGCGCCGCCAGGCAAGCAAAATCCAGATAACCCAGGCCGGGGCGGCCGCCCAATCGATGATCCGCAGCCGCCGGATTCTGGGCTCGGTGACAGTGACCCGAATATCCACGGCTGATTGCTTCCTGGGTTAGCCTCTCCCAGTCAACCCGACGGGCACGCACACGGTTTCCGCCGGTTCTTTCTTGATCTAAGGGAGCACGGTTAGTCGGAGCACGTAATGACCTCCGACTGTGACTTAGAGCGCGAGTGGTAGTGCACACGCAAGTCTATCTTCGGCATCTCAGGCCCTTGCGGGTTGATCCAGGCTTGTCACCAGCAGACGTGATAGCCTCGACATAGAGAACGGAGGCCGCCATGTTCGTGCGGCCTCCCACGAGGAATGGTCCTTGGCCTCTGGAGCCAGGCCACGCCTCGTTTTCCGTACGTCTAGTCATGGGCATCGTCCCATGACTGAACAGTCCGCCTCTACCGCGACCTCAGCGGGTTTTCGGGCCTGCTACGCGAAGCCATCGAAAAGTGACGATCGAGACGCTGTCGCACAGCCGGCTATCGATATCGCTCCGCTCGCCACGACGCACGGCGAATTTGCCATCGCCGGCGCTGCGTACCGCTTACTCTATCCGGCTGGCCGAAGTGTTCCATGGTCACAACCTCTATCGGATCTCGTATGGGTAGTCGGGCGAAACCTTGTCTACCAGCACGGGAGCGACGCCCTCCCCACCGAGGACCTGCACGACCTGCTCGAACTCCTGGGCAGACACGACCTGCCAGGGTATGTCGTCCACCATCCTGAGGGGAAGCGACGCTTTTTGCATTCGGTCAGTGACCATCTCCGCGAGGGCCTTTCGCACGGTCGTGCTAAGCAAATGTCAGTTTTCCAGGGTGACCACCAGCGTGAACACAGGCACAGCGGGGATGGCTTGCGTCGTACGACCCGACAAAACGTCGTCGATGTTCCTGTATTGCTGGACGATGGCCTTGGCTAGTTCGGCAAGGTCGCCCATGAGTTCTGTCCTGTTGCTAAGGTCCTTAGCTCGATGCCGCATGCGCTTCGTTTTGCACTCGATATAGAGACCACCTGTGTCGTCACCCACTGTCCAGTCGACGCCCTCTTTCCGGTCCCTTCCAACGTGGTATTCCATCTCAGATAGATGGTGAAGCCCATGCCGCATGCAACCGCGATAACCTCGCCTATGTAGCTCTGGAACGCCGGCCGAAGGCATCGGAAAGCCCGTTCTCCTTGACGATGTCGTAAAACACACCAGCGGTGATTCGCTCTTGCGCAAATCGAGGAAGCGGGCACATGACGTAGTCAGGATGCGCCGAGTCGTAGCGGACGAGTGGGCACAGCCGGAGGGGTTCAAGGTAAGCGCCGAGCCGTCATCAAGCGTACGGTGACGGAGGGCGAGCTCCCCGCAGTTGTTGGGGCGTTCGGGCCAGTGCTTCGAAGAAGGAGGAGATGAAGCGTTGCACAACTCTTGATTTTGTATGCGTGGTGTTATGCGGGTCGTTGCCTCAGTCTCTCGGACCGCCGGGAGCCAAACTGGCCCTGCATCGGACCTTTGTCTTCGAGAACGCTTCAACTTCGGCGTCTGAAATCCGCTTTGCCAGTACCGTTCTTGCGAGCATTACGATCGTGTCGGACGTGGCGACACTCACGGTCACGGCGACCTCGGCGTCGTCCCATGTTCCAAAACCACCATACCGTCCGAAGGACGCAGATTCTTCCCACGCCGTGCCGGGAGTTAAATCCATGTCCATGCCGTTCACTGTGGTCGGCAAAGTTTCCACGGACGGCTTTAGAAGCCCGTGCGTATTCACGTCGCGAAGTTCTCTGCCGATTGATGTGACGCGAACGACGTTCTTGCCAAAATTGCGAATGGAAACTTGGTTAAGCATGGAGCCGTCGGGTAGGACGACGTTTGCACATGAAACATTCACTGCCGGCTTCAGGTCAGATACGTATCCATTGATGCTTTGAAGAAACTTTTGATCATCCAGCGACTGCTGCACTCGGGTGATCATCACAAAGCTGAGGATGCCACCCATCGCTAGGACCGCTAACTGGAAGATGCTGATGCGCTTGGTGAGGGCGTCCATAAAAGAAACCGGATCCTGGGAGTTTCCGGGCATGGCGATGAACCCGCCTCTGGATGCGGTCGAACGCTTTTTCATAGTTGTGAACCAAACTAGAGAAATGGCCGGGGACGGTCACGCACAACGGACCGGTCTGACTCGCCCAATAGTCGCGGCGCCCGACGGTCTATCGGCTGAATCGCTTACGACTTTAGAGCTGAGTGTGTCCATCCGCTGTTAGCCTGAGGCCGGCGAATTGCGGTGCCCCCGCGCGCCCCGTGGGTCTTGGCGCCGAGCTTGCGCTGGCGTGAGACGCTGGTAGATGATTACTGGGTTAAGAAGGATCTATCGCTTCAAAGGGTCCCATTGCGCAACGCTTTGAACACGATGCTAGGCAAATGGGAGATAAGGAAATGACCTCAGAAGGCTCCACTCGTTCGCTCTTTGGCGCGGGCGACGCCGCCCTCGGTTACCTTTATCAAATTCGCCACGCGCTGCTCGAATCGCTTCAACGGCTCGCTGAGGTACAGATATTTTCCGTCAATCTTGAGACGCTCGACGATGTGAAGTTCGAGGCGTCAGGTACCGAGGGAACGCCTTTGGCCAATGAAACTGAAGCCTGACTATAAACTTTTCACATTCAAGCGTCTTCCGCTCTTCGGAGAGGACGACGTAGGCGGAGCCCCTCGAGCGAGGCCTTGGGCAATCATAGCCCTCTGCCTCACAGTTATTTTGGGGTGGCTGTTTATCATCTTCTTCCAGCCCTGATAGCGAAGCTCTGTGGGGGCATGCCACGCTGAGGTTCTGAATGCGTTCATCAGACTAGTTGGGCGCCTGCCCTCGCCCGGCGCTCGCTCCCTGAGCGCAGGACCGATAACAGCTGCTTCGACTAATCTGACCGAGAGCGTACCTGATCTGAAAACAGTGACCCGCAGGACGAAAGCAGAGGAGTCGCGGGGTGAGTTCCACGCGAACATCAGCACTAGAGGAAGATCTGCTATTAGTTCCGGGGAGGCGCCTTGGTGAGATCGTCCTGTGAGGTCCCATACATTTGAGTCGCGGCTCCGCTTCTAACCTAGATCCCCAACGAGTTTGTGACCTTCGCTCATTCGAAGGGGGTACTTCGTGTCGGAGACAGCATCGGCTAGGCGACGGCAGGACTTGGAGTCACACGACGACGCCCGTGCCTGACTGGTGGTAAATCGCTCTGAGTCCGGATAGAGGTTGAAGATGATCGTTCATCAGCGAAAGCGGACGACCCGACACAGAACCATGCTATGGCAGCGAACGATGAACACCGTACTTTGCTGGCTTTTAGCTTGCGCGGTATTGGGCGGCCTGTTAGTTCTGGCCAGAGTCGCCCTACATTGGAAAATACCCGGATCAGTCGGCTTTTTCCTCGTAGCTTTGGCGTGTATCGGCGGACTACTTGCATCCCTTATTCGTACCTGGCTGTTGATACGATTTCCTCCACGTTTTCCACGATCGAGAGGCCTTGGCTAGCTGGATGGGCGGCCAATCCTGCCGAATTTGCTCAACCTGCGCCTGGCTTCTTGCGGGTATTCCCTCTCGATAACGGCGAACCCCACGCCCTTGCACCATGCCTGATCCCTCCCGAGACCGGTGCGGCAATGGACGCGGTAATATAGCCATCGCTCGATCTTCACCTCTTGTGGGTGAGCTCGTAGGGCGTACACAGGCGACTGACGTGAAGTGGATTGACGAAGCGGACCTCGCTACATGGGCGGCGCGCCTTGATGCGCAGGCGGAACTGCCGAACCTAATTAGGGATCTGATTCGGGCAAGCGTGCCTGATTACAGGCGGCTCCGTTTTCCTCTTACTAGTCCAGAGGCTCGAGATGGCTATATGTAACGCTTCCTGTGCAGCCTCAAATAAGCGAATTGCGTCGTTGCGAAGCAGTGCGGGCATGGCCACTCCCTGGCGGTACAGACAGGACGAACACCGTCAGAGTATGAATGAAGCGATCCCTAAATGGTCGCCTTCGGGGATCCAAAAATCGCCACGGCTGACCTCCTATTTTAACCCGGGCGTAATTAATGGCTAGCGGCATAGTCTTCTGGGAAAACTGGACACATTCTAGATCGTCATAAAATGCTGTTGCATCTACTGCTACGCCCGCCCCTCGCACGGCTACCTCAACCTCTCAGCCGGCCTGGACTTCGAGACGAAGCTGTTCGCCAAGGTCAACCTGGCAGAGATCCTCCGCGACGAGCTGGCGAAGAAGAACTACACCTGCAAGCCGATCAACATTGGCAGCAACACCGATCCTTACCAGCCGATCGAGAAGCAGTGGCGCCTCACCCGCGCGGCGCTGGCGCTGCTGAACGAGTGCAACCATCCGTGCACCATTGTCACGAAGAACGCATTGATCGAGCGCGACCTCGATATCCTCGCGCCGATGGCCGAGCGGAACCTGGTGCAGGTGTTTATCTCGATCAATTCACTGGATAACAAGCTGGCATCGAAGCTGGAGCCGAGAGCCTCGGCACCTCATCGTCGGTTGCAGGCGGTGAAGACGCTGCACGATGCCGGCGTGCCCGTGGGCGTATTGGTCGCGCCGATCATCCCGGCGCTCAACGAGAAGGATGTGGAAGGCATCATCGAGCGAGCTGCTGCCAACGGAGCCAACTCAATTGGTTATACGTGCATTCGTTTGCCGCATGAGTTGAAGCAGCTGTTTCGGGAATGGCTGGAGATTCACTACCCCGATCGCGCCGCACACATCATCAGCCTCATCCAGCAGATGAATGGCGGGAAGGACTACGACAGTAACTTCGCTACGCGGATGCGCGGGCAGGGGATTTTTGCGGACATTATTCGCAAGCGGGTGCAGGTTGCTTCGCGGAAGGCGGGGCTGCATCGGGCCTGGGATACGGTGTTGGATACCTCGCGGTTTGTGGCGCCGAGGATTCATTCGCCGCAGGGGGAGTTGTTCTAGCGAACTACCGGACTTTCCCGGTACTTCCGGGCCATGAGCCGGTCCGTTACAGCACTTACCCTGTCGGCCTCCCCCACGCGAATCAAGCCGTGACCGACGCCCAATCCTCAAAGCGACCGCTCATCTGGTTCCTGTTCTGGCTTGTCGCGCTGAGCGCGCCGGTCTGTTCGCTGTCGGTAGCCATCGGTAGCGAGCCGCCCATGATCTCGCGCATGCTGATGTGGTGCCCCGGCACCGCCGCGCTGCTTACCTGCCTGATCTGCCACCTGGACTTCCGCTCGCTTGGCTGGAGTTGGCCACGCGCGCGGCATCTGGGCTGGAGTTACGCGCTCCCCTGGCTTTATGCCGTGCCAGTCTATCTGCTGGCATGGGCGATGATTCCCGGCGCATTCCAGTGGGATCATTTCAGCGCACCGCTCGCGGCGACATTCAAAATCACCACGCATCCCACTGCATTTGCGGCGTTCTTCGGTATTCCTACCACGATGGTGTTCATCGTCCTCGGCACCATGGCTTGGACGCTCGGCGAGGAACTTGGCTGGCGTGGCTTCCTGGTGCCGCGGCTGTACGCCCGGTGGGGCTACGTGGGGACCAGTTTCGCCGTCGGCTTGCTTTGGGCGGTCTGGCACTACCCCGTTCTTCTCGGCGCCGATTACAACGCAGGTACGCCCGCTGCATACGCTATCAGCTGCTTCACCGTCATGGTGGTGGGCCTGAGCTTCGTGATGACCTGGCTACGCATGGCATCGGGCAGCGTCTGGCCTTGCGTGATCCTGCATGCGGTGCATAACACCCTGATCCAGGGCGTGCTTGATGCGTCGACCGCGACCGACGGCCGTGCACCCTACGTCACCACGGAGTTTGGCTTTGGCCTGGCTGTGACGCTTGGCGTTTGCGCCGTCGTGCTTGCATCCAACCGGTGATCCGCTACGTATATCCACTAGGTACATACAAATGGGATTCCCATGTGGATGCGCATCATCAACTTCGTCGGTTACCAGGCATTGTGGTTTGCCCTGGTGGTCGGTGCGTCGCGCGGCGCGACGACCGTGCCGGTCATCATTGCGTGCGCGTTCGTGGCCGTGCAGCTTCCGTTCGGCTCTGATCCCATGGCCGATGTTCGCCGCCTGATCTTGGCTGTTGCCTTCGGCACGTTTGTGGATGGCGTGCCGTCGCTGCTCGGATGGTGGCACTACGCCACGCCGTCACCCGCGTTCCCTGCGGGCGGCGCGCCACTATGGATCCTTGCGCTATGGGCTTCGTTCGCGACCACGATTGATCGTTCGCTCCGCGTGGTGCGCACACACCCGTGGCTCGGCGTAATCCTTGGCGCAGTCGGCGGGCCCGCGGCTTATGAAGCCGCCGCGCGTGGATGGCAAGCGGTGGTATTCAGCTGTCCACCCTCGTTGTACCTGGGTTGGCTGGGTGTGAATTGGGCCGTCGCCATGGCGTTGCTAGTGCGTGGCGTGAGCGGCCCCGAGGCGATGTCCCAGCCTTCCCCCTAGCGTGCCCCGTAGCTTGCCCCTTTGCCAACCGCCTGGCTAGCCGGCGACATTGCGGCCGTCACATTCCCAGGCGCATCCTCCGAGCTACCACCCCTGCCGTCATCCAGGCCCTCGACCAGCCCGCCACCGGAGACCGCCCATGAACCGTCGCGAATTCTCGACCCGCATGATCCTTGGCCTTTCCGCCGTGGCGCTGTCGACAAGGGCCATGGCGCTCCAGGCCGCCGGCATGGCGGCGCCCACCAAGGCAAGGAACATCGTCATGGTCCACGGCCTTTTCGCCGACGGCTCGTCGTGGTCGGAGGTGATTCCCCTGCTGCAGGCGAAGGGCTTGAACGTCACGTCGGTGCAGAACCCGCTGACGACCCTGCCTGAAGCCGTCGAGGCCTGCCGACGCGTGCTCGACCGTCAGGACGGCCCGACCGTGCTCGTGGGCCATTCGTTCTCCGGCATGATCGTGACGGAAGCCGGCGTGCACCCGAAGGTAGCGTCGCTGGTGTACGTCGCGGCGCGCGCACCGGACGCTGGCGAGGACTACACGGCCCTGGCGAAGAAGTACCCCACGCCACCCGCGTCCAACGGCATCGTGTTCGATGGCGATGAAGGGCGTCTCACGGAAGAAGCCTTCCTGCGCGATTTCGCGGGCGACCTGCCGAAGGACAAGGCCCTTGCGCTCTATGCGGTGCAGGAGCCCTTCAAGAAGGCGTTGCTAACCGGCAAGACGACGAACGCCGCGTGGCGCCAGAAACCGAGCTTCTATGCGGTGTCGACCGAGGACCGCACCATCAACCCTGACCTCGAACGCTACATGGCGAAGCGCATGAATGCGCAGACCATCGAACTGAAGGCCAGCCACGTCTCGATGATTTCGCATCCCCGCGAGATCGCTGACCTGATACTGAGGGCTGCAGGCTGATGCGCGTCAGCCATTTCAACGAACCCCAGCCCGCCCCCGCGCCCGCGCCAGTTCAAAGAACGCGGTGACGTAATCGATATCCATATCGGTTTCCCGTACACCCAGGTGGATCTGCTTGGCGATACCGCCCTTGCCGAGGCGAAGGGCTACCAGCGGCATCTTCTCCGCGTATTCCTCGGCAAGCCAGCGCGGCAGCGCCGCGACACCGCGGCCGCTCGCCACCATCTGCATCATGATGTCCGTGGTCTCGATCGCCTTCTGCTTCCGCGGGCTGATGCCGGCGGGCTGCAGGAACTGGCTATACACGTCAAGGCGGTCGAGCGTGACCGGATACGTGATGAGCACTTCGTTCGACAAGTGCTCCGGCTTAAGCCACTCGTGGCCAGCCAGGGCATGCGACTGGCTCACGACGAGTACCTGCTCGTAGTCGAACACCGGCTCGTAGTGCAGGCCGGTCTTGTACAACGGATCCGGTGTAACCAGCAGGTCGATCTCGTGCCCGAACAGCGCGCCGATGCCGCCGAACTGGAATTTCTGCTTCACGTCGACATCGACTTCCGGCCACGCCTTCAGGTACGGCGACACGATCTTCAACAGCCACTGGTAGCAGGGGTGGCACTCCATCCCGATCCGCAGGGTGCCACGCTCGCCTTGCGCAAACTGACGCAGGCGCGCTTCGGCGAGTTCGAATTGGGGAATGAGGCGATTGGCGACGGCGAGCAGATATTCCCCGGCCTGTGTCAGGCGCAAGGCACGGCCCTGGCGAAGCCAGAGCTCCGCACCAAGCTCGCGTTCGAGCTTGCGCATGGTATGGCTTAGCGCCGACTGGGTCAGGCACAGGAACTCGGCTGCTTTTGTCAGCGAGCCCTGCTGCTCCACGGCGCGAAGGATGGTGAGGTGTCCGCGCTCTAGCATGAAGAAGTGTCCTGCTTACTCATGCGTCAGGCGCAGCCAGCTTCACGATGCTCGAGAAGTCGAGACCGCCGCGCCCCGCTTTGCTGTTTAGCGCGTACAGGTTCCGCGCCAGTTCGCCCAGCGGGATCGCCGCGCCGACGCCCATCGCGGCTTCCGCAGCCAGGCCGAGATCCTTGAGCATCAGGTCCGTGCCGAAGCCGCCGGTATAGCCGCGCGACGCTGGCGCATTCTCCAGCACGCCGGGCCACGGGTTGCATACCTCGGTCGCCCAGCTGCGGCCCGTGCTCACAGCCATCATCTGCGAGAGCACCGCCGGGTCCAGCCCGTGTGCCGCGCCGAGTGCCAGTGCCTCGCCGGTCACGGCCATGATGACGCCCAGTGCCATGTTGTTGCAGAGCTTCGCGACCTGGCCCGCGCCGCTGTCGCCCACGTGGAAGATGTTCTTGCCCATCGCGTTCAGTACCGGTCGCGCGCGCTCCAGTGCTTCGTTCGTGCCACCGACGATAAACGTCAGGGTGCCGGCGGCGGCGCCGGCCGTGCCGCCGGAGACCGGCGCATCCAGCATGGCGAGGGCGCGCCCGGCCGCAGCCTCGCTGACCTTCTTCGCCACGGCAGGTGCGATGGTGCTGCAGTCGATGACCAGCGCGCCATCGGGAATCAGGGGAAGGATGCCTTCCGTCCCGAGGTAAAGCCCTTCGACATGTCGGCTCGCCGGCAGCATCGAGATCACGATCTCGGCGCCGGCCAGCGTGTCGCGTGCGCTCGTCGCGGCGACCGCACCATGGCTCACGGCGGTGGCAACGGCATCGGGTACCAGGTCGAATACGCGCAGCGCGTGGCCGGCCTTGAGGAGGTTGGTGGCCATCGGGCCACCCATGTTGCCCAGCCCGATGAAGGCGATCTGCGTCATTGTGGCTTCGCTCCGGAATGCGTCGTGGCACCGAGGTCGGCGAGCGGATGGCCCGCCGCGTCCCATGTCAGTTGGAAAAAGGTGTCGGCCCAGTCGCTCGAGGCGTCGGCCAACGTTGCCGGCCGCCAGCGCGGCTGGCGGTCCTTGTCGATGAGCAGCGCGCGAATGCCTTCCATGAAGTCGCCATGGGCCGCGCAATGCAGCGAGGCGATGTACTCCAGCCGGAACACATCGGCCAGCGAAAGGTCGGCGGCGCGGCGCTGCAGTTCGTAAGCGAGGCGCGCGGAACCCGGCGCGCCGGCCGCGAGGGTTTCCCTGGCGGTGGCCAGCCACGGGTCGTCGCCCTCCATGCCAAGGATGCCTTCGACGATGGCATCGAGGCTGTCGCTCGCGACGACGGCGGCAATGCTCGCCTGGTGTGCCTGGAGAGGGCCCGGTGCCGCGGGTGAAGCGAAACCAGCCAGCACGTTATCCACCGCCTTCGCGTTGTCGCCAGCGTCTTCGCTCCAGTTCGCGGCGGCCAATGCGGCCAGGACGGCGTCGCGCTGGTCGCTGGCGATCTGGATATCGGCCATGTTCGCGTAGATGGCATCGCCCGCATTCAGTGCTGCGCCCGTGAGGGCGAGGAAAAGGCCGCCCCGCAGCGGTACACGGTGGAGCAGCCAGCTGCCGCCGACATCCGGGTAGAGGCCGACGGTGATTTCCGGGAAGGCGAGGCGCGAGCGCTCGGTGACCACGCGGTGGCTCGCACCGGCCATGAGGCCCATGCCGCCGCCCATAACGATGCCATGCCCCCAGCACACGATCGGCTTGGCATAGGTGTGGATGCGGTAGTCCAGACGATACTCGACCTCGAAGAACTCGCTCGCGTAGCGGTTCTCACGGACGTCGGCATGGCCGCCCTCGCGGTATGCCTGCATCGAGCGGTACAGACCATGCAGGTCGCCGCCTGCGCAGAAGGCCTTTTCGCCTGCGCCCTGCAGCACCACTAAAGCGATCGTAGGATCGTCCGCCCACGCAGCCAGGCGTTCATCCAGCAGCCGGGCCATGTCGAGCGACAGGCCGTTGAGCGTGCGCGGCGCGTTGAGCGTGGCGATACCAATCCGGAACGAACCCGCTGGCCGCTCTTCAAACAGCACGGGGCTTTCGTCCTGCGGCTGGGCAACGTTCGCGGTCATGCGTTGGTCCACTCGGGCGCGCGCTTGTCGAGGAACGCCTGGACGCCCTCGCGCTGGTCGGCGGTGTCGAACAGATCGACGAAGGCTTCCCGCTCCGCCACCAGTGCGGTGGACAACGGCTGCGAGCGCGTGGCCTGCACCAGGCGCTTACAGGCGGCGAGACTCACCGGGCTCTGCTTCGTCGCCTTTTCGGCCCATGCAAGCGCGAGCGCCTTGCCTTCGCCCTTCGGCGCGACGGCTTCCACGAGGCCGATGCGTTCGGCCGTGGCCGCATCCACGCGCTCGCCCAGCAGGATCATGCGCTTGGCCCAGCCTTCACCGACCAGCCGGGCCAGGTTCTGCGTGCCGCCGGCGCAGGGAAGCAGGCCCACGCTCGCCTCCGGAAGGGCCATCTGCGCGTGTGCCTCGGCGATGCGCAGGTCGCATGCGAGCGCGCACTCGAGGCCACCGCCCATCGCATAGCCGTTGATGGCGGCGATGCTCACGCCGCGGAACGCAGACAACGTCTCGAACGCCTCGCCGAAACGTCGTGCCGCTTCGCGCGCGACCGCCTTGTCGCCATCGGCGAACTGCTTCAGGTCGGCGCCGGCCGAGAAGAACTTCTCGCCATCGCCGGTGATCACCAGCGCGTAGACGGAGCGGTCGGCATCCAGTGCGCGGACGAGATCGCGCAGGCCGGCAAGGCTCTCCCGCGTCCAGGTATGTGCGGGTGGATTGGTGAGCGTGATGACCGCCGTGTGGCCTTCATGGGCGACATGCAGGCCCGGGTAGGCCGTGTCCGCGTGACTCATCGCAATTCCTCGTCGGTGTTGAGCAGGTGGCGCGCCACGATGACGCGCATGATTTCGTTGGTGCCTTCCAGGATCTGGTGGACCCGGCAATCGCGGAGCAGCCGTTCCACGGGGTACTCGCGGATGTAACCGTAGCCGCCGTGGATCTGCAGTGCGTCGTTGCAGATGGCGAAGCCTGCGTCGGTGGCGAAGCGCTTGGCCATCGCACACCACACGGTCGCATCGTGGCTGCCGACATCCAGCTTGCGCGCGGCGGTGTGCACCATCTGCCGCGCGGCGACCAGTTCCGTGGCCATGTCAGCGAGTTTGAACTGCAGGGCCTGGAACTCCGCCAGCTTCTTGCCGAACTGCCGGCGTTCGCCCATGTAGCGGCGCGCCGCATCGAGCGCACCCTGCGCCGCGCCGAGCGAGCAGGCGGCGATGTTCAACCGGCCGCCGTCGAGCCCCTTCATCGCGATGCGAAAGCCCTCGCCTTCGGCACCCAGCCGATGGTCAGCAGGGACGCGCACGCCATCGAAGGTCACGCCGCGCGTGGGCTGGCTGTGCCAACCCATCTTTTCCTCGTTCCGTCCGTAGCTGATGCCGTCGGCATCGGCAGGCACGGCGAAGGCGGTAATGCCCTTCGGGCCATCACCACCGGTGCGGGCCATCACCACCAGCATGTCGGTCGCGCCGGCGCCCGAGATGAAGGCCTTGCCGCCATGGATGACGTAGTGGTCACCGTCGCGTTCCGCCCGGGTTCGCAGGGAACCCGCATCGGAACCCGCGCCCGGCTCGGTCAGGCAGTACGACGCGAGGCGTGCGCCGCTCGCCAGCGACGGGGACCAGGCGTCGCGCAACGCCGGGGTGGCATGCGCCGCGAGCATCCATGTCGCCATGTTGTGGATGCTGATGAACGCGGCCGTGGAAGGATCCACCGCCGCCAGCTCTTCGAACACGATGGCCGCATCGAGGCGCGTGAGCCCCGAGCCACCGGCCTCCTCGGGCACGTAGAGCCCGCAGAAACCCAGCTCACCGGCCTTGCCGATGGCCTCACGCGGGAACTCGCTTTCGGCGTCCCAATGAGCGGCATGCGGGCCGAGTTCGGCGAGCGCGAACTCCCGTGCCGCCTCCCGGAAGGCCGCCTGGTCGTCACTCAACCCCACCAGGCCAGGGGTGGCATGCATATCCATGGCGGCGGCCATCAGCGCAGGTGGATCGTGGTGTTGACGCCGGCGTGGAGCGTTTCGTCGTCAAACCAGCGCTGGGTGACCGTCTTGGTCTGCGTATAGAACTGGATCACCTGCTTGCCGTACGGGCCGAGATCGCCCAGCTTGGAAGCGCGCGAGCCGGTGAACGAGAACAGCGGGACGGGCACCGGGATAGGCACGTTGATGCCGACCTGGCCGACATCGATGTCTTCCTGGAAACGCCGCGCCGCCGCACCGCTCTGGGTGAACACGGCCGTGCCGTTGCCGTTGGGGTTCGCATTGACCAGTTCGATGGCTTCATCGAGCGAATCGGCCGCGAGGATGACGAGCACGGGGCCGAAGATTTCTTCGTCGTAGATGCGCATGCCCGGCTTCACGTTCGAAAAGATCGTGGGGCCCACGAAGTTGCCGTCATCGAAACCCGGCACCGAAGGCTTGCGGCCGTCGAGCTCCAGGGTGGCGCCCTGTTCCACGCCGGCGGCGATCAGCGCTTCGACGCGGTCGCGCGCGGCGCAAGAAATCAGCGGGCCGACATCGGTGCCCGTTTCCGTACCGGCATTGACCTTGAGCATGCGTGCCTTCGCGACGAGGTCGGGAATCCACGTGCGTGCTTCACCGACCAGCACCGCGGTGGAAGCCGCCATGCAACGCTGGCCCGCCGCGCCGAACGCCGCGCCGGCGAGGGCGTTGAGCGTCTGCTCCTTGTTCGCATCCGGAAGGACCACGGCGTGGTTCTTCGCACCCATCATGCACTGGGCGCGTTTGCCAGCGAGCGTGGCGCGCTGGTAGACGTGCGTACCCACGCGGGTGGAACCCACAAAAGAGATGGCCTTGATCGTCGGGTGGTCGCACAGCGCGTTCACGACATCCTCGCCACCGTGCACGACGTTCAGCACGCCCTTGGGAATGCCGGCCTCCAGCGCGAGTTCGACCAGGCGCATGGTGACCATCGGATCCTGCTCGGAGGGCTTGAGCACGAAGGTATTGCCCGTCGCGATCGCCATGGGGAACATCCACAGCGGGATCATCGCCGGGAAGTTGAACGGCGTGATGCCGGCGCACACGCCGAGCGGCTGCAGCAAGGTGTACGTGTCGACGCCGTTCGCGACGTTGTTCGCGAGCTCGCCAAGCTGCAGGTTGCCGATCGCGGCGGCGTGTTCCACCACCTCGAGGCCACGGAACACATCGCCCTCGGCATCCGGCAGCGTCTTGCCCTGTTCCGCCGTCAGCAGGGCGGCCAGCTCACCCATGTGCTCGCGGATAAGCTGCTGGTACTTCAGGAAAATGCGCGCGCGCGTGCCGATGGGCGTCTTGCGCCAGGTCTTGAACGCTTCGGCCGCCGCGGCCACTGCGGCATCCACCTCGGCCGTGGTGGCGAAGGGCACGTGGGCAAGCACGGCCTGCGTGGCCGGGTTGACCACCGGCCGCCAGTCGTTCGTGGTGGATTCCACGAAGGCGCCATCGATAACGAGCTTCACCGTCGCGACGGTGGGGTTTACTCGGTCCAGCTTATTCATGGTCATGTCTCCAGATCGCACACCCGCGAGTTGAGCGGGCGGAGGAGACAAGACGAGACAGGGCGTGGGGCAACCGCGGCCTGGATCAGCTCGCCTGGTTGCCCTCCGCAACACCCGGGAACAGCGCATACGCGCCGACACAGGCCGGTCTCCGGGCTTGCGAGCGGGGCCGTGGCCCCACCCCAGCGCCTTCCCGCGCATGTGCGCAGTGGCTTGTCGCCGGGTGTTCTCGCCTACCGTTGCGGGGGCAGCGCCGGAATGGGGTGTTGGCACCCGGACCGGCTTCCCGTTTCACCCTGCACGCTATGACAGCGGCAGGACACCTGTGGTCCGCCGAGTCTGGACGGGACGGCGCCCGTCGGCAAGCTGCAATGCGGAAAATGAAGGAATGATGTCAGCGGGAGAGTTCTTCGCGAACGATCGCCGCGCCGGCGCTAAGCGCATGGAGCTTGCCCCGTGCCACCTTGCGCGCCAGGGGTGCCATCCCGCAGTTGGTGGACGGATAGAGCTTGTCGGCGTCGACGAAGCGCAGGGCCTTGCGCAGCGTATTGGCCACATCTTCCGGCGTCTCAACGATGTCCGAGGCCACGTCGATCGCGCCGACCATCACCTTCTTGCCCCTTACGAGTTCGATCAGGTCGATCGGGACATGCGAGTTGTGGCACTCCAGCGAGATGATGTCGATGTTCGACCGCTGCAGCTTCGGGAACGACTCCTCGTACTGGCGCCATTCCGAGCCGAGCGTCTTCTTCCAGTCGGTGTTCGCCTTGATGCCGTAGCCATAGCAGATGTGCACGGCGGTCTCGCACTTGAGGCCTTCGATGGCGCGTTCGAGGGCGGCAACGCCCCAGTCGTTCACTTCGTCGAAGAAGACGTTGAACGCCGGCTCATCGAACTGGATGATGTCGACGCCAGCGGCCTCCAGCTCCTTCGCTTCCTGGTTGAGGATCTTTGCGAACTCCCAGGCGAGCTTCTCGCGGCTCTTGTAGTGAGCGTCGTAAAGCGTGTCGATCATCGTCATCGGGCCGGGCAACGCCCACTTGATCGGCTGCCGGGTCTGCTGGCGCAGGAACTTCGCATCCTCGACGAAGACCGGCTTCGGCCGGCTCACGGCGCCCACCACGGTCGGCACGCTCGCGTCGTAGCGATCACGGATCCGGACGGTCTCGCGCTTCTCGAAGTCCACGCCGCTCAGGTGCTCGATGAACGTGGTGACGAAATGCTGGCGCGTCTGCTCGCCATCGCTGACGATATCGATGCCTGCGACCTGCTGTTCGTGCAGGGACAAGCGCAAGGCATCCTGCTTGCCTTCAACGAGCTGTTCGTTGTCCAGCTTCCAGGGCGACCAGAGCTGTTCCGGTTGTGCGAGCCAGGAAGGCTTGGGCAGGCTGCCAGCGGTCGACGTCGGGAGGATTCTTTTCATGGAGGGTTGTTTTCTTCTGGTCTGGTGGATCAGGCGGCGTAGCTGGCGGCCCACTGATCGAGGATGGCTTTGTACGGCTTGATGAAATGCTGATGCGTGAACTCGCCCTGCTTGACGGCCAGCTGGCTGCGCTCCTCGCGGTCGTAGACGATGCGCGTCAGGGAATAATCCTGATGCTTCAGGCTGGGCTGGTACGTGTGGCCGGCCGCGGAATTCGCGTTGTAGATCTCGGGTCGGTAGATCTTCTGGAACGTTTCCATGGTGCTGATGAGGCTGATGAGCTCGAGCGTGCTGTAACTGCCGAGCAGGTCACCACGGAAGTAGAAGGCGAGGGGTGCGACGCTATCCGGCGGCATGAAGAAGCGGACCTGCAGCCCCATCTTCTCGAAGTACTGGTCTGTCGATGAAAACTCGTTCTGCCGGTACTCGAGGCCGAGGATCGGATGCTGGATCCCCGTCCGATGGTAGGTCTTGCTGCTTGAAGCGCTGATGCAGATGACCGGCGGCTTGTTGAAGTGCTCTTTGTAGGCATCCGAGTTCAGGAAGTGCCTGAAGAGCTTGCCGTGCAGCTCGCCGAAGCCATCGGGCGCACCGAAGGTGGGTCGACCCTGGTTGTACTCGGGTAGCAGCACGCTGAAATCGTAGTCGCGCACATAGGATGAGAAGTTGTTTCCCACCATGCCATCGATGCGCTCACCGGTCTCGTTATCGACCACCGTCGTCTTCAGTATCTCGATCAGCGGGAACGCGTCGCCACTGTTGGCGGTGTCGATGGCCATCTCCACGGAAATGATGTCCAGCTCGACCGAGTAGCGATCCCGGCTGGGGTTGTCCCAGTGTGCGAGGCTGTTGAAACGGTTGTCGATCATCCGCAGGGTGTTGCGGAGGTTGTCTTCGCGACTCTCTCCCCTCGCGAGGTTCGCGAAGTTGGTCGTGATGCGGGTGCTCTCGGAGGGACGGTAGTCCTCATCGAAGCGCGTACTCTTGATGCGGAAGGTGAATTCCCTGCTCATGTCTGTCTTGCACCCTTGGTTCGTCGGCGGGATCTTGAGTCGCCGTGGTAGTTCGGGAAGCGATGGTCGGTCGCGCGTTCAGGCTGCCGCGACGTTTCCAGCGGCCGGGGACCCGGCACGGTGTGTCAGTGCGACCAGCGGCAAGGCACGCTCGACCGCCAGCCGCGCGCGCTCGATCAAGGCGTCGTTATGCAGCTGGTAATCGACGAAATCCTTGTCGGTCGCGTAGATGCCCAGGGGCAGCGTGCGTGCCTGGAAGAAGCTGAAGAGCGGCCGCAACTGGTGGTCGATCACCAGCGCATGGCGCTCGCTGCCGCCCGTGGCGGCCAGCAGGACAGGCTTATCGACCAGGGCGTCCTGGCCGATGAAATCGAAGAAATGCTTGAACAGCCCGGTATAGGCGCCGCGGTAGACCGGCGTCGCCACGATCAGGACATCCGCCTGTTCAACCGCTACGAGTTCCCGCTCCACGGCGTCCGGGAGCTGCGAACGCCAGATGGCTCCGCCCAGTTGTGGCGCGAGATGGCCCAGCTCCACCAGATGCCGGTCGCAGGCCACTTCGCTGGCGATCAGGTCCAGCAGGTGCACCGCCAGGGCCATGGCCCTGGAGGGACGCTGCAGACCGCCAGAGACGGCAACGGCACGGAGGGGACGGATCATGTTTACTCTTGCGTTGAGCGAGGGGAGCGGCGGGACCGCGTAAGCTTGGGATGCTAGCGACGGCTGGCCATGAAATAAAATGGTTAAATTTCACGGATCCATGAGCACGAATCATATGAACGGCCTCATAGACGGCTATTCGCTGGAGGTCGGTACGAAGAGCATGGCCGCCCTCACGGCGGCGGCGCCACGGATCCCGCCTGCGTCGACGATCTTCATTCCGTACCTGCCGGGCGAGAGCGATGAGGCACGGCTGGCCGCCGCGCGCACCGTGCGGGAGCTTGGCTTCGAGCCCATGCCACACATCGCCGTGCGGCATCTCCATTCGCTCGCTGAGCTTGATGCGTTCGTCGAACGCGCTGTCGCCGAGGCTGGCGTCGAGCGCTTCTTCCTCATCGCGGGTGACCTGTCGGTGCCCAAGGGACCGTTCGCCGAGAGCCTCGCGGTAATCGAGACGGGCGTGTTCGAGCGCTCGTGCGTCAAGGTGGTTGGCGTCGGCGGACATCCCGAGGCCCACTCGGTGATGAGCATGGCCGATCGGTGGGATGTACTGGAGCGCAAATGCCAGCACATCGGCGATCGCGGCATGACGCCCCTGATCGTTACGCAGTTCGCGTTCGATGCCGGCATCGTCCTGGCGTGGTTGAAAGAGCTGCGCGGGCGCGGCATCGGGCATGAGGTGCGCGTAGGCGTGCCGGGCCCCGCCGGCATTGCCGTACTCGCGCGCTACGCGGCCATGTGCGGCGTGGGTGCCGCCGCTTCAATGCTGGCCAAGTACGGCATTTCGATCGGCAAGCTGCTTGGTACGGCTGGGCCGGAGCATTTCGTTGAGCAGCTGGCTACGGGGCTGACGGAAGAAGACGGGACGGTGCATCTTCACTTTTTCCCGTTCGGTGGTGTCGAGAAGACCGTGGGATGGATCGAACGGCACGGCGGTATCGCTGACCACGCGCGTTAGCGCGCATGCCAGCGAATTGCGTTGGGGCCATGCCATGCAGACGGATTCGCGCCGGATGCACCGTTGTCGGGTGACGGATGATGGTCGCTAGGTCCTCAGCGCGCGCAAAAGCTCGGTAGCCGGCGCAGCACGACTCCAGCTAGGAACCCCTTCCGGAATCATCAGCCAGGCCTGCTTCCGCGCCGTCCAGATGTGCGCCACGCAATCGAGCTCATGGCTCTGGTCGAAGGTTCCAGCGCGGATGGCGACGACGCCGGGCCGCGCGGAGTTCGTGTTGAACACGCGGGTGTGGCATGTCGGGCAGATGCGCTGGTAAGAAATCTTGCCTTCGGAGCCGGGCAGCTCGAACAGCGCGAGCTCGCCGGTAACGGTGAACGTATCCTCCGGGACCAGGCACTGTTGACTGAAAGCACTACCGGTCCATGTCTGGCAATCAAGGCAGTGGCACGCGTACGTCAACGGCAAGGTGTTGCGGGAGAGCGCGTAGCGCACGCTTCCGCAGCGACAGCCTCCGGCAATGACGTCCAACGAGGGTGGCGTTTCAGTCATTACGGATAGCCCCGTTCTGGTGGAGGTCCTGGTCGTCAGTCGAGCCCGGCTCGCCTTGCCCAGCAACTGAGCCACTAACATCCCGTTTGCTCGCCTCATGCGCATCGATAAGCGCGTTGGCCAACGCCTTGTACACCGGCACCGGGCAAAGCACGCTCGACACCGCGCGGGCGAGAAGGCACGCCGCAAGGATGGGCAAGGCCATCGCGTGGTTCGCGGTGAGCTCGAGCGAAATGACCGATGCGGTCAACGGCGCCTGCGTCACGCCCGAGAGGTACGCCGCCATGCCCAGCAGAACCACGGCCTGCGTATTGGCCCCCGGCAGCAAGTGCGCGACGTTCTCACCCAATCCGGCACCCACCGCGAGCGCGGGGGAGAAGATGCCACCGGGAATGCCCGCCCAGCTGGACGCGATGTTGCCGAGGAACTTCAGCACGCCAAACAGCGGACCCGTATCGGAGTGCCCTTGCAGGATCGCCTGCGCCTGGGCATACCCCGTGCCGTACAGTCCATTGGCGCTCATCAGGCTGAGCAGGACCAGGGCGAGGCCGCACGCAGCGGCGAACACCACCGGCTGGCGTCCGCGCAGGCGCCCCATCACACCACGAAAGCCGCGCGCGGACGGGATGATCAGGCGTGCAAACAGGCCACCGGCAAGCCCGCCGACCACACCCGTGAGCAACACGGCGAGCCAGGCGCGGCCCAGCGGCAGATCGGCCGCGATGATGCCGAAGTAGGAGTAATTGCCAAGAATGCCGAGCGAGACGACACCGGCAATGATGACGGCGGTGAGCAGCGTGCCGCTCATGCGATGCTCGAACGTGCCGGACATCTCTTCGATCGCGAAGACCACGCCAGCCAGCGGTGTATTGAACGCGGCGGCAAGGCCGGCCGCGGAGCCGGCAAGGATGAAGCGCCCGGCCGAGGTGGGGTCATCGAAGCCGAAGCGCCGCCCGAGTGAATAGAGCAGTCCGGCGCCCACGTGCACGGTCGGACCCTCGCGGCCCACCGATGCACCGCCGAGAAGCGCGGCCAGCGTGAGGCCCATCTTGCCGACCGCGACGCGGAGCGCGAGGAGACGCTCGCGGAACGGATCTTCCTCGACCTTGAGTGCCGCGATCGCCTGTGGAATACCCGAGCCGCGCGTCGCCTTCAGCGCGCCCTGCGTGAGCCAGCTCAGCAACGCGAACGTCGCCGGTGTCAGCAGGAACGGCACCCACCAACCATGCGAGGCCATCGCGCGAAACCCCGCGAATGCCCAGTCGGCAGCCTGCGCGAAGAGCACGGCCGCAAGGCCCACGATGACCGCGCCGGTCCAGAACAGCACCCTGCGCCGCCACTGGTCGGGCGAGAGGAAACCATGGGAGGACAGACTCGAAAGGCGCGCCCGCAGGCGGTCTGGCATGGGCATCGGGAGCCATCGGGAAGCGAACGGATAGTCCCCATGATAACCCCCGGAGGATATTCAGCGGGTCAACACCGGTTCCCGGCCATCGGAAACGTCGGATATATCGCTCACGAGCCCGTCGTCGAACCACGCACGCAATAGCTGGCCCGCGCGCACGGTCACGTCGGTCTCGGGCTCGATGGCCGCCAGCTGCGCACAGAGTGCGCCGAACGTGGCACCCGACATGGCAGACACGAGGCACTCCGCTTCCCACGGCGCCATGCTGGTGAAGCGCGGCGTGAGGTCCGCCCGCCACACGCGCACGGCGACCGGCTCGGGCAGGACCATCGCGTCCGGTGGTACCGACGCTGCGTTCAAGGCTGCCCACAGCGCAGGCGCGTTGGAACGCATGGATCGGACGCGAAGCGACGGGATGAAGCGGAAGATGGCCTGATCCCAGTCCGTGACCGTGACGTCGTGCAAGGCGACGGGCGCCACGTCGGCGCCATAGAAAGCATCCCTCAGCGCGCCATCGAGCCATGCGATCTCGTCGCCTGGATCGGATGGTGGAAGCTCGCCAGCCAGGAATGCGGGAAAGTCCGCACCGTAGCGGTTAAGGTTCCAGTCGCCAGACGGGTGTGCCTCGATATATGCATTCGCGTACGCCGTGAATCGCTCCACCCCGAACCAGCGTTCCGCGCGCTCGTAGGTCTCGCGCAAAGCCTCCACCAGTTGGCCACGGACGTTGTTGGCGTAAACACGCAGCCCCGCCGAGGCGACGGATGCCTCCGGCGCATACTCGAGCAGCGCACCAAGCAACTGCCGCTGCATGCCGGCGAGGTTCATGCGGCCGCCGCCACCGATGTCGCGGCGATGGCACGTGCCTGCCCAAGCTCATCGAGCAGTTCCTGGAACGGCGGGATGTGGTCATCACGTTCGATCATCGTCGCCACCGGACCCAGCCGGGCGGTAAAGCGCGCATAGAGATCCCAGACAGAAGCGGGCACCGGTGCATCGTGGGTATCCACCAACAGATCGCGGCCCTGGCTGTGGCCGGCGAGATGGATCTGCCGGACGCGCTCCAGCGGGATCTGGTCCAGCCACTCATCGAGTCGCCGCGCGTGGTTCGTCGCGCTGACCACGATGTTGTTCACATCCAGCAGCAGGTAGCAGCCCGTGCGTTCGCACAGCGCGGCAAGGAACGCCGCCTCGGTCATGGCCGCCGGAAACTCGATGTACGTCGATGGATTCTCGAGGACCAGCGGGCGACCCAACACGTCCTGCGCGACCATCACGTTACGGCTCACCACGTCGAGCGCCTCCTCGTTGTACGGGAGCGGCAGCAGGTCGTGCGTCTGGATGCCGTCGACGCCTGTCCAGCAGACATGGTCGGACACCCACAGCGGATCGAAGCGATCGGCAAGCCGGCGGAGCTGGCGCAGGTAGTCCATGTCCAGGCCATCGACCGCACCAATGTTCATGGAGACGCCATGCAACGCGAGCGGGTACAGCGAGCGGACCTGCTCCAGCACATGCAGCGGCCGTCCACCGTCCACCATGAAGTTCTCGGAGATCACTTCGACGAAATCGAGCGGCTGGCGCGTCTCCAGCACGTCCTGGTAGTGCGGCACGCGCAGGCCCAGGCCG
>NZ_JBQCFT010000256.1:0-5142 GCF_051958795.1 Luteibacter sp. | reverse complement strand
TCCGTTCGTCGGCGCGCTGACGTTCTTCCGTGTCTATTCGGGCACGCTGAACGCCGGTGACCAGGTGTACAACCCGGTCAAGTCGAAGAAGGAGCGCATCGGCCGCATCCTGCAGATGCACGCCAACGAGCGTCACGAACTGAAGGAAGTCCGCGCTGGCGATATCGCCGCGGCGGTCGGCCTGAAGGACGTCACGACCGGTGACACGCTCTGCGCGCAGGACAGCATCATCACCCTCGAGCGCATGTCGTTCCCGGAGCCGGTGATCTCGATGGCGGTGGAGCCGAAGACCAAGTCGGACCAGGAAAAGATGGGTATCGCCCTCGGCCGTCTGGCTGCGGAAGATCCGTCGTTCCGCGTCCGTACGGACGAAGAATCGGGCCAGACGATCATCTCGGGCATGGGCGAGCTTCACCTGGACATCCTGGTGGACCGCATGAAGCGCGAGTTCAACGTCGAAGCCAACGTCGGCAAGCCGCAGGTGGCTTACCGCGAAACGATCCAGGCTCAGGACGTCAAGTCGGATTACAAGCACGCCAAGCAGTCGGGTGGTAAGGGTCAGTACGGTCACGTCGTGATCGAGCTGTCGCCGATCTCGGATGCCGACCGCGCTGACGAGAAGCTCGCCGCTGGTATCAAGGACGACTTCCTGTTCATCAACGACATCACGGGCGGCGTGATTCCGAAGGAATTCATCCCGTCGGTTGAAAAGGGCCTCCGCGAGACGATCACCGCGGGTCCGCTCGCCGGCTTCCCGGTGGTGGGCGTCAAGGTCAAGCTCGTGTTCGGTTCGTACCACGACGTCGACTCATCGGAAATGGCGTTCAAGCTCGCCGCTTCGATGGCGTTCAAGCAGGGCTTCGCGAAGGCGCAGCCGGTGCTGCTCGAGCCGATCATGAAGGTCGAGGTCGTGACGCCGGAAGACTACGTCGGTGACGTGATGGGCGATATCTCGCGTCGTCGCGGCATGCTGACCGGTCAGGAAGAGACCCCGTCCGGCAAGACCGTCAACGCGATGATTCCGCTCGGTGAAATGTTCGGCTACGCCACCTCGCTGCGTTCGCAGACCCAGGGCCGCGCCACGTTCACCATGGAATTCGACCACTATGAGCCGGCGCCGAAGAACATCGCCGACGAGGTCATGAAGAAGTCCTGATAGGGCTTCTTCATTCCACCCTATTCAACGATCTTTAGAGGTTCCAAGTCATGGCAAAGGGTAAGTTTGAGCGTAACAAGCCGCACGTCAACGTCGGCACCATCGGCCACGTCGACCACGGCAAGACCACGCTGACCGCCGCGCTGACGAAGGTCGGTGCAGAGCGCTTCGGTGGCGAGTTCAAGGACTACGGTTCGATCGACGCGGCGCCGGAAGAGAAGGCTCGTGGTATCACGATCTCGACCGCCCACGTGGAATACGAATCGGCCACGCGCCACTACGCGCACGTCGATTGCCCGGGCCACGCTGACTACGTCAAGAACATGATCACCGGTGCCGCCCAGATGGACGGCGCGATCCTGGTGTGCTCGGCCGCTGACGGCCCGATGCCGCAGACCCGCGAGCACATCCTGCTCTCGCGTCAGGTCGGCGTGCCGTACATCCTGGTCTTCCTGAACAAGGCCGACATGGTCGACGACGCCGAGCTCATGGAGCTCGTCGAGATGGAAGTCCGCGAACTGCTCTCGAAGTATGACTTCCCGGGCGACGACACCCCGATCATCAAGGGTTCGGCTCGTCTGGCTCTCGAAGGCGACCAGTCGGAAATCGGCGTGCCGGCGATCATCAACCTCGTTGATGCGCTGGACACCTGGATCCCGACCCCGGAGCGCGACATCGACAAGACCTTCCTGATGCCGGTGGAAGACGTGTTCTCGATCTCGGGCCGCGGCACCGTCGTCACGGGTCGTATCGAGCGTGGCGTCATCAAGGTCGGTGAAGAAATCGAAGTCGTCGGCATCCGCGACACCCAGAAGACCACGGTCACGGGCGTCGAGATGTTCCGCAAGCTGCTCGACCAGGGCCAGGCAGGCGACAACGCCGGCCTCCTGCTCCGCGGCCTGAAGCGCGACGACGTGCAGCGCGGCCAGGTGCTGGCCAAGACCGGCACGATCAAGCCGCACACCGAGTTCGAAGCCGAGGTGTACGTGCTGTCGAAGGATGAGGGTGGTCGTCATACCCCGTTCTTCAACAACTACCGTCCGCAGTTCTACTTCCGCACCACCGACGTCACCGGCGCGATCAAGCTGCCGGAAGGCGTGGAAATGGTGATGCCGGGTGACAACGTGAAGATGTCGGTCACCCTGATCCACCCGATCGCCATGGACGCCGGCCTGCGCTTCGCTATTCGCGAAGGCGGCCGTACCGTTGGCGCCGGCGTGGTCTCCAGCATCACGAAGTAAGCCATCCAGGCCCCCATGGGGTCGGGTAAGGGCGGGGGCGAAAGCCCCCGCCTTTTTTTTGGCTATTTTTTAGCCAGAAGGGGTTCCTATTTCAAAACTACCCGGCTATACTCGTCGGGCTATATCCCCCGAGTGCCCTAGCGGCGCCGGGACCACGCGAAATGAGGTGCACGGAAAGCGCTTCGAGTTCGCAGGCAGGGAAGCCGGATAGGATGCTGCAATCCAGGCCAACGGGCGCGAGCTCTGTTGACCTAACGTTTTGCGCATTCTATACTTTTCTGTCTGGGCAGGCCGTTTTTGCGGCCTGCCTGACTTTTTCGGGTCGTTCAGGGTGCCTTTTGGCGTTCCCGGGCGGCCCGTTGCGGCACCCGTAGTTGGCAATACCTGGGTTGCGCGGGGTGGCGAGAAGCCACTTCGAATCACAAGAACGTTCTTTCGAAAATAGGACACGGTTTTATGGCGAACCAAAAGATTCGCATTCGGCTCAAGGCGTTCGATCATCGTCTGATCGACCGTTCGGCCAGCGAGATCGTCGAGACGGCCAAGCGCACTGGCGCGACGGTCCTCGGCCCGATCCCCCTGCCGACCAAGATTGAGCGCTACACCATCCTGGTGTCGCCGCACGTCGACAAAGATGCCCGCGACCAGTACGAGACCCGTACTCACAAGCGCGTTCTGGACATCGTCGATCCGAATGACAAGACCGTGGACGCGCTCATGAAGCTCGATCTTGCTGCCGGCGTCGACGTGCAGATCAAGCTGGGCTGAGCGGATAAAAGGATACGAAGATGAGTATCGGACTGGTTGGCCGCAAGTGCGGCATGAGCCGGCTCTTCACTGAAGATGGCCGCTCGATTCCGGTGACGCTGATTGAAGCGACCCCGAATCGCGTGACCCAGGTGAAGACCACCGAAGTGGATGGCTACAGCGCCATTCAGGTCACTGCTGGCGCCAAGCGCGCTTCGCTGCTGACGAACCCCGCCAAGGGTCACTACGCCAAGGCCAAGGTTGAGCCGGGCCGTGGCCTGTGGGAATTCCGCCTCAACGCGGAAGACGCTGGCAAGTACGAAGTCGGCGCCGAGCTGACCGCTGAAGCCGTGTTCTCCGTCGGCCAGACGGTTGACGTCGCTGGCGTGTCGAAGGGCAAGGGCTTCCAGGGCACCATCAAGCGTCACCACTTCAAGATGGGCGACGCTACCCACGGTAACTCGCTGTCGCATCGTGCCCCGGGCTCGATCGGCCAGCGCCAGACGCCGGGCCGCGTGTTCCCTGGCAAGAAGATGGCGGGCCACATGGGTGCGGTCAATCGCACCGTGCAGGGCCTGGAAGTGGTCAAGGTCGACGCCGAGCGTCATCTCATCGCGGTCAAGGGCGCTGTTCCTGGCGCGCCGGGTGGCGATGTCGTGATCCGTCCGACGACCAAGGGTTGAGGAGAGACGCCATGGAACTGAATGTTATTGGCGCCAAGTCGCTCACCGTCTCGGACGAAGTGTTCGGCGGCGAGTACAAGAAGGCCCTCGTGCACCAGGTCGTCACTGCCTACCAGGCTGGCGGTCGTGCAGGCACCAAGGCGCAGCTGTCGCGCGGTGACCTGTCCGGGACCACGATGAAGTTCAAGAAGCAGAAGGGCGGCGGCGCCCGTCACGGTGACTACCGTGCCCCGATCTTCGTGGGCGGTGGTGTGACGTTCGCAGCGAAGCCGCGCAGCTTCGAGCAGAAGGTCAACCGCAAGGCTTACCGCGTTGCCATCCGCTCGATCGTTGCCGAGCTGAACCGTCAGGGTCGCCTGAAGGTCGTCTCCGAACTGTCGATCGAGAAGGCAAGCACCAAGGCGATGATCGCCAAGCTCGCCGAGCTCGAAGTCAAGGGTCGTGTCCTGCTGGTGTCGGAAGACGCCACCGAGGCGCTGTACCTGTCCGCCCGCAATATTCCGTACATCCACGTCGTCGACGTGCTGGCCCTGAACCCGGTCAGCCTGGTCGGTAGCGACTTCGTCGTCATGACGGTGGACGCGGTCAAGAAGGTCGAGGAGTGGCTCGCATGAGCACCGAACGCACGCTCAACACGCTGCGCGCACCGCACATCTCTGAAAAGGCTGCCCGCCTCGCTGAGCACAACCAGTATGTGTTCATCGTGGCTCCCGAGGCGACCAAGGCTGATGTCGCGACCGCGGTCGAGGAGCTCTTCGACGTCAAGGTCGTGGACGTGAACCTCGTGAATACCAAGGGCAAGGTCAAGTCGTTCCGCTTCCGCACTGGCAACCGCCAGGGCAAGCGCAAGGCTTACGTCCGCCTCGCCGATGGCCACACGATCGACGTGTCGGCCAAGGCCTGAGCCAGGAGTTGAATTGAGATGGCACTGATCACTCACAAGCCGACCTCCCCGGGCCGCCGCGACGCAGTCAGCGTGCGGACCGAAGGTCTGCACAAGGGCGCGCCGTACGCCGCCCTGACCGAATCGCAGTCGAAGACCGGCGGTCGCAACCATTTTGGTCGCATCACCACCCGTCATCGCGGCGGCGGTCACAAGCAGGCTTACCGCATCATCGATTTCAAGCGTGACAAGGAAGGCATTGCCGCCGTTGTCGAGCGCCTGGAATACGACCCGAACCGCACCGCGCACATCGCGCTGCTGTGCTACGCCGACGGCGAGCGCCGCTACATCATCGCGCCGAAGGGCGTGGCGGTGGGCGACCGTCTCGTGTCGGGTTCCGACTCGCCGATCAAGCCGGGCAACTGCCTGCCG
>NZ_JBQCFT010000255.1:0-30609 GCF_051958795.1 Luteibacter sp. | reverse complement strand
GTCACTCGGCAACTGAGGGGCTGATGGAGGTTGTGAATTTTACGCTGCCCGAAAAAGGCTTCTACCGATTCGACGTCGAGGCCCTCGACGACATGCCCATGTTCGACAGCGTCACGTCTCGCCTGACTGTCGAGCGTGAGTACCGACACGGAAAATAAGGATAAGTCATGGATACAAAGCGATACACGTTGACGGTTTATGCCGCCGCTCCTGGAACAACGCTATGCGGATAAAGCTGTCGACCATGGGGGCAATGAGGGCCATTGGCTCCACGGTGAGGCGCTTGGCAGTACAGGTATCCCTAGGGCTGATGCTGTGCTTATGTCTTGTCGGCTGTTCGGATAAGCCGACCATACCATTGGCAACTGTGCCGTTTGACGTCAGCCGTAAGGGGGAGTCGGTGCGTATCCCAATAAGCGTTACGGAAGAGAACGCAGATCTCGAATTCGTCTACATCGTCGGCGTGTTTCTCTGGAATCCGGATAGGGATCCACGCCTCTCCCATCTCAGTTCGTACCCTCCGCAGCAGCGACTCTATTTGCGCGTGCGGGTGTGGCACATCGTTGATGGACACGAGGTGGCGGTGCCCGTGCATGATCTGGACTTCGACTACGACAGCAAGACGCAGAAGTTCATCGCGGTACCTTCGATGAGTGAACGTAAGACCGATGTTGCCTACGTTAAGTCAAGCAACGGCACTGACGTCAAACGGATGGAGTCGGTGCACTTCCGATTTCAGGAGTATGGGCAGTACCGGGTCGATGTCGATACGGTAGCGGATACCCCGATGCTGTATTCGATACCTAGTTGGCTGACAGTGCAACGCGATTTTCCACACGGAAAGTAAAGGATTTGAATGGACAGAAAGCGATACACGGTAACGATCCACGCGGCCGCGCCAGGTACTCCGCTACGGGGCGAGCGTGGCCTCCTTGAGACGGATACATCGACGATGGATCGATCCGCGCCGGGTCATGTTTTCTACACGACATTTGATGGTGTAAGGCGAGAGAGTTTCGGGTTCGCGCCGATCAAGCACGGAGACCTGAATGGACCGGGCACCCGATCTGAGAATGACGAGGATCAGTACGTCGACCCTTTCTACTCGCGGACGATGGAAGTGTCGAAAGAGCAGTTCGATAAGCTGAATGAGTTCGGCGAAAACGCTGGCGCGTACGGCTTTGACATGACGTACAAGGACTTCCGAAACAACTGCGTCGACTACACGTGGGCAGCGTTGAATCACGCGGGGATCCAGCGGACAGATCGGCGGTTCGGTGAGAGCGAGGCCAAGGGAGTTGATGGAAAACTCAACTACCTTCCATCGCATGCTCCCCAAGACATCCGAACGATTCGTGATCCGATACCTGGGAGTGAGCTGAATCGGGAGACGACGCATCCGCTTCCGTCGAAAGCATGGTGGCAGATTCCATTGAGCGAAGCGGAGCGGCAGCCGTCGCTTGACCATGTCGATCCGTTTGATCGACTGGTCGCCGCAGCACAGTCCGGCGACGACAAAGCCTTCGATGACGTCGGAGAAGACTTTCTCCAGTCCTATGAAGGCAAGGACTTCCTCGAAACTGGTCTCGAACATAATCGCCAGCAAGAGCTCGCCGACCAGGCGCTGGCGCAACAGCAAATGCAACAGCAACAACAGCAAGCCCCCGCAATGGCTATGTCGATGTAAGGAGTAACAGGTCCCATGGACGAAGATGATGTGAAATCCCTCACCGTCAAACTCGCGGCGGTGACGGGGCGGATTGAGAAGCGGCTCGATGCGGTGGCGAAGCAGACCATGCAGGCGAGCCAGGCGATGGGGCACCAGGCCCAGCAAGCGCTGTCTGCTTCGGCGCAGGTGTCGGCGGATCTGCGCCAGGCCGCGAGTGAGGCGCTCGATGACGGTACCGCGAACGCCATCCTGCGTTTCGGTGAGGTGATCCGCGCCTCCGAGATTCGCCTCGAAAACGCGGCCTCGCGGCTGGAATCCCGGATGGTGTCGGGCGGCAGGTTGCAGACGGCCTTCGCATGGAAAGCGTTCATCGCCTCCGCGGTGGGCTCGTTCGCCGTGATCGGCACCGCCGGATATGCGATCTGGGAGGCGCAGCATACGTTGCGGGAAACCCGCTGGGTTCGCCAGATCAACGCGGCGCAGGCGGCGGGAAAGCTCGGGCAGTGCCCGGGCGGCGGCGAGCATGTCTGCGCGAAGATCGACAAGCGCTGGGTGCGCCTCGACCCCTGACGCGCGGCAAAAAAAACCCCGGCAGCCAGGGGAGCTGCCGGGGCGGGGTGGGATGACCGGCCCAGGGGAAGACAGGCCATCCACGGAGGTGACCCCAGGGAGGTGGGGCCCACCGATGGGACGCCGTTGCGTGCGTCCGAAGATATAGACGTCTGACAGCGGCAGAAGTTGCAATGAAATACGAAAAAAAGTCAGGCCGCGTTCATGGCCATAGGAATCAATGGCTTGACGCGGCCCGGATGAACGGTTGAACGAAATACTTACGATTTAGACGTCTAAATGCGCTTAGTGGGCTTCATCCCAGTTCGCGCCGACGCCCACGGAGACCTGTAAGGGAACACTCAGCTCCGCTGCGCCGCTCATTTTCGTTTCAATCGCAACTTTTACCGCGTCCACCGCGTCGTCCCGCACCTCGAGGACGAGTTCATCGTGTACCTGCATCAGCAGGCGCACATCGTCGCGGCCTTCGATCCATGCCGCGACGGCGATCATCGCGCGCTTGATGATGTCGGCGGCGGTTCCCTGCATCGGCGCGTTGATCGCGGCGCGCTCAGCACCCGCGCGCAGCGCCTGGTTACGTGACTTCAGGTTTTCCAGGTACAGGCGGCGGCCGAACAGCGTCTCGACATAGCCATTCTGGTGCGCCTGTTCGCGCGTGGCATCCATGAAGGCTCGCACACCGGCGAAACGCGAGAAATAGCGCGCCATGTAATCGGAGGCTTCGCCACGATCGACGCCGAGCTGGCGCGCGAGGCCGAATGCGCTCATGCCGTACATCAGCCCGAAGTTGATCGCCTTGGCGGCGCGGCGCTGGTTGCTCGTGACCTCCTCGGGCGGCACCCCGAACACTTCCGCCGCCGTCGCGCGGTGCACGTCGCCACCTTCGGAGAATGCCCGTACCAGGCCATCATCGCCCGAGAGGTGGGCCATGATGCGCAGCTCGATCTGCGAGTAGTCGGCCGCGACGATGCGCCAGCCCGGCGGCGCCACGAAGGCCTGGCGGATCCGCCGCCCTTCCTCGGTGCGTACCGGGATGTTCTGCAGGTTCGGGTCGGAGGAACTGATGCGACCCGTGGCGACGGCACCCTGGTGGTAGCTGGTGTGCACGCGGCCGGTCCGCGGATTCACGATGCCGGCGAGCTTGTCGGTGTACGTGGAGCGCAGCTTGGCAAGGCCGCGGTAATCGAGGATGAGCCGCGGCAGTTCGTGCGAGTCGGCCAGGGCCTCCAGGGCCTCCTCGTTGGTCGAGGGCTGGCCGGTCGGCGTCTTCACCTTCGCGGGCAGGCCGAGCTCGTCGAACAGCACGGCCTGCAGCTGCTTGGGCGAGTCCATGTTGAACTCGTGGCCTGCGGCCGCGTAAGCCTTCTGCTGCAGTTCGAGCATGCGCTTGCCGAGCTCCTGGCTCTGCAGGCGCAGTTCGTTCGCATCGATCAGCACGCCGGTCTGTTCCATGCGCGCGAGCACCGGCACCACGGGGATCTCGATGTCGGTGTACACCGAGCGCAACGACGGCACGGCTTCGAGCTGCGGCCACAAGGCGTGGTGCAGGCGCAGCGTGATGTCGGCATCCTCGGCGGCGTACTTGCCGGCGGTTTCGATATCCACCTGCGAGAACGAGATCTGCTTCGCGCCCTTGCCGCAGATTTCCTCGTACTTCACCGTGGTGTAGCCAAGGTAGCGCTGGGCCAGCGAATCCATGTCATGGCGGGTCGCGGTCGCGTTGAAGATGTACGACTCGAGCATGGTGTCGTGCGCGAGGCCCTTCACCGCGATGCCATAGTGCGACAGCACGTTGATGTCGTACTTGCCGTGCTGGCCTACCTTGGGGCGCGAAGGATCCTCGAGGATCGGCTTCAGCGCATTGAGCACGTGTTCGCGGCTGAGCTGGGCCGGGGCGCCTGGGTAGTCATGCGCGACGGGGATGTAACAGGCCTTGCCCTGCTCCACGGCCAGCGACACGCCGACGATATCGGCCAGCATCGAGTCGATGCTGGTGGTTTCCGTGTCGAACGCGATGAGCGGCGCGGTTTCGAGTTTCTCGAGCCACGCGGCAAGACGGTCTTCGGTGAGGACGATTTCGTATTCGCCCGGGCCGCTGAACACATCCGCGGCGATGACCGGGGCCAGGGACGGCGCGGCGGCCGGAGCGGGCGAAGCCGAAGGCGCGGCAGTATCGGCGCCGCTGTCGAGCTCCTTCAACGCCGCCTTGAAGTCGTAGCGCGCGTAGAGTTCGCGCAGCGCGTCGACGTCGCGCGGGCGCATGGCGAGGTCGTTCGGATGCTGGTCGAGCGGCACATCGATGCGGATCGTGACCAGTTCACGCGAAAGCGGCAGTCGCGGGATCGCGGCGCGCAGGTTCTCGCCGATCTTGCCGCCGATCTTGTCGGCGCTGGCGATGAGGGCATCGAGGTTGGCATATTCGGCGAGCCACTTGGCGGCCGTCTTGGGGCCGCACTTGTCCACGCCCGGCACGTTATCGATGCTGTCGCCGACCAGGGTGAGGTAATCGACGATCTGCTCGGGCCGCACGCCGAATTTGGCGATGACGCCGTCGGTGTCCATCGTGGTGTTGGTCATGGTGTTGACCAGCAGGATGTCCGGGCCGACGAGCTGTGCGAAATCCTTGTCGCCGGTGGAGATCACCGTGTGGATGCCCGCGGCGCTGGCCTGGCGGGCCAGGGTGCCGATGACGTCGTCGGCCTCCACGCCAGGCACGCAGAGGATGGGAAAGCCCAGGGCGCCGACGATCTTCATCATCGGCTCGACCTGCGCGCGCAGGTCATCCGGCATGGAGGGGCGGTTGGCCTTGTACTCGGGGTAGAGGTCGTCGCGGAAGGTGCGGCCCGGCGCGTCGCACACGAAGGCGACGTAGTCGGAGCCGGCCTTCATGGTGGTCCGCAGCATGTTGACGATGCCGAACAGTGCGCCGGTGGGCTCGCCGTGCGCATTGGTCAGGGGCGGCAGCGCGTGGAACGCGCGATACAGGTACGAGGACCCGTCGATGAGGGTGAGCGTAGGCATCCCGCGATTCTCGCACGGGCCGCCGTGGACCGCCTGTTCACGTGGCGTGTGACTCGCGCCTTGGTATGCTTCCAGCCCCGCACGGAGAACTCCCATGAACCGCATGCACGCCCTCGTCGCCGCGCTGGCGCTCGCCCTGGCCCTGCCGGCCGCGGCGCAGACCGCCCAGGACCCGAAGCTGAAGGTGCTGCCGCCGCCGGGCCTGAACGATCCGGGCGTCAAGGCAGGTGAGCCGGACCGCTCCGGCCAGGCGCCGATCGAGAAGCCGGTGCCGTACGACCAGGCCCCGCCGACGCAGTCCAGCCCCGCGACGTCCGATGCGCAGGGCAGCAAGGTCTCGGCGGCCAACCTGCCGTCCATGCAGGACGATGGCCAGGTGGACGCGAACGGCAACACCGCGCCGCAGGTGACCGTGCACACCGAAGGCACCGATACGGTTGAGGAATACCGTACGGCTGGCCGCCTCACCATGATCCGCGTGACGCCGAAGAACGGCGTGCCGTACACGGTCATGGCGAACAACGAAGGCAAGCTGGTGCGTGATTCCGGTACCCGCAACGTCAGCCCCGTGTATTACAAGGTCTACGAGTGGGGCGCTGCGCCGAAGCCTGCCGGCTCCGACTGATCGTAGGAGCCCACCCTGTGGGCGACGCCGTTCGCGATAAGGCCACAGGACCTGTGACGCCGTGGCGAAAGATGTCGCCCACAGGGTGGGCTCCTACGGCGTAGCGGCGTTCAGCCGTCGAGTTCGGCGTAGTGGCGGAAGATGCCGTCTTCGCTGTGTGGCAGGCGGCGTTCGCTGGCGAGGTAGGCTGCGGTGTTGGGGCGGGCGGCTATCCGCTTTGCCAGGTCGCGTAGCAGCGGCAGCTTCTGCTTCGCCATGCATTTCGGGAACGCGTATTCCAGCCCCGACATCACCTGGAACAGCGACAGGTCGACGTAGCTGAACTCGCGCAGGGCGTACTTGCCGCCGTTGCGCTCCAGCACCTTCTCGAAATAGTGCAGGAACTTGGGGATCCGCGATTCGCGGAATTCATCGGCGCGCCGCTTCGCCTCCGCTTTCTGGTCTTCGTAATAGAGCCCGGCGCCCACGGGGTGGTGGACATCGTGGGCTTCGGCGACGAGGTCGGTAATGGTCAGCTGGAGCTGGTGGGCATAGACCTGCTTCGCCTCGCCCTCGGGGACCAGGCCAAGGCGTGGCCCGAGGTAATGCAGGATGTTGGCGACCTGGGCGATCACCAACCGGCCGGATTTCAGGAACGGCGGCGCGTAGGGCAGGGCGCCGTCGTGCTCGCCGTTGAGCCATGCCGTCATCACGCCGTCGCCCTCGGCACGGGCCACATCGACATAGGGCGCGTTCGCCTCCTCCAGTGCCAGGCGGACGAATTCGCCGCGCCCCTGGATGCCGGTCCAGTAGTAGAGCTGATAAGTCATGCGCCATCTCCTGCCATAAGCGCCCGAGGATCGCGGCAAGGCGTTCAAGCCAGTGTGAGCGCGATGTCGCGGAATGTATCCCAGGCGGTCTGCGCTGGCGGCGACAACGAGCGCGCACGCCGACGCAGCAGGGTGACGTTGCGCTGCTCCTCCGGGCTGAGTGCGAGCGCGACCAGCCCGGGGCGCAGTGCATCGAGCGACATGGCGGGCGTCACGGTGATGCCGAGGCCCGCCTCGACCATGCGGAAGGCCGTGTGCGGGTGGCCCACTTCGAGCGTGATGCGTGCCTCGACACCGTGTCGAACGAGCGCGGCATCGATCACGCGCCGGCTGCCGGAGGCGTGGTCGAGCAGGATGAGCGGCTCGCCCGACAAGGCCGTCCACGGGACCCGCTTGCGGCTGGCAAGCGGGTGTCCCGCAGGGCAGACCAGCCGGAACGGATCGCGCAGGATCGTTTCTGCTTCGAACTCCTCGTGTGTGGCGGGTTCGACGGTGAGGCCGAAGTCCACCTCGCCGCCGCGCACGGCGTCGAGCACCTGGGCCTGGTTCTGGTCGCGCAGGATGATTTCGAGCGAGGGATGCTCCGCTGTGCACCTCGCGATGCCCGCGGGAACCAGGCCGGCCGAGAGCGTGGGCACTGCGGCGATACGCACCCGGCCGCGCAGGGGGTCGGCCTGGGTGCGGGCGTGGCCCAGCACGTTGTCCAGTTCATCGAGTACCCGGCCGAGCGCCTGCTCGAGGTAGCGGCCGGCTTCCGTGGGCACGACCTCGCGGGTGGTTCGGTCGAACAGGCGCACGTCCAGCTCGCCCTCGAGATCGGCGATGAGCCGGCTCACGGCGGGCTGGGTGAGGTGCAGGGCGTCGGCGGCCCGGCGGAAATGCCGGTGGCCCGCGACCGCGAGGAAGGCACGAAGCTGGCGCATCGAGACATTCATGCGCATAGCGTATCACCGGATCAGATAAAACGATTTGCCTTATCAAATGGGCGGCGGTCCAATAGGCGACAACCTTCCGCTCGCCCTGACCGCCATGCGCCGCTTCCTCCCCGATGGTTTCACCCTTTCGCTGATCGCCACGGTCCTGTTGGCGAGCTTCCTGCCGTGCCGCGGTGCTGCCGCCCAGGGCTTCGAGGTGCTGACCGATATCGCGATCGCGCTGCTGTTCTTCCTGCACGGCGCGAAGCTCTCCCGCGAGGCCGTGGTGGCCGGCATGACCCACTGGCGCCTGCACCTGACGGTGCTGGCAAGCACGTTCGCCTTGTTCCCGCTGCTGGGGCTGCTGCTGAAGCCGCTCCTCGCGCCGCTGGTGTCGCCCGATCTCTACCTCGGCGTCCTGTTCCTGTGCACGCTGCCGTCCACGGTCCAGTCGTCGATCGCATTCACCTCGATCGCGCGCGGTAACGTTCCCGCGGCTATTGTTTCGGCGTCGGCCTCCAGCCTGCTCGGCATCTTCATTACCCCGCTGCTGGTGGGCTTGATGATCGCGGGCTCGGGGCAGGGTGCGATGTCGTGGCGCTCGATCAGCGCCATCGTCGTGCAGTTGTTCGTTCCGTTCGTGGCGGGCCAGGTCGCCCAGCGCTGGATCGGCGCGTGGGTGCGCAAGCACGCGAAGATGCTCACGTTCGTCGATCGCGGTTCCATCCTGCTCGTCGTGTACACCGCCTTCAGCGCGGCCGTACTGCAGGGCTTGTGGCACCAGTTGCCGTTGCCGGTGCTCGGCGGGCTCGTGGTTGTGAACGTCGTGCTGCTTGCAGCGGCCCTGCTCACCACGCGCTATGGCGCGCGTGCCCTGGGCTTCGACAAGGAAGACGAGATCACCATCGTGTTCTGCGGCTCGAAGAAGAGCCTGGCCTCGGGCGTGCCGATGGCGAAGGTGTTGTTCGCCGGGCATCCGTTGGGGCTGATCGTGCTGCCGATCATGCTGTTCCACCAGATCCAGCTGATGACCTGCGCGGTGCTGGCGCGGCGTTACGCGGTGCGCCGTGAGGGCGTAGGAGCCCACCCTGTGGGCGACGCCGTTCGCGACAACGCCACAGGGCCTGCGCGTTGAGGTGAAAGATGTCGCCCAGAGGGTGGGCTCCTACGACGATGCGAAACAAAACGGCCGCTCATGGAGCGGCCGTTTTGTTTTAGTGACGGAAGTGGCGGATGCCGGTGAAGACCATCGACATGCCGTGCTCGTCGGCCGCTGCGATGACCTCGTTATCGCGCATTGATCCGCCCGGCTGGATGACCGCCACGATGCCTGCCGCCGCGGCGGCGTCGATGCCGTCGCGGAACGGGAAGAAGGCATCCGAGGCCATGACGCTGCCCGGGACCACGAGGCCGGCTTCCTCGGCCTTGAGGCCCGCGATCTTCGCGCTGACCACGCGGCTCATCTGGCCGGCACCCACGCCGATCGTTCGCTGGTCCTTCGCGTAGACGATGGCATTGGATTTCACCATCTTCGCGACGCGCCATGCGAACAGCAGGTCGTCCAGTTCGGTCGGGGTCGGCTGGCGCTTGCTGACCACCTTCAGTTCATCGCGCGTCACCTGGCGGTGGTCGGCGGTCTGCACCAGCAGGCCCGAGCCCACGCGCTTCACATCGTGCGTGTTGCGGCCGTCGCCGTTCGGGATCTCGAGCACGCGCACGTTCGCCTTCTTCGCGGCTTCGTCGACCGCGCCGGCCTCGACCACGGGGGCGATCAGCACTTCGACGAACTGGCGCTTCAGGATCACCTTCGCCGTTTCGGCATCGAGCGGGCGGTTGAACGCGATGATGCCGCCGAACGCGGAGGTCGGGTCGGTGGCGTAGGCCAGCTCATACGCGGCGAGCGGATCGGCGGCCACGGCGACGCCGCAGGGATTCGCGTGCTTCACGATGACGCAGGTCGGCGCATCGAACTGGCGTACGCATTCCCACGCCGCATCGGCATCGGCGATGTTGTTGAACGAGAGTTCCTTGCCCTGCAGCTGGCGGAACGTGGCGAGCGTACCGGCGGCCGGATAAAGGTCGCGGTAGAACGCGCCAGCCTGGTGCGGATTTTCACCGTAACGCAGGTCCATGACCTTCACGAAGCGGCCGTTCGACTGCGCGGGGAACTCGGCGCGGCCTGAGACGGCGGTGTGCGTCTCGTCGAGGCTGATGCCGGAGAGATAATCGCTGATCGCGGCGTCGTAGTTCGAAACGCGGTTGAACGCGGCGACGGAGAAGGCGAAGCGCGACGCGCGCGAGAGGCCGCCGTGGCTTTCGATCTCGGCGAGCGCCGTATCGTACTGCGCCGGGTCGGTCAGCACGCCCACGTCGTTCCAGTTCTTCGCTGCGGCACGCAACATGGCCGGACCGCCGATATCGATGTTTTCGATCGCGTCCTCCAGCGTGCATTCAGGGTTGGCGACGGTGCGCTCGAATGGATACAGGTTCAGCACCAGCAGGTCGATCGGCAGGATGCCGTGCTCGGCCATCACCGCGTCATCCGTGCCACGACGGCCCAGCAGGCCGCCATGTACCTTCGGGTGCAGCGTCTTCACGCGGCCGTCCATGATTTCCGGGAAGCCGGTGAGGTCGCCGACGTCGCGCACGGCGATGCCGGCGTCACGCAATGCCTTCGCGGAGCCGCCCGTGGAGAGGATTTCGACGTTCGCCGCGACGAGGCGGCGGGCGAGCTCGGTCAGGCCGCTCTTATCGGAGACGCTGATGAGCGCGCGGCGGACGGGTACGAGATCGGGGGAGGGCATGGGCACTTTCCGGGAGGGGAAAGCGCACCATTATAGCCGCCCAAACGGCGGCTGGCCGGGTTGCTCAGGAAATGCCGTGGGCGGCGAGCTTCTTGCGCAGGGTGGCACGGTTGATGCCAAGCGCGGCGGCGGCGCGGCTCTGGTTGCCATCATGGAACGCCAGGACTTCGCGCAGCAGCGGGCCCTCGACCTCGCGGATGACCAGCGCGTGGAGGCCTTCACCGCCTTCGGTATCGCCGATGTCCGCCAGGTAACGGCGCACGGTACGGCTGACGCATTCGCTGAGAGCACTCTGCATGGAGGTTTCGTTGGCGGCCTCGGCGGCAGTAAGTCTCACAGCGTTCAAGGCGTGTCCCTCTTGCGTCCGGAACCAGGGCCCCGGGCGGTTCTTGTTCTCATGATCGCGAATGCGACGTGGGCGCCGCGCAAGGCTGGCCGAAAGTCGCGAAGGGGATTGAGTGTACTCGCCTGCCGGGCCGAAGTGCAGGCTTGCAAAAAGAAATTTTTTCGAATGGTCACTCAAAGCTGAATGCGAAGGCGACCGCATGCTGGCCTGGGTCTTGCACCTCGAAGACCATGGCGGTCGTGGCGCCTCCGGCCAGGCCCCGGGTACGGATCGCCGCGTCACCCACGTAGTCCTCCGGCTGGAAGCGGCGCATGGCCAGGCGCTGGCCGTTGGCGTCGGACAGCACGATGGTGACGACGGGATAGGGCTGCGCAAACCGCGCGTCGTTGTGCACGCTGGCGGTGATGAGCAGGCCATCCGGCACGGACGGGTGTTGCTCGACATCACGCGCCAGCAGCCTCAGCTCACCCGGCGCCGCCACGAGGGGCAGCTCGCAACCGAGCACGGTGCAGGCCGTCTGTAGGGCGGGGCCGAACGTAGGGTCGGCGACCAGCGAGTCGCGTTTTGCCCAGGCGAGCTGTGCACCGAGGCCCAGCACAAGCAGCAGGCAGACGCTGACCCACGCCGCGGTGCGCCACGAGCGCCGTTTCGTCTCGCGCGCGAAGCGCGGCGTAAAGGTGAGCTGGGTGAAGTCCTCGCCCTCCTGCACGCCCTCGCCGGCATGGATCTCCGCGGCGCCTTCAACCGGTACGGTGATCGGCATACCGGCCGGCTCGGGAGCCGGCTCGGCCACGCGCGGGCGGAACACCGCGACCTCCGCGAGCGGCGGATCCTGGTCCAGCGCATGCTCGACAAGGCGGGTGAATGGCTCGGGCGGCAGCTGTGCGGCCAGGGTGCCCAGGGCGTTGAAAATGCTGCCGCAATGGCCGCAGCGCAGGCACCCGCAGGCGGGTACCAGCGATTCCGCTTCCACTTTATAGACGGTGAGGCACTCGGGGCACTGGGTGTACATCGTTCGATCATAGCGTGCGCGCCGGGTAGAATCGTCGGTCCTACCCTGTCCTGTTGGCCCGACGATGCCCTGGCTCGAACTTTCCCTGACGATCCGCGCCGCCGAACAGCCGCGCGTGGAAACGGCGCTTGAGGATCTTGGTGCCCTCTCGATCACCCTGCAGGATGCCGATGCGGAGACGCCGGATGAAGAGGCGATCTTTGAACCTGGCGTGGGCGAGATCCCCCTGTGGAACCAGATCGTGCTGAACGCGCTGTTCGACATCGACGCCGACCGTCGCGGCCTGACCGCGGCGATCGCCGATGACCTGCCCTTCATCGAGCCCGCGCACATCAGCTGGCGCGAGGTCGAGGACCAGGACTGGGAGCGTGCGTGGATGGACCAGTTCAAGCCGATGCCGTTCGGGCGGCGCCTGTGGGTGTACCCGTGGAACATCGAGCCGCCGGAAGACGGTGGCATCGTCGTCGTGCGCCTCGATCCCGGCCTGGCTTTCGGTACCGGCACGCATCCGACGACGGCCATGTGCCTGGAGTGGCTGGATGGCCAGCAGATGGCCGGCCAGCTCATCCTCGATTACGGCTGCGGCTCGGGCATCCTGGCCATCGCCGCGCTGAAGTGTGGCGCGGCGCGCGCGGTGGGCATCGACAACGATCCGCAGGCCCTGGTGGCTTCGCGCGATAACGCCGAGCGCAACGGCGTGGATGCGGCACTCGAGGTGTACCTGCCCGGCGAGGCGCCGGCCGAGCTCGCCGATGTGCTGGTGGCGAACATCCTGGCGGGCCCGCTGGGCGAACTCGCGCCGACCTTCGCGGCGGCGGTGAAGCCCGGTGCACCGTTCGCACTCTCCGGCATCCTGTTCGGCCAGCAGGAGGACCTGCTGGTGCGTTACGCCGAGTGGTTCGAGAACCTGGAAGTGCGCCAGCTGGAAGACTGGGTGCGGATCAGCGGTAACCGCAAGCGCGCATGAGCGCGGCCGTAGGAGCTCACCCTGTGAGCGACGCCGTTCGCCGTACCGTCGCAGGGCCTGCGCGATGAGGCGAAAGATGTCGCCCACAGGGTGGGCTCCTACGAGCAAAAAAATCCCGCCGTTCGGCGGGATTTTTTTTTACTCGGCGTGCGGGGCTTCTTTTTCTTTCTGCTCCGCCATGCGCTTTTCCAGGTAGTGGATGTTCTGCCCACCCTGCTGGAAGCCGACGTCGGCCATGATCCGCTGCTGTAGCGGGATGTTGCACTTCACGCCTTCGATCACCGTCTCGTTCAGCGCCATGCGCATGCGTGCGATGGCGGTGGCGCGGTCCGGGCCGTGGACGATGATCTTGCCGATCATCGAATCGTAGTTCGGCGGGATGCGGTAGCCGTCGTACAGGTGGGTATCCACGCGCACGCCCGGGCCACCCGGCGCTTCGAAACGCTTCACCGTGCCGGGGCTCGGCATGAAGGTATCCGGATCTTCCGCATTCACGCGGCACTCGATCGCGTGGCCGGTGAGCACGATGTCTTCCTGGCGGATCGAGAGCTTCTCGCCGCCGGCGATCAGCAGCTGCTCGCGCACGAGATCGATGCCGGTCACCAGCCCCGTCACCGGGTGTTCCACCTGTATACGGGTGTTCATCTCGATGAAGTAGAAGCGGCCGTTCTCGAACAGGAACTCGAACGTGCCGGCGCCGCGGTAGCCGATGCGCAGGCAGGCGTCGACGCAGACCTTGCCGATCTCGGCGCGCATTTCCGGCGTGATGCCGGGAGCGGGCGCTTCCTCGACGACCTTCTGGTGGCGGCGCTGCATGGAGCAGTCGCGTTCACCCAAGTGGATCGCGTTGCCCTGGCCATCGGCGAGCACCTGGATTTCCACGTGGCGCGGATTCTCCAGGAACTTCTCCATGTAGACCTGATCGTTGCTGAAAGCGGCCTTCGCTTCCTGCTTGGTCATGACGATGGAGTTGGCGAGGTGGGCCTCGGTGCGCACGACACGCATGCCGCGGCCACCGCCGCCACCGGCGGCCTTGATGATGACCGGGTAGCCGATCTCGCGCGCGATGCGGATGTTCTCTTCCACATCGTCGCCGAGCGGGCCGCCCGAGCCGGGGACGCACGGTACGCCGGCGGCCTTCATGGCGCGGATCGCTTCGACCTTGTCGCCCATCAGGCGGATCACGTCGGCGGTCGGCCCGATGAAGATGAAGCCGGACTGTTCGACCTGCTCGGCGAAGTTGGCGTTCTCCGAGAGGAAGCCGTACCCCGGGTGGATCGCGCCGGCGTCGGTGATCTCGGCGGCGGCGATGATGCGCGGGATGTTGAGGTAGCTATCGGTCGAGGGACCCGGGCCGATGCATACCGATTCGTCGGCCAGGCCGACGTGCTTCAGGTTGCGGTCCACGGTGGAGTGCACCGCGACCGTCTTGATGCCGAGCGCGTGGCACGCGCGCAGCACCCGCAGCGCGATTTCGCCGCGGTTGGCGATGACGACCTTCTCGAGCATGGGTCTGGCCTCAGGCGATGACGAACATCGGTTCGTCGAATTCGACCGGCTGGCCGTTCTCGACCAGCACGGCGACGACGGTACCGGCCACGTCGGCCTCGATCTGGTTGAACATCTTCATCGCTTCGATGATGCCGATGGTCTCGCCGGCCTTGACCTGCTGGCCCACCGTGGCGAACGCCGGGGCGCCCGGGGTGGAGGCGGCGTAGAACGTGCCGACCATCGGGGCCTTCACGACGTGGCCGGCCGGGAGACCGGCATCGGCGGCGGGCGCGGCAGCGGGTGCGGCGGCCGGGGCGGCAGCGGCCACCGGGGCGGCGGCGACCGGCGCGGCGTAGACCTGCGGGGCGGCGACGGCGACGCCACCCTTCGGCACGCGCGACAGGCGAACCACTTCTTCGCCTTCCTTGATTTCCAGCTCGGCGAGGTTCGATTCCTCGAGCAGGTCGATAAGCTTCTTGATCTTGCGCAGGTCCATGGGACAAACCTTCTGGTGGTGGGACGGGCGCCATGGGCGCCACGAAAGGGGTATCAGGCGGCCGGCACGGCCAGGCGCAGCAGGGCGGCTTCCAGGGCCAGCCGGTAGCTGTCGCCGCCGAAGCCGCAGATCACGCCGCTGGCCAGGTCGGACATATACGAGTGGTGCCGGAACGGCTCGCGGGCATGCGGGTTGGAAAGGTGGATCTCGATGAACGGGATCGCCACGGCCGCCAGCGCATCGCGCAGGGCCACCGAGGTATGCGTGTACGCCGCCGGGTTGAACAGGATCCAGGCCGTGCCCTCGTCGCGCGCCTGCTGGATCCGGTCGATCAGCTGCGCCTCGGCGTTGGACTGGTAGTAGTTCAGCTCATGCCCTGCCGCCTGGGCCCGCGACTGCAACGACACGTTGATGTCGTTAAGCGTCTCGCGTCCGTAGACCGACGGCTCGCGCACGCCGAGCAGATTGAGGTTGGGTCCGTGCAGGACGAGGATCCTGGCCACTATTCACCTTGCTGAGGTCCGGAATGCCGGAACGCCGCGAAGTGTGCGCCTGTCCGTGGACGTTGTCCAGTTCGGTGGAGTTCGCCGCAGTTCGCGGTAGATCGCGACATTCCACACGCGGCCGTATGGTCTGGCGAGTATCGTCCCTCCCGTAGGAGCTCACCCTGTGAGCGACGCCGTTCGCGGTATCGCGACAGGCCCTTAAGCGACGTCGCGAAAGATGTCGCCCACAGGGTGGGCTCCTACGCGGAGAAGAGCTTGTTCCAGCCTTCGACGCCCAGCTTGTCCAGCGTTTCCATGTTCGCCTCGAAGATCTTCGAAGCGTCCGGGAACGCCGCCACCGCCTTGTCGATGCTGGCCTCGCGCAGCAGGTGCAGCGTGGGGAACGGCGAGCGGGTGGTGTAGTTCGTGATGTCGTCCGGCGCCGTGCCTTCGAACTGGAAATCGGGGTGGAAGCTGGCCACCTGGATCTCGCCTTCGAGATCCAGGTCGGCGACGGTATCGTCCGCGACCTCCAGGAACTCGTTGAAATCCATGAAATCGCCCAGCACCCCCGGGTGGATCAGCAGGGTCGTATCGACCTGGTCGGGATTCGTATCCCGCAGCAGTTCGAGCTCGCGAACCAGGTCCTCATGCAGTTGCAGGGGCTGGGTGGCGTCACTCACCACGTAGCGCACCTGGCCCTTCTTGTGGACCGCCTTGGCGAACGGGCAGAGGTTCAGGCCGATGACGGCGCGTTCGAGCCACGTACGGGTCGCGTCGATGGCCTCGTCGTGCGAGGGCAGGGTATCCATGCGGTTTTCCTAAAGGCTCAGGGCTTGAGCCATTCGGCGAGCTCCCGCTCGCTGAACGTGCCCATCTTGCGGCGCAGGATACGCCCATCCTCGCCCACCAGGACGCTGTAGGGCAGCACCTGCCGGGTATTTCCGAACGACAGCGAGCCGCCGGGCGCGTCCGTGGCACCGATGACCACGGGGTATTTCACCGGGTGGGTGGCGAGATGGGCCCGCACGGCCGGCGCCGTATCCTCGGCGACCCCGAGGATCACCGTGCCCTGGCGCGCCGCATCCTGCGCCGCCGCGCTCAGCAGCGGCATCTCCGTGCGGCACGGGGCGCACCACGTGGCCCAGAAGTTGATCAGCACCCGGTGGCCGCGCCAGTCGGCCAGGGTTCGCGGCTTCCCTTCCGTACTGAGCCAGGCGGTCTCCGGCGCCATGTCGCCTACGTCCGTGATCGTCACGCCGTTGATCTCGGAGGGGTGCTCCCGCCGATGCTCAAGCCAGAGCCCGAGCGCGGCCGCGGCGATGGCGAGCGCGACGAACCAGAAGGTCGGGCCGCGCTTCATTGGCCCGACGCGGTGTCCAGGGCCTGCTTCACCGTGTCCTGCGTAAGCACGGTGGACAGCTTGTGGCCTTCACCGCCGCCCTTCGGATAGACGACATAGAGCGGTACGCCCACCGAGTGCCACTGTTCCAGGAAGGCGGCGATCGTGGTGTTCACGTCAGTCCAGTCGCCCTTCATATAAACGGTGCCGGTGCGCTTGAGCAGGTCGCGGAAGGCATCGGTATCGAGCACCGCGCGCTCGTTAGCCTTGCAGGTGATGCACCAGTCGGCGGTCATGTCGACGAGCACCGGGGTGCCCGCCGCGCGTAGTTCGGCGAGCTTCTCCGGCGAATACGGCACGGAGCCGTCCGAGGCCGTCTGGGTGGTCGTCGGGGCCGGGAGCCCGTGGACCGTCCACAGGGCCGCCACCGCACCGATGCCGAGCACGGCGGTGAGCACCCACGACAGCCGGCTGCCACGGCTACGGCCGTACCACCAAAGCGCCATGGCCAGCAGCACGCCGCCGCCCAGCACCAGCGCGGCCGCATCGGCGCCACGCTGCTTGGTAAGCACCCACAGCAGCCACACGGCGGTCAGGTACATCGGGAAGGCGAGCGCCTGCTTCAGCGTCTCCATCCAGCGGCCGGGGCGCGGGAGCATGCGCGCCACCGCCGGCACGAAGCCCATCAGCAGGAAGGGCAGGGCCAGGCCAAGGCCCAGCGCCACGAAGATCAGGAAGGCGACGTACAGCGGCGCCGCGAACGCGAAGGCGATGGCGGAGCCCATGAACGGCGCGGTGCACGGGCTGGCGACCACGACGGCCAGTACGCCAGTGAAGAAGTCGCCGGTCGGGCCGGAGCGCGAGGCGAGGCCGCTGCCCACGTTACCCAGGGAGCCGCCCACTTCGAACACGCCCGACATCGAGAGGCCGATGGCCAGCATCACGTAGACCAGCACGCCCACGATCGCCGGCTGCTGGAACTGCGCACCCCACTGCAGGCCGTGGCCTGCCGCGCGGATACCGACCACGATGAGGCCGAGCAGGGCGAACGACAGCATGACGCCTGCGGTGTACCAGAGCGCGTGCCTGCGTGCGGCGGCCGGGCTCTCCCCGCTTTCCAGCACGGTGATGGCCTTGAGCGACAGCACCGGCAGGACGCACGGCATGAGGTTGAGGATCAGGCCGCCCAGCAGGGCGAGGCCGATGGCGGCGATGAAGCCGACCTTCTCGGCGCCGCCGGGCATCAGGTTCGCCGGTGGCGGGGTCGGGGCGACCTCGCCCGGCGCGGCAGCCGGGGCGACGGGGGCAGGCGACGCAACACTCGCCGCATCACCCACGGTGACCGCGCCCGAGGCCAGGTCGGCGCTGAGGTGGCGGGTCATCACCGGGTAGCAGATGCCGTTCTCGAGGCAGCCCTGGTAGGCGACGTCCAGTTCCACCTTCTTCGAGGGATCGGCGCCGTTGAGCGGCACCGGTACTTCCACCTGGTCGAAATAGACGATGGTGTCGCCGAAATGTTCGTCGTGGTGCGCGATGCCGCTGGGCCAGTCCGGCTCACCCGCCGATACGCCCGCGGGCGAGAGCACCTTGATCTCGGTCTTGTCGCGATAGAGGTAGTAGTCCTTCGGCATCGTCCAGCGCAGGAGCAGGCTCCTGCCGTCCTTCGCGAGGGCTTCGAAGCGGAACGCCTGGTTGGCCGGCAGGGCCTGGGCATCCGTGCCGGGGGTCGCCGCGGGGGCGCCGAGCAGTGCGGCGCCGTTGCCCTTCGCCGCCGGGGCGGCAGGGGCATCGCCGGCAGGAATGGTGGACGGCGCGCCGATGGTGAGCTTCAGGTGCTCGGTATTCGGCGGGTAGCAGATCTTCGGCTCCACCTCGTGGCAGCCCTGGTACTGCACGTCCAGCGCCAGCACCTTCGTCGCGGCGTCAGCCAGCGTGTAGGGCACCGTCGCCTCGATGTCGCCGTGGTAGATCTCCACGTCGCCGAGGTATTCGTCGTGCTTTTTCAGGCCGTCGGGGAGCGTGGGCTCGCCGAGCTTCACCGCGGCGGCGTCCACAGCCTTGATCTTGATCCGCCCCCGGTACAGGTAATAGTCCGGGGCGATCCGCCAGTGCAGCTTCACCATGCCCGGCTGGCTGGCATCCGAGGTCAGGTGGAACGCCTGGGTGACCGGCAGCAGGTTGTCATCGTCCTGCGCCAGGGCGGGCAGGGCGAAGAGGCTCAGGCTGGCCAGGATGGCCAGGTTCCGCATGAGGCGGGCGAACGACGGCATGGTGGCTCCATGGATCGGTGCGGCGACGAACCGCAAGGGCGTCGATGATTATGACCGGGTGAGTGCGGATTAGCTTGCATCCCCGTTGCCGCGGGCCCGATCGCGACTTTTTGTACCGGGAGACCTTGAACCGTTTCGTAGCGACGCCATGTCTCGGCCATCCAAAGCTCTTCCGATCACGGGCGTGCTTTGGCTAGAATTCTGGCACTCACCCCGGCCAAGTGCTAACGGGGTGGCCATTTTCTCTTACATAACAACCACCTGCTTTGGAGTCACTCATGAGCAAGCTGCGCCCGCTGCACGATCGCGTCATCGTCAAGCGCCTGGAAGAGGAGCGCGTCTCCGCCGGCGGTATCGTTATCCCGGACAGCGCCACCGAGAAGCCCACCCGCGGCAAGGTCATCGCCGCCGGTAACGGCCGCATCCTCGAGAACGGCAGCGTCCGTCCGATGTCGGTGAAGGAAGGTGACACCGTCCTGTTCGGCAAGTACGCCGGCCAGGAAATCAAGATCGACGGCGAAGAGCTGGTCTTCCTGAAGGAAGACGACATCGTGGCGGTCATCGAAGGCTGAGCCTCGCTCGCCTGACCTCGCGTTTCCCCTTTCTTACCTAATTTCCAAGGATTTATCCCATGGCAGCTAAAGAAGTCCGCTTCGGCGAAGACGTCCGCGCCCGCATGCTGAAGGGTGTCAACACCCTCGCCAATGCCGTCAAGGTCACCCTGGGCCCGAAGGGCCGCAACGTCGTGCTCGAGAAGAGCTTCGGCACCCCGACCGTCACGAAGGACGGTGTCTCGGTCGCGAAGGAAATCGAACTCGCCGACAAGTACGAGAACATCGGCGCCCAGATCGTGAAGGAAGCCGCCTCGAAGACCTCCGACGTGGCCGGTGACGGCACCACGACCGCGACGGTCCTCGCCCAGGCGTTCATCCAGGAAGGCCTCAAGGCCGTGGCGGCCGGCATCAACCCGATGGACCTCAAGCGCGGTATCGACCAGGCCGTCGTGGCCGCCGTCGGCGAGCTGAAGTCGCTCTCGAAGCCCACCGCTGACGACAAGGCCATTGCCCAGGTCGGCACCATCTCGGCCAACTCCGATGCCAACATCGGCGACATCATCGCCAACGCGATGAAGAAGGTCGGCAAGGAAGGCGTGATCACGGTTGAAGAAGGTTCGGGTCTCGAGAACGAACTTGACGTCGTCGAAGGCATGCAGTTCGATCGCGGCTACCTCTCGCCGTACTTCATCAACAACCAGCAGTCGCAGCAGGTTGAGCTGGACGACCCGTTCATCCTCATCCACGACAAGAAGATCTCGAACGTCCGCGAGCTGCTCCCGGCGCTCGAAGCCGTCGCGAAGGCCGGCAAGCCGCTGCTGATCGTGGCTGAAGAAGTGGAAGGCGAAGCCCTCGCCACCCTCGTCGTCAACACCATCCGTGGCATCGTCAAGGTCGCCGCCGTCAAGGCACCGGGCTTCGGCGATCGCCGCAAGGCCATCCTGGAAGACATCGCCATCCTCACCAACGGCGTGGTCATCTCGGAAGAAGTCGGCCTGCAGCTCGACAAGGCCACGATCAACGATCTCGGCCGCGCCAAGCGCGTCGTCATCACCAAGGAAAACACCACCATCATCGATGGTGCCGGTGAAGCCGAGAAGATCCAGTCGCGCATCGGCCAGATCAAGGCGCAGATCGAAGAGACCTCTTCGGACTACGACCGCGAGAAGCTGCAGGAGCGCGTGGCCAAGCTGGCTGGCGGCGTTGCCGTCATCAAGGTTGGCGCGGCTACCGAAGTCGAGATGAAGGAAAAGAAGGCCCGCGTCGAAGACGCCCTGCACGCCACGCGCGCAGCCGTCGAAGAGGGCGTGGTCCCGGGCGGCGGCGTCGCCCTGATCCGTGCGCTCAAGGCGCTGGAAGGCCTGAAGGGTGCCAACCAGGACCAGGACCTCGGCATCGCCATCACCCGCCGCACGCTGGAAGCCCCGCTGCGCGCCATCGTCACGAACGCCGGCGAAGAAGCGTCGGTCATCGTGAACAAGGTGAAGGAAAACAGCGGTAACTTCGGTTACAACGCTGCCACCGGTGAGTTCGGCGACATGATTGCCTTCGGCATCCTGGATCCGACCAAGGTCACCCGTTCGGCCCTGCAGTACGCTGCCTCGGTCGCCGGTTCGATCATCACCACCGAAGCCGCCGTGACCGAAGTGCCGAAGAAGGACGACGGCGCTGGCCACGGTGCCCCGGGTGGCATGGGCGGCATGGGTGGCATGGACTTCTAAGTCCTGCTTCCCGCGTTACTGCTGCATGAGAAGGGCCCCGCATCGCGGGGCCCTTTTCGTTGGGTCGCTCTTGTCGGAGCGCGCTTGCGCGCGATTACCTCAGTACGAAATCGTCGCCGAAGTAGCCGTAGTACTCAGCCCATAATTACACTGCGGATCGATGCCGGACGTATCGCTGCCCTGCCACGGTGGGTTCGATACGCGCTGGTTGTTGCGGTCATACACCTGGATATTGCTGAAGGTGATCGGGCCGCCGGGGTACTGGTTGCATGACGCGACGCTATACACCTCGAGGACGCCGCCGAAGACCCACGTGAGGTCGGCATACGGGTTGGTGGTCAGCGTGCTGGTCTGGCCTGTTGTCGTGTTCTTCGAATCGATCTTCCACGTCGAGCAGGCCTGGCCAGCGGCGCAGGTGGAATAGGTATCGCCGACCACCTTGTCACCGGCCTTCGCGGCGATCGGGTCGCTGTGGAACGTGGTGCCGTCGACGCAACAGTTCCAGCTGGCGAGTGTCCAGGCCTTGTCACCGTAGCCGTTCCAGCCAAGCACCGGCTGCAGGATCGATTGCACGGTAGGCAGCTGCTCGAGGCCGGGGAAGAAGTAGATGACCTGGTCGTTCTTCGCCGACGGTGCGGACGGTACCGTCCAGCTGGCGACGATGCGACCTATGGGCGTGCTGCTGCTGTAGTTCGCGGCCTGCACCCATCCGCTCTGCTCAGGCGGCGGCGTGTTCGTCAGCGAGCGGTGCCCGTTGGGCTCGACGCGCTCGCCCTGCAGGGAGAAGTTCGCCTTGCCGCAGGTCTGTGCTTTTTCCGTAACGCCCGAAGCGCGACGGATCATGCCGTTGGCTTGCAGTTCGTCACCCTGGTGAACCGTGGCGACGCAATCGGGTGAGAAGTAACCGTTGGGAGTGACCACGTAATCGTCGGGGACGCCAGCGGGCTTCGCCTGTGCGGGCAGTGCGCCGACACGCGTCAGCTGCAACGTGGGAGCGGTGGGTTGGGTGGATGCGTCAGCGGCGTTAGCTGCCAGAGCGAAGAAGAACATGGACGCGATGATGCCCGCGCACGCCACGCTCTTGCCGAGTGAAGCGAAACTCTTCATGCGTATGACTCCTGCCTGTGGGATAGAGTCCATGAAGCACCAGCCGGCCACGGCTGGCACACGCCCCCGTTCCGCCACCCGCCACGCGAGTGGAAGAACGAAGGCTAGTGAGGGTGGCAGGCAAGAACTGTGACCTGCGTGGCGTTAGCGGCGATGTTGCCGCGTGTGCGTTATTGCCCGGCGCCTGCCGCCGCGTCTTCTTCAGGTTGCGCTTGCTGGCGCGCGATCATCGCCGCATCGGGCGTTGCGAACTGCGCAACGAGCGGATCCAGCTTGCGCTTCATGCGCAACATAGCGACGTTGCCCATCGACACATCCGTGTATTTGAGCTGGCTGTTTTCCTTCGATTCCGGTGCATCGGGCGCGTGGGTCAGCGCGGCCAGTTGCGGCGCGACCACCTGGGTCAGCGCGAAATAGGCATCGTCGTGCACGCCCGCGTCTCCCATCAGGCGACCGGGGAGCATCCATGCGGCAAGGTCACCGTTCCGCGGTGCCGGTCCATCGCCGTGCACATCGATGAGGATGTACGGCACGGTCTGCGCCAGCATGTCCTTGCCGCTGGTGAAGCCGACCTTGGCGTAGGTATCGGTCAGAGCCGGGAGGTGGTCACCGTAGAACAGCAGCAGCGTGGGGCGCTCGCGCTGCTTGAGCAGGTCGGCCAGGCGGCCGAGTTCCGCGTCGGCATGGCGCATGTGATAGATGTAGTTGCGGAGCTTGAGCTTGTCGTCATCGCTGATGCCTTCCGGTACACGGATAGCATCCCGCTCCGCGGTATCGTCGATGTAGGTCTTATCGTACGGGCCGTGGGCTTCCATGCTGATCGCGAAGACGAAGCGCGGCGGGCCATCGTTCTTCAGCTGCGCCATGATCTGGTCGGTCATCGCGCTATCCGGCATCAGCTCACCGTGCTTCCTCGCTTCGGCGGGGAACGCCGCCTGCGAAACGAAGCGGTCGAAGCCGAGCGATTTGAACGCCGATGTGCGGTTCCAGAAGCCCGGATCGTTGCCATGTACCGCGATGGTCTCGTAGCCGTGCGAGCGCAGTGCGCGAACCATGCCCGGCATGACGCCGCTGTGCATCTCGAGGTAGGGGAACTGCATGGTCGGGAAATAGCGCAGCGACAGGCCCGTCAGCACTTCGAACTCGGTGCGGATGGTGCCACCACCGTAGGTCGGCACGTGCAACTGGCCGGAGCTCGCATGCTGGGCAAGACGGTGCAGGTTGGGGGCGAAATTTTCGTCCTGCAGGCCGTTGATCACGGAGGGGTCGAAGAACGACTCGCTCTGCACTACGACGATATCGGGAGTCTGGCGCTGGTTGGTGGCCGCATTGGCCATGTGCTGGCGCAGCGAACTGTCGCTGGCGGCGATGAACTGGCCTGCCTCGGCCGGGTCGGCCTTGGTCTTCTTACCGGCATTCTGCAGGCGGAACTGCACGAGGGTCGTGACCACGCCGTTATCGCGGGCGTTGTCCGACGCGGACCATGGCTGGATGCTCAGCGTGCCGTTGTTGTACATGCGCGACCACGCGGGCTGGCCGGCGAAGAGCGTGCCGACCAGGGCGATCAGCGCCACGCCGCTCGTCAGGCGCAGGCCGTGCGTGCGCCGGGCGAACAGCGGCGGCTCATACTTCGCGAGCGCCACGACGAGGGCGATGGCGGCGGCAATGGCGAGGTAAGGCCAGGGGCTGGCGGGCAGGTAGCCGCCGAGAAGATGGAGGCCGCCATTCTTGAGTTGCCCGACCATGCGGAAGTCGGCGGGCAGCAACGGCGTGCCCAGGTTCTTCATCTTGATGGCGCTGATCGAGAGCACCAGGCCCTGGGCGACGAAGGCCAGTGCGAAAGAAAGCACGGCCCGGCGTGTCAACACGAGGAGCAAGGTGGCGCACATCAGCCCGGGCAAAGCATTCGCGAACAGATGCAGCGGCTGTGTCGCCCAGGCCGACGTCGCGACACCCGGGTTGCCGTCAAGGAAGCCCGTGTAGAACACGAACACCAGCGCCAGGCTCACCGGAAGGAGGACCCGGCCCAGAGTGGCGCGCCAACCTGTTGAATTACCTTTCATAAAATCCCTCGTGTCACGCCCCTGTCGCAGGGGGACATGAACTGTAACGAGGCTGACATGAACCGGTTGTCAGGCAAATGGCGACTTTTCGCTACGATTTTTCGTATGTTTGCGCCGGAAACGTGTGCAAACGGCGCTACAGCGCCCTTCCTGCCAAGTCAGGCACAATGACTACCTCATGAATGAATCCTCAGCCGCCCCGCGCGAAAGCGCCGAACTCCGTGCCCTGATCGACCAGCGTTACGCGGACGTGATGGCGGCATGCCGCGCCGCACGCATTCCCCTGCACGACGACGCTGGCGTGGCCGAACGTGTCCGGCGAACGCTGCTGGCTTCGGACTTCGCCTACGACATCCTGCGCAGGCAGCCCGAACTCCTGGCCCCGGCGGGGCTGGAGAAACTTCGGGCCAACACGGATGCCTCGACACGCGGCGCGACACTGGAGTTGCCCGCCGACGAAGAGCGTTGCATGGCTGTGCTGCGCCGCTTCCGGCACGCCGAAGCGGTGCGACTGGTGTTCCGCGACGTCAATGGGCTCGACGACATCGACGAAACGCTTGCGTCGACGAGCGCGCTGTATGAAACCCTGCTTGCCGTCGGGTTGCGCTGGTCCGAGAACGCGATGCATGCGCGCTACGGCATCCCACGCGATCCGGGCGGCAAGGAGCAGCGGATGGTCGTGCTCGGCTTCGGCAAGCTGGGCGGCAATGAGCTGAACTTTTCGTCGGACATCGACCTCGTGCTCGCTTACGCGTCCGGCGGCGACACCGATGGCACGCGTCCGCTCGACAATGGCGAATATTTCGTGCGCGAAGGCCGGCAACTCGTGCGCCTGCTCGCCGAGCCTACGGTCGATGGCATCTGCGCGCGCGTCGACCTTCGCCTGCGTCCGTTCGGTAACGCGGGACGCCTCGCGTTGCCTTTCTCCGCGATGGAACAGTATTACCAGCGCGAAGGCCGCGACTGGGAGCGTTACGCGTGGATCAAGGCGCGACCCGTCGCAGGCGATCGCACCGCGGGACGCGAACTCCAGGACATGTTGCGTCCCTTCGTCTACCGGCGGTACCTCGACTACACCGCGTTTGCCGGCCTGCGCGAAATGAAGGCGCTGATCGATGCCGAGGTCGCGCGCAAGGATCTTGCCGGGAACCTCAAGCTCGGCCCCGGCGGTATCCGCGAGATCGAGTTCGTCGTGCAGCTCACGCAGATGATCCGCGGTGGCCGCGATCCAGCCCTGCGCGTCCGTGGCCTGCTGCCGGCGCTGCGCGCGTGTGAATCGCGCGGCTACATTCCGAAAGCGCGCGCGAAACTGCTGCGCGATGCGTACATCTTCCTGCGCCGGCTCGAGAACCGCGTGCAGATGCTGCGCGATGCGCAGACGCACGACATTCCCGACGATGCCCTTTCCCGCGAGCGCCTTGCGCTCGGCCTTCACTATGCGTCGTGGGATGCGCTCGCGGTCGAGCTCGCGAAACACCGCACGGCCGTATCGGCCGAGTTTGCGGCGGTGCTCGTGCCGCAGGCGGGACAGACCGCGACCGCCCCGGCGGCGGATATCGAGTTGTGGCAGGCCGCCCGCGACGAATCGCTCACGGCTGGAACGATGGAAGCCTCTGGATTCATCCCGGGCGCGGAGGCAGCGGATGAGCTTGGGAAACTGCCGCGCGCCGGCTCCGTGCGTTCCATGTCTGCTCGTTCCGCCGAGCGGCTGGAACGCCTGATGCCGCAGCTTATCGGGGCCGCGCGGGCCAGTGCTTCGCCGGTGCCGAGCCTGCTGCGCATGGTGCGTCTGGTGCAGGCCGTCGCGCGCCGCTCGTCGTATCTAGCCTTGCTGGATGAGCAACCGAGTGCGCGCCGGCGCGTTGCCAGCGTGTTCGCGGAGAGCGCGTTCCTTGCCGAACGCGTCATCGCGCAGCCGTTGTTGCTCGATGACGTACTCGATCCGCGCATCGATCAGATCCCCCTGAAGCGTGCGGATATCTCCGCCGAGATCGTCCGCTCGCTTGGCACGCTGGATGAGCGTGACGCGGAGCGCGAACTCGAACGCATCAATGAATTCCGCTCGAGCATCGCCTTCCGTCTTGGCCTTGCCTTCAGCGATGGGCGTGCGGATGCACCCGCGACTGCGCGCCGTCTCGCAGGGCTGGCGGAAGCGGTGATCGGTGCGGTGCTTGCGCTTGCCGCGCGCGAGATGACCGCGCAACACGGACGCCTGCCTGGCGACGGCCTCGGTTTCGCGGTGCTCGGCTACGGCAGCCTCGGCGGCGAGGAACTGGGCTTCGCGTCCGACCTCGACCTGGTCTTCGTATATGACGGGAAGCGCGCCAACGCGACGAGCGACGGCCCGCGCCCCGTGGATGGCACCCGCTGGTATCAGCGCCTCGCGCAGCGCGTCATGCACTGGCTGGGTGCGCAGACGCATGCCGGTAGCCTGTACGACGTCGACACCCGCCTGCGTCCCGATGGCTCGAAGGGCCTGCTGGTGGCGAGCGTCGATGCATTCGAGGCGTACCAGCGCGACCGCGCGTGGACCTGGGAACACCAGGCGCTCCAGCGTGCGCGTTTCGTCGCTGGCGATGCCGCCGTGGGTGCCATGCTCGACGCGGTGCGCAAGGAGATCCTCGGCGCGCCGCGAGACAAGGCACGTGTGTTCGCGGAGGTCGGGGCGATGCGCTCACGCTGGCGTGCCGAGCGCGACCGGTCCGATGCGGCGCGTGTCGACCTGAAGCAGGGCAAGGGCGCGCTGATCGATATCGAGTTCGTGCTGCAGGGCCTCGTGCTCGCCCATGCCGCCGGGCACCCCGGGCTACTGGAGACGACCGCCAACAGCGTGCTGATCGATGAAATGCGCGCGGCAGGGCTGTTCTCACAAGCCCAGGCCGACACGCTGCACGTCGCCCACGCCGATCTGTTGCAGATGGGCCTGACCTGCACGCTCGACCTGCGCCCTCGCGTGGCGGCGCGGACGCCGCAGCTCGAGCAGCTGTGCGCCGCCGTGCAGCGGGTGATTGGCGAGCTGGGGTTCGATTTCGGGGAGAGCGCCGCGGCGGAAGCCAAGGCTGTCTGAACGGTCGCGGCGGCGCTATGCTGTCCGGCCGTCAACGGATGCAACCGCAAGATGACACGACTGCCGCTCCTGATCGACACCGACCCGGGCGTCGATGACGCGCTCGCCATCCTCATGGCCCACGCGCATACCGATGTCGCCGCCCTGACCGTCGCCGCCGGCAACGTTGGCCTGAAGCATACGGTGCGCAACGCGCGGACCCTGGTTGATCTGGTCGGCGCCGCGACGCCGGTCTTCGCCGGTTGCCCATCGCCGCTGGTGCGGGCACCCGAGGAAGATGCGGCTTTCGTGCATGGCGAGGACGGCTTCGGCGACGTGGGCTTTCCCGAGCCGAAGCACGTGGCCGAGAGCGAGCACGCCGCGCTGGCCCTTATCCGCCTCACCCGTGAGCGCCCGGGTGAGCTGACCCTGGTGGCCCTCGGCCCCCTGACCAACCTCGCGCTGGCCGTGCGCCTCGACCCCGGCTTCCCGCAGCGCGTGAAGCGCCTGGTGATCATGGGTGGCGCCGTCACCGGCCATGGCAACACGGGCAAGGTCCCGGCCGAATTCAACATCGGTTTCGACCCCGAGGCGGCCCACGTGGTCTTCGAGGCGTTCGAGATGTTCGACCTGGTCGACTGGGAAGCCACGGTGCGCCACGCGTTCCCTGATGATGTTTACGAAGGCTGGGTCGCGAAGGGCGACAAGCGCGCCGCCTTCTTCCATGACGTGTTCGGTACGGCCCGCAAGTTCAACGCGGAGCACGAACGCACGGGCTTCATCGCAGCCGACGCCCTGGCGATGGCGGTGGCCCTGGATCCCGGCATGGTCACCCGTGCCGAGACGCGGCACGTCGCCATCGAGCTGGACGGCCGGCTGACCCGCGGCGCCACCGTGGTCGACTGGCACAAGCGCCTGGGCGGCAAGCCCAACGCGCGGATCGTGCTCGAGGTGGACCAGGGCCGGTTTGGCGAGCTGATCGCCGGGGCGCTGGGCGCCTGACACCCCGCATCCCTGTGGGAGCGGGGGGGGGGGGGGGCCGGGGGGGGGCGCGGCCCGGGGCCCCCCCCCACCCCCGCCCCCCCCCCCCCCCGCTCCCACAAGGGCATGGGGCGCTGGTTGCGGAGTGACCAGCCCCGGGCTACAATGCCGCTCTTTTCACCCCGCCATTCAAGAATCAAGACCATGAAAGAGAACATCCATCCGAAGTACCAGCCGGTGGTTTTCCAGGACCTCTCCTCGGATTTCGCGTTCCTGACGCGTTCGACCATGTCCTCGAAGGAAACCGTGAAGTGGGAAGACGGTAACGAATACCCGGTCATCAAGCTGGATATCACCAGCCACTCGCACCCGTTCTACACGGGTAAGCAGAAGACCCTCGACGTGGGCGGCCGCGTCGACAAGTTCCGCCAGCGCTACGGCAAGAAGTAAGCCGGCGCTTTCCGCGCGCCGCCTGCGGGGTGGCGTTTCGCGAGGATAGACGGACACGGGGCGAGCCCATGGCTTGCCCCGTGTCTTTTTGCGTGCGTGGCATTTGCACGGTTCGAACGGCCGTTCGACCGGGCGATGTGCGATAATGGGGAACTTCGGTCGCCTCGCGCGGCCGGTACGGCGGCTTCCCCACGCCGCTGTTTCCACCCCACTAAGCGCCACCCAAAGTTAAAGAGGAGCTCGCCGTGTCCGACGCCAAAACCGTCAAATTGGTCGATGAATCCAACAAGCCCGTGAGTGAACTGCCGGTCATCGGCGGCACCCTGGGCGCCGAGTGCGTCGACATCGGCACGCTCTACAAGGACACCGGTTACTTCACGTACGATCCGGGCTACGGCTCCACCGCCAGCACCAAGAGCGCCATCACCTATATCGATGGCGACAAGGGCAACCTGCTGTATCGCGGCTACCCGATCGAGCAGCTGGCCGAGAAGTCCACCTTCCTCGAAACCTCGTACCTGCTGCTCAACGGCGAGCTGCCGACCAAGCCGCAGTTCGAGAAGTTCTCGAACGACATCACGCATCACTCGATGATGCATGAGAACCTGAAGGACTTCCTGAAGGGCTTCCACCACAACGCGCACCCGATGGCCATGCTGGCCGCTTCGGTCGCCTCGCTTTCGGCCTTCTACCACGACGAACTTAACGTCGAGAACCCGGAAGACCGCAAGCTCGCCGCCATCCGCCTCATCGCGAAGATGCCGACCATTGCGTCCGCCATCTACCGCCACTCGATCGGCTGGCCGAACCGTTACCCGCGCAACAACCTCGAGTACGTCACCCGCTTCCTGCACACCATGTTCGAGGTGCCGAGCGAGCCGTACCACGTGAACCCGGTCGTCGCCAAGGCGCTCGACCTGCTGTTCATCCTGCACGCCGACCACGAGCAGAACGCCTCGACGTCGACGGTCCGCCTGGTGGGTTCCACCGGTGCCAACCCGTACGCGTCCGTTGCCGCCGGCATCACCGCGCTCTGGGGTCCGGCACACGGCGGCGCGAACGAAGCCGTGCTCCTGCAGCTCGAAGAGATCGGTACGGCCGACAAGGTCGAGACCGCCGTCAAGCGCGCCAAGGACAAGAACGATTCGTTCCGTCTCATGGGCTTCGGCCACCGCGTGTACAAGAACTTCGATCCGCGCGCCAAGATCATCCGCGAGGCGTGCCACAACGTGCTCAACGAGCTCGGCGTGAACGATCCGCTGCTCGAAGTCGCCATGAAGCTCGAAGAGGCCGCGCTGAAGGACGATTACTTCGTCGAGCGCAAGCTGTACCCGAACGTCGACTTCTACTCGGGCATCATCTACAAGGCCCTGGGCATCCCGACCGAGATGTTCACCGTCATGTTCGCGATCGCCCGCACCTCCGGCTGGATCTCGCACTGGATCGAGCAGCACGAAACCCCGGGGTCGCGCATCGGCCGTCCGCGCCAGATCTACACCGGCGCAGACGTCCGGGATTACACCCCGAGCGATAAGCGCTAAGAGAAAAAAGCCCGCGAAAGCGGGCTTTTTTTTGGTTCTTCGCGCATTACCGGGGTCGTCGGATGCGTCGGCGACTCGTCATCGGTTCATTCGCTAGCGCGAATGCGTGTTTTCAGCGGCTTGCGCCGCCTCAGGCTGGTGGCTTCCCGGGATCGGGAGCGGTCAGGCCCCGAGTCGACACGCCGCGTTTCGTGCCGGACAAGCCGGAATACCAAAGCGCTACCCGCTGTAGGAGCGCGCCCAGCGCGCGACGCCCTTCGCCACAAAGCGCCAGGGCCGGTGGCGGGGGGGGGCAAGATGTCGCGCGCCCGGCGCGCGCCCACGG